>JAFGFI010000317.1 GCA_016931185.1 Anaerolineae bacterium
CTACAGAACGCGGGCCCCGCCAACATCGCTTTTCCTGGGTGATAGGACTTATCATTTTCATTCTCCTGGCGGCAGGCGGGTTTTTTGTTTTCCGTTATACTAACCTACCCCAACAGCTTGGTCTGATAGCCCCTACACTTACACCTTCACCCCTCCCATCACCACAACCTACTCCCACGCCGCTTCCCTCCCATACCCCAACACGCCTCCCATCCCCCACACCATCCGCCACGGCGACCTCAACACCAACCGCTACTTCATCTCCTACGCCGTCACCTACACCGACCGCTACTCTACCCCCTACCGCGACGCCAACACCTACACTGGCCCCAGGTGCGGCCCAAGTGCGGGAGTTTGACGGGATGGTCATACATTTTGTGCCCGGAGGCTCTTTCCTAATGGGTGCAACGGATGATGATACTGACGCTCTGGACCGTGAAAAACCTCAACATGAAGTTATGGTAAGTGACTTCTGGATGGATGAAACTGAGATCACCACCGATCAATATCGTCAATGTGTGGAAGCAGGACGATGCGAGGCTCCTATCACCCGCGCCGCTTACGATAATCCTACCTACGGCAATCATCCCATCACCTTCATCAGTTGGGAACAAGCCGCTACCTACTGCCAATGGGTAGCCGGTGAAACGGGATGGGATGTACAACTTCCCACCGAGGCGCAATGGGAAAAGGCCGCGTCGTGGGATCCGGCTACCGGTGCCAAACGTCGCTATCCCTGGGGGGATACCGATCCATTCGAAAATGGCGTGCAGAATTATGCTCACATTGGCAGCACAACTGCTGCCGTGGGCAGTATTCCAGGGGGTGCGAGCGCCTACAATATTTTGGACATGGCAGGCAATGTCATGGAGTGGGTTGCAGATTGGTATGATGAAGACTATTACGCCACTCCTGACCTACCCTCCGATCCCACCGGTCCGGAATCTGGCCGTCATCGCGTGATGCGCGGCGGCTCCTATGCCTCGCACACCAATTACGAACGCCAACTGCGCGCGACGCACCGCGACTTTGGCGAACCAGAAAGCACCGCCGTTGACCGCCCGGCCAAAGGCTCTAATTTAGGTTTTCGTTGTGTTGTTAACGGCGAACAACTACAAAAAGATAATGACAACCCAAATTGAACTCAATAACGACGAACAAAATGAAGCGTTAGCACATGCGCAGCAAACGACCCTGGCTGCACTGGTGGAAATTGACGAACAGACCCTCATGCAACTCACCGAACTCACCTTGCCCGAAATCCAGGCTATCCAACATGAAATAGCGCGCGTACTACCCGCGGGTAATTTGCCCGCCTTCATCCTTAGCGGATTGGTCAAGTTTAAGGGCCGTAAGCTCGCGTCCGATCAGGTAAACCAAGACATCGGCGCGTTAATGCGCGGGCTTAGTTTATTGCCAAAGGGTCTGTATGGTATGTTTATCGCCGGTCCGGCCATCGTCCTCTATGCCTACCAACAACTACTGCGTCTGGCGGGAAAAGATATAACCGCCGCTTTTCCCCAGGGTACATGGCAATTTTATCTGGAATTCGGCGTGCGGGAAGACACCGCCCGTCACAGCAATGAAACTCTGGGATTTCACCAGGCCCTGCCCCCTGACGCCTCCGAACCGCACGCGGCAGCCGCGTGGGTTACTGCCGCGTTAGCCCTGCTGTATACTTACGAAGATATCCTGGCCACCGATTGGCGTGAAAAGGTGCTATTGCACACGCTGCATAAGGTTGCTATGGAGGCCAATCTCCATACCCAACCACCCCTTAACACCCTGGTACAAGACTGGAACCGGGCTCGTCCCTATACTGCTCCGCCGGACACCCCATATCTTACCCACCGGCGCACAGTCTTTAATCAGTTTATAATCTCTCGATTTCAGGCTCTGCCCCCGCAATTACAACCGCTCGTCCACCAACGCTATGCAGAACAAGAAGCAACACAGTTAACGCACTACCTGGCACAGATGAGTTTCCTGGCTACACTCACACCTGAGTTACACATAGAGCGTAAATGCCCCATTCCTCTGTGGCGCGCGGCCATCGGTTTCATCTGGCATGGGCATACCTATTTGCTCCCTGCCTGTCAACGAGATGAACAGGGTAGCCCGTTGTGCTATACGGCTACCGTTGGCAGAGGAGTCGTCCTAGATCCGTCAACCGGGGGATCCCCAACTCCCCTTTACGCACTCAATGAGACCACTTTGTGCGATGCCTATCAAAATCCGCTTATCGTCAACAACAATGGAGATGTTTACTATCAAGGAAAGGGAAACGGGCCAAAGCAAAAGATGGGAACCTTGCGTCCTCCCACACCAGAAACCGTGCTGGCATGGGTCAATGCTGTTCTCACTCATACACCAACAACGCCCCCATCAACACTCGATATTTTTCTCGCGGAAAGTCCTCGCGCAGAACAAGTGAGACTGCGCGCCGCGCTGCCTGTTGCGACTCAGCGCGAACTCGACCGGCTCCGCCAAGCCCCCATCCTCATTAATTGGGATATGCGCTCTGCCGCTCCGCCGCTTGCCACTCTCCGCCGCGACCATCGCGGCATCAATGATCACGCGCTAACAATTTTTCGCACCGACCGCAGCGTCGTATTTGATCAATCCCACATCTTCTTTGATGGTATGTGGGGTATGGCAATTGCCGAAATCACTACTCACAATGCGATAATGGCATACCGGCAATTGGCCCCCCTGTCCATCTCTACTTCTGCACCGCCCATTCACAGTCTGCAACTCCATAATCCAACAAGCCTACCGTCCAAACTTGCACGGCATAACGAAGCCACTGCCGAATCCACCCGCGCCGATCTTGAGCAGATTTTCCGGCTGCGCAAATGGCTCAAACAACGTGGCGTTCATCTTACTATCAATGATCTGTTACTCCTGGCCCGTTTCCTGCATGCCACCGCTTACGGCCCTTCTTATCGCGTCGAACAGTCCCTGGGCACATTCCGCACCCGGGCGACCCCCGCGGCCGTCAAAAGTGTCGAGAGTGCGTGGAAACAATGGCTACAAGGATCACGAGAAACTAACCCGGCGTTGCTCATCCCAATGGATGCCTCCAACGTCGCTCCCAGCGAACGCCTCTTCCCTACAACTTTCCGTAATCCACTCACAGAAATCGGGACACTGTTCACCACGACAAAAGACCGCTACGCTGCCTATCGCGCTACCCAGACAGCGACAGATTGGCAAGCATTTGATCGCTCGCGCCGCGAACTGTTGGCGTATCTCAAAGCCTTTGGGGAACTCCTTGACACGCTCAAAAGCATCACTATGCGTGGAGAAAGTTTCAACACCGCCACCATCCGCCTGTTAGGGCATCTCCCCCCCTCGATGCAACATCTGCTGGATACGATTCCCCAACGTTTCAGTGTGCTCAACGAAATCATCAAAGGTAACGAAGTCTTCTCCAACGTAGGCTGTGTCGCTCGGGGGAGTACATTACACCGTTTTACCAGCGCCAAGGATGACGGCGAAACCAAAACCCTCGTCTGGGGTGTTCTCACCGATAACACCGGAACGATGCACATCAGCCTGCGCGATTTTCGTCCTTTTATATCTCCACTGTTGGAACTGAAAGAGGATACTCTGGCACACACATTAGCGCAAGATTACGTAGACAGTTATGTCGAAACTTTGAATCAACTGGTCAAAGACTTGAGCAAAATTGTGGCACTCAAGTCGCCGTTGACACTCAAAGATGGGTAGTGAGAATTTATAGGTATTCCATAAGCAAAGCGTCAAGGTTACGTCAAGCGTCCCCATTAACCTCTGCTACACTAGAGTTAGCTTTGGGACAAAGATTCTCCTCCTTCTGAATGACAAAACCGGGGGTAACGCAACCCCCGGTTTTGTGTTGGGACGACTCTGAAAATAGCGAATTACGAATTACGGATTAAATTTTCATTCCACTGCTGGTGAACGCACCGCGTTAATGGGTAATTCCCTTGAAAATAGCGAATAGCGAATAGCGAATTACGAATTACGGATTAAATTTTCATTCCACTGCTGGTGAACGCACCGCGTTAATGGGTTATTCCCTTGAAAATAGCGAATTACGAATTACGAATAACTAATTACGGATTAAATTTTCATCCTACTGCTGGTGAACACACCGCGTTCATGGGTTATTCCTCTAAAAAGTCGGAGTGAAATTCGGAGCCATACGCCGCACTCTGAGGAGTGAATTCCGGCTATAATCATAACACTTTACTTTAGAGAGGTTATACGATGGCACTGACACAACTAAGATCGCTTACAAGCAGTCTATGGAATATAGACGGGCAGGGTCAACATTTACTGTTGGCCGCCATATTTTTATTGGGGACGGCGTGGGTGGCATCTCGCGTTTGGGCAATACCATCGCTCAACCAAAGACAGGAAGATAAACGTCTTTCTCTCCCTGCGCTTGCCATCCTGGTTTTCGGTGTGCTGGACTGGGGCCTGCTCGCGCTCTTACCCATACTGGGACTTTCCTTTGGGTCAGTAGGTGTGCCCCTGTTAGGCATTACGGGGGTCCGTTGGATACTTTCTATGTCTCTGGCGCTCGTTCAACGCCTGGCACACGTGCCAACGGTCAAAAGCGCGAAAGTAGGGCTGATCCTGCTTTGGGGTTTAAATTTGGGCATTTTGGCCTGCGAGGTCTGGGGGCTTTACATCGAACCGTTCCGGCTTACTGTAACCGAAATCCGCGTCGACATTCCCACACTCCCCACCGGCAGTTCTCTGCGCATCGTCCACTTGACCGATCCGCACATTGAGTACACCACAAAACGCGAGCGCGCTATCTTAGATACGGTCACGGCACTGGAACCCGATTTGATTGTGCTAACCGGCGACTATCTTAATCTCGGGCATCTCAACGATCCCATTACACGGCGCGATACCCGGGATTTCTTGACTCACCTACATGCTCCCTACGGCGTTTATGCCGTTATCGGTACAGTGGATACGCCAGACGCAATGGCCGCCTTATTCGATGGGTTGGACAACATCAAAGTCCTGGACGATGCGCTACAGCCTATCTCAATTAATGGAACTGATTTCTATCTATTAGGCGTCAGCAACTACACCCGCGCGCGTGACCGTGCTGCCTTAAAAGAATTACATACCCACGTTCCCGGAGGAGCTGCCACCGTACTGCTTTACCATACACCCGATCTCATCGAAACCGCCGCCGAAACGGGTATTGACCTCTATCTAGCCGGACACACCCACGGTGGACAGATCCGGGTGCCCTTTTACGGGGCGATTGTGACAGCCTCCGCGTATGGCAAACAATACGAAATGGGACGCTATACGGTAGGCGCCACCACCCTCTATGTCAGTCGAGGATTAGGTATGGAAGGATTAGGTAACGCCCCTCGCGTCCGCTTTCTCTGTCCACCGGAGATTGTGGTGCTGGAGGTCACGGGAACAGGAGCGTAGGGGAGTAGAGGGTGGCCTTCAACAATCCCGGTCAGCACCTCTTAACGCAGTTAGAAGATTTCTTCAAATCTCTACTCGATGGCTTTATGACAGTTGTAGGCGAACGTGGCACCAAGTTACAGAATTAAATAAATTGAGCGGTGGCCGGCGATTCGGCGGGTGGGAATTTGACGCTCACACTGACGATGAAACTCCGTGTATGTGGCATGTGTGGCAGTTGTATCTATCCTTGCCCAAGCGGTTCAATCATTGGACAATATCACACAGTTCTTTAAAGTGCGCTTAGAGCCGAAAACTAAATAACCTCCCAATTCTGAAGACTGGGCAGGATCGTTTTCGGCTTGAACTTGGTGATTAAAAAGCCTTAAAGTATAGTACAATAGAGTTGAAACAGTTGTTCGATTTTATACGGGAGTAGATACTATGATACTTTATGTGAAAGGCAATCTATTTCAGTCCCCCGCACAAGTTCTGGTCAATACGGTCAATACTGTTGGGGTGATGGGGTGTGGTATTGCTTTAGACTTCAAAAAGCTATTTCCTGATATGTATAAGCAATATCGTGATATGTGTGAGACCGGCGAATTTAAAGTTGGAATGTTATGGTTGTATAAAAGCCCCAATAAATGGGTGTTGAATTTTCCAACGAAGCAGCACTGGTGCCAGCCTTCGCGTGTTGAGTATATTGAGATTGGTCTGAGAAAATTTGTGGCGAGTTATAGTGATCTAGGTATCCATAGCATAGCTTTTCCTGCACTCGGTTGTGGGAATGGGCAACTGGATTTCCGGGATCAAGTGCAACCTTTAATGAAAAAGTACCTAGAGACATTGCCGATAGACATTTTTATTTATCCGGGACGTACCAGTCAATTTGTTGAGCATTTGAATCCTGAAAAGATGAAAGAGTGGTTACGCACCGAGCCTACCACTTTACCTTTTTCTGAAGTGTGGGATGATCTACTAAGTCTATTACGAACAAAGAGTGAGTTCAAAACGCTCTCTAAACAGAGACCATTTGAGGCGCAGATATGTGAAGACGCCTTAGAATTAAGGATTGTTACAGGAAGCCAAAATTACGTTATTCACTACGAAACTTTAATGGCATTTTGGCAACAACTGCGTACGTATGGTTTCTCTATGCGGCATATTGCACCGGGCATTGACAGGCAGGTATCATATCTCATTCCTATCTTCGCTGAACTGGATTATATTGCTCCAGTGCATGTAACTGAGAACTTTGACAAGCTAACGAATTCAGTTATTACAGGTTTGCAAGTGTTACCATCTGCATTTGACCGCAAGCCTGAGGCGCTGAACCCTTCTGTTCAGATGTCTTTGTTTCAACTTTAGTCGAGTTATGCTATGGGGTTAAAGCCAGACGCAGAACACATAAAGCAGTTCCTGAACAATTTGCAAAAGCAGGATTGGGTACGTCGCACTGAAAGAAGTTGGTGGCCCCAATTTGTTTTCCATTACACGGATATTCGCAACGCAATTAAGATTTTGAAAGCTGGTTATTTGTATAGCCGTGAACATCTGGAGAAAACCGGTCAATCTTTCGTTAGCAGCGGTAGTCCTTCAGTATTAGCTGGAACAGACGTTAATACTAAAGATTGTGTGCGTTTGTATTTTCGCCCCCAAACTCCTACACAATACTATGCGGAAGGTATCTATTCGAAAACATCCCTGGCAAGATCGAAATTTCCAGAGGCTCACTGCCCAGTGCCGGTTTTCTTTTTATTCAGTGCTTATGAAGTCTTGTCTCAGGATAATTGTCAGTTTTCAAATGGGAATTTAGGTGCTTCTGGTAGGGCGCAGATTTTTTCTACTGCTGTTGATTTAGCATCATTGCCCTGGAAACAAATTTATCATAATAGTCGGATAGATCACTCTCTTGAAAGTCGCGATATAGTTTTTCATCGCCATGCTGAAATCATCCTTCCTAAAAAATTGAATTTGAGTGCTTTGCGATACATTTGTTGTCGTTCTGAAGCAGAGCGTGAAATGCTGCTACACCTTTTGCCCGTTGATCTAGCGAAGTGTTACCAAAATAAAGTTGCCGCCACAACTCGTAGTACACTTTTCTATCGTCGCCATACTTTTGTTGAAAAAGCGCAATTCTATTCAGATAGAGTTGTTTTCCACTTTTCTCCTGACACGCAATCTCCAGGGCCATTTCTGTTACGGGTTTATCTTGGAGAATCTTTACCTGAGTCCCCGACCCTTGAAGTTGATAACTATCAAATAGAGGGTACGCTTCATTTAAAATTTCCGCTTCCTATGCATACTTATACTATTCGTGTATTGCTTGACGAACACCTTGCTTATGCCAACCTATATGAAGAAATGAACTTACCATTTTAGGAGACTATATCACTGGCGCGAGAAAGGCAACGAAGAATGAGCCGCGATTTATGAAAAAATCGAATGAAAATGATGTTAAATTTTAGCTGGTGGGAGCGGAATTTCCGCGGATTACGCGCAGGGCGTGGCCGCGAGGGTCAAATCGGGGCGGACGTTTGAGCCGGATTTTAGCCCTACACCAGCGCTACCGGGTACATTACCAACACTACCGACGCCTGTGCCCGTTGATGGGCGATTACTTGCAGGGACTGCCGGCGGATGTGCCCGGCTAACAGATGATGATGTGCCTTTCAAGTAAATGTTGCTTGAAATTTAGAGAAGAGTAATTTATAGTGTTTTCTATGGCATCAAGCGTGAGTATGTCCCGTTTGGTAGCCCTGTATGTGTAGGCCGTTGGCCCGCATAATCAAATGAAAATTCATCTCCCACAACAGAGGGTTCAAAAGTATGGGAGAAAATAACTAGAGACTTTAACAGGAGGTCGGCAACATGTCAAAAATAAAAATCACCGGAAAATATACGATCCCGCCTGGCCCGGAATGGATTCACAACGCGGTTTTTTATCAGATCTATCCACAAACCTTTTACGATTCCAACGGGGACGGCATCGGCGATCTGCAGGGCATTATCGAGAAATTGGATTACGTAAAAAGTCTCGGCGTGGACGGTATCTGGATCAATCCTTTCTTTGCCTCGCCATTCTACGATGCCGGCTATGATATCTCCGATTACACCCAGGTTGCTCCCCGATATGGCACCAATGAAGACGCCAAGCGTCTTTTTGACGAAGCGCACCAACGCGGGTTGAAGGTGCTGTTTGATTTCGTGGCCAGCTACACATCCATTGAACATCCCTGGTTTAAGGCATCCTGCAAACAGGAAAAGAATCCCTATTCCAACTGGTACATCTGGACGGAAAGCACCTGGGAACCCGCGCCGGAGGCATTTAAGGACAAGTTTATCCAGGGCTATGCCCGCCGGGATGGGCAATTCATGCGTAACTTTTATCGGTGCCAGCCTGCGCTGAACTTCGGCTTTGCGAATTCCCGGCGTCCCTGGCAGTTACCGATGGATCATCCCGATATGCTGGCGCTGCGCGAGGAATTGATAAAGGTAGTGCGGTTCTGGATGGACATGGGGGCGGATGGCTTCCGGGCGGATATGGCCGGCGCTCTGGTTAAATCAGAGAACATAGAGGGCGATGACCAGTTTTTCCGCACCCAGTGAGGAGGGGACCAAGAGCTTCTGGCGGGAAATTCGCCATATCTTTGATACCGAATACCCGCAAGGCTTTATGATCGCGGAGTGGTCCTATCCTGAGTCGGCTTTGGATGGGTGTTTTCATGTGGATTTCCATCATTGGTTCGACGGCTACAACGATCTCCTCCAAAAGGAAAGTTGGCGTATCCTCAACGGCCGTTCCGAAGGTCACAGCTTTTTTGATCAAGAGGGCAAAGGGAATATCGCCAACTTCTTGCAAAAATACCTCAAGCAATATCTGGCAACCCGGGATAAGGGCTATATCTCCCTTCCGCTGGGCAACCATGACCTGGCTCGATTGGCTAACCAGCGCACGGACAATGAACTGGAGATGATCTTCGCCTTTCTGTTGACCATGCCGGGCGTCCCCTTTATCTATTACGGCAATGAGATCGGTATGCGGCAGTTATCCTCTGATTTACCACATGTGGAAGGCGCATACAAGCCGAGGGCCGGCGCGCGGACACCCATGCAATGGGCCAAAGCAAAGAACGCCGGTTTCTCCACCGCCACGGCGGATAAGCTGTACCTCCCGGTAGACGACGCCGAGAACTTCCCGAATGTGGCCGAACAGGAACGCGCCCCTGACTCCCTGTTGAACCGAGTCAGGAAACTCATCCAACTGAAAAAACAAGAAAAGGCATTGGCCGCCTACGCTGAATTTGTGCCCGTCTTCGCCCAGGAAAACGTCTACCCCTTCATCTATGCCCGCGCGGCAGGTGATGAAGTGATTCTGGTCATCCTGAATCCGGCCAACTGGCCAGCGGAAGCCGAGTTCGCGTGTAATCTTGATCTGACCGGGAAAGAGCTATTGGCGGGGCAGGACTTGGAGATGGTGGCGAAGGGGGATGCGTTCACGGTTTCTGTTCCGGCACAGGGGTACGCGGTTTATAAGTGCGGGATTGCTTAATTTGATTCCAACTGTATGGTTTTTGTGCTATACTTAGCTTATCCAAGTTCAAGGATGGAGATGGTTTATGGAAGATGTAATGACCATTACTTTACCAACAGAGGTAAAATTAGCTTTAGATAGTGTCATACAAGAAGAGGGTGTTTCTCGCAATGAGTTGATTAGCTCGGCGCTTGAAGAATTTCTCTTCTTTCGTAAATTGCGACTCCTTCGTGACCGGATGGTAACCAAAGCGCGGGCGCAGGGGATATACACCGATCAGGATGTATTTGATCTCGTCTCATGAGAATCGTCCTGGACACCAAGATTTGCTTGACCATTGCATACGGAATCATGAACTCGTTGTCTCGGATTTCATCCTAGCTGAATTTCACAGACATTTGACAGGCAAGTTCAAATATGAGGTAGCGGAAGCTGCTGAAGCGATAGACTTATTGTGGTCAAAAGCGGAACTGCTGGTCGTGAATACGGTAAGCAGCTATAATGCAACTGGACAACTCAGTGGGTAGCGGTATTGACGTTTAACCCGCAATCAATCCGCTTAACGCGCGGCTTGTTAAGCGGCAGATAGTCTCAAGCCAAACGCAAGAAATAACAGACACATCAATGTAGAGAGGAATAAAGCGATAAATATGATAACACCAATCTTACGCGCTCTGTTTTTGTACCATTTAGCCGAATACCAATCGGGAAACGCGACGTCAATAAAGATTGACGTTCAGAATCACTCGTTTCGAATAAGCGATGATGGCAGAGGACATGCAATCCACAGGACGATAAATGGATTGCCCTATTTAAAACTTGTTTATTCACATTTGGAATACCCTTTTGGTTTAGACACTGACACGCCGATACAACTGCATACAATCGGAATATCTCTAATTAATTCACTTTGCTGTGAATTGGTCGTCACAGTTTATGAGGCAGAGAAAGCACATACAAAACATTACAAAGACGGCCAATTGGATAAGGACGAAACTAGAGAAAATCAGGAAAATTTCACAGGAACAACCGTAGAAGGTAAAATTAAGCCAACTCTTTTCTCTGACGAAATCGATTTGCAGGATTTAGAGCAATGGTTAAAAGGCGTAAAATCCGTAAACAAGCAACTAAAATTGATTTACAACGGAAAGGAATTGTGATAATTTATGTAGTAGTCAGTGACATGGTACAATTTGAACATTTGGCCTAACCAGTGTAAGACGCTATACTATGGACAAGAAACGAACTTACTTTCCGCGTACTACTGCGCAACAACGGCGCTCATTGTTTGAGGTATGGGAAGCCACGGACGACGTGGCGGGCGCCTGCACGCAAGCCTATGTGTGCGAGCGCACCTTTTACAACTGGTGACCCCTTTTTCTTTGTCGTAAAGAGCCTTTGTTAACAAAGAAAAAATCGGGAATCTGTCTGTAAACCACCATGCCAAGCCATGTGCTTTGATAAATAGGGGATCGCGCCGCCGGTTTATGGCGTCCACCGCTTGGCTTGTTGCGTCAGTCCAGCTAACCTGCTCTACCAGAATGTACCTAACGGCCGTCGGCGGTCACTCTTTTTGACTGGCTCAACGGGGTGATGTAACATGGTGACATCCTTGTCCCGTGAGGTGAAAAATGCCACGCACCATAACCCATCAGCAAGCCATCAAAAAAGGAAAACGCTTTTGCAAAGCCGCAACGGTTGGTATGAAAGTCCAATCTATCTTCAAGCACGCAAAAGCGCACCCCCTGCGCGACGAAGTCTTTGTGGATACCGAGTTTGGCAAAGTCAGAACGCTGTGGTACGGCTTTGAGGATCCCGGCATCGCCCTCGTCTTGTTTGACCTGTACAACGGGGGCTTCACCCTCAGCACCGCCGATATGGATGAAGCCCCAGATTTTCCCTACCCCGCTGCCGTCAACCAGATTTACGCTGTGGTGGAACACGTTTACCAAAACGCCGAAAATTACACCCTAGATCGTGAGAAAATGGCGATTGGCGGGCACAGCGCGGGCGAAAATTTGAGCACGGTCACCTGTATGAAGGCCAAGAAAGCGCGCGTATTCCAGGTGGTAGTGAGCCTGCTGCATCCCAACGATTGGAGCGCGCGCTTTATCTCCTCCGGGTGGGAGGAAGATACATCAACGTCGAATCTGGGCGAAAAACAGAGGCCGAGTTTGCGTGTAATCTTAACCTGACTGGGAAAAAACTCTTGGCGGGGCAGAACTTAGAATTGGCTGTGAAGGGAGAGGTGTGTGCGATTTCTGTCCCGGCACAGAGGTACGCGGTTTATAAGTGCGGGATTGCTTAATTTGATTCCAACTGTATGGTTTTTGTGTTATACTTATCTTATCCAAGTTTAAAATGGATACGGTTTAGGGATATATAGTTTTGTTGGCAAAAAACAGGAGGTAAGAAGCATGAGCGTTCAGGAAATAGAGCTTGCTATCATGCAGCTTCTCCCTACAGATTTTAGTGAATTGAAGGCATGGTTTGAGGATTATGCGGCCCAGATGTGGGACAAGCAAATTGAGAAAGACTTAGAAGCAGGTCGTCTGGATGCGCTGCTGGCAGAAGTCGATCAGGAATATGAAGCCGGACTAGGGCAACCCTTATGAAGCATATCGCCCTGCCACGTTTTTGGCAGTATTACCAGCAACTACCTCAAGAAGTACAAGCATTAGCCGATAAGAATTTCGAATTACTCAAGACCAATCCCCATCATCCATCCTTGCATTTCAAAAAGATTGGCAGGACACGACAGTTATGGTCAGTCAGGGTCGGCATACACTATCGTGTGCTAGGCAGAGAGAGGGCCGGGGATATCGTATGGTTCTGGATTGGCCCCCATGCCGAATATGACAAGCTGTTATCGTAGGCGGGGTGACTTATGTGCGTCGGAAATCTTCTACAAATGAAGTAGTTCCGGTCATTTTGAATCCGGCCAGGCGGCCAGCGGAGGCCGAGTTTGCGTGTAATCTTGATCTGACCGGGAAAAAGCTATTGGCGGGGCAGGATCTAGAACCGGCTGTGAAGGGAGAGGCGTGTGCGGTTTCTGTTCCGGCACAGGGGTACGCGGTTTATAAGTGTCGGCTAGCTTAAAAAGAGACATCACCTTTCAGTATGAAAATGAAAATGAACGACAAGATTGCTAGAAAAATCCACGTGCATCCCTTCGTATTCAAATCGAAGGCGAGCGTTGGCATCAGCCTGCTTATGTTGTTCCTCCTAGTTGCCTGTGTTCCTCCGGTTCAAATTTACTCCGTCACGCTAGATCCGGAACCGCGTTTGGGAGAGCCATTTACTTTGCGCGTGACAGGTGAAAATCCGGTCTTTTTGTATGTGATTCTGTCCGATGGCATTGTGCTGCTGCCTGATCAACCGTATGTTCAAGAAAGAACGCATCCTGCCTATCAGTTCGCTATGCCTGAGGGGGTGCAAATGCAAATAGACCAACCTGGCGACTATGTCATTGGGGTAGTTGCCCATGGGCCACGTACAAGCGATGGACAAGCGAGTGACGAGCGTCGCGTGCGGGTAACGATTACTGAGCAGGCCACGCAAATCGAGATTGAGGATGAGTACACCTACAATGTAAATCTGCTAGCGGTTTCCAAAACACCCACACCCACCCCGGCTCCCACACATGCGCCAACGCCACTCCCGCCCCCGGTGGATTTATTAGCGGCGGGCACAGTGCAGTCACTTGGTTGGTTGGATTGTGCCGCCGACGGTTGGTTAGGGAATGTTTTGCAGGTTGTCAATGAGGGCAATGCTCCTATTTTGCACGTTGTTGGGCTGTTACATAATGGACCCGATGGCGCAGTTATGAGTAATGTTGAGTGGAATGATGATGTGTCGTTACCTCTCTTCGACGAGTACCCCACCTGTCAAGCCACAGAGGGCAGGTTGTCGGCCATCGCTCCCGGACAAGAAGCTTATACAATCATTCCTTACCCTCTGAAACCCAATGGTAAGGTTGACTACTGGCCGGTCCGCGCTCTTTTGTTTTTTGCCCCTGATACGCGTTATTTACCGGTGAGTCTGATCGTTGAACTTGCACAATCAGCTCCAGATAATTATCTTCTGGAGAAAGAATAAGATTGTTTGTAATCGTTCAACAAGGCTTACAATCCCCACTGTCTCCAACTATCTAGTACTTTTTCTGAAGGTCTATAGCTTGATCAATAACACGATGAGCAAAAACAGTGGCGCGGTGATCAGCTACAGGGGGCGATAACAGATTCGCCTCCCTCCACTAACACGCGCTTGTGTTGGCCGTCCGGCGACAGCAGGGCAATGTTGTCAGGGAAGCCACACTTTACCCCAATGCGACATCCAAGATCATCATGACGGTGAAGCCTAACATTACCCCTAGTGTGGCCAGATGGGTATTACCCCCGCCTTCCGCCTCGGGAAGCAGATCCTCGGCCACAACGAAAATCATCGCGCCGGCGGCAAAGGCCAGGGCGTAAGGTAAGATAGGCCGCATCAGTAACACTGCTGCCGCCCCCAACACCCCCGCGATAGGTTCAACCACGCCGGAAAGCTGCCCGTACCAGAAGCTCTTAAATATCGGGTACCCTTCACGGCGCAATGGCATAGACACCGCCATCCCTTCTGGGAAATTTTGGATACCGATCCCCAATGCCAGAGCGATAGCTCCTGACAACGTGGCGGAAGGCACTCCCGATGCAAGCGCGCCAAAAGCCACGCCCACTGCCAGCCCTTCGGGAAAATTGTGCAGTGTAATCGCCAGTACCAGGAGCGTGATCCGCTGCCATGTAGTCTTCATGCCTTCCGGATGCGCCTCGCCGCGATGCAAATGCGGCAGGAGGTAATCCACGCCGCGCAGGAAGAAACCACCAAGCAGAAAACCTACCGCCGCCGGCACCCAGGCAGGCAAGGGGCCTTCCTCGGCCATTTCAATCGCCGGGGCTAACAGTGACCAATAGCTGGCCGCGATCATCACCCCCGCCGCAAAACCGAGCATCGTATCCAGCAATTTACGGCTGACTTCCCTGGTCAAAAATACCGTACTCGCACCCAGCGCAGTCAAAAACCATGTAAACAATGTGCCCAACAGGGCTTGTAAGATGGGGGATAAAGTTTGAAAGGTCGCCATAGTGTCGTCTCCCTTGAAAATCGCAAATTGGCAAATCGCAAATCGCAAATTGTGAAAACCCTTGAAAATAGCGAATTACGAATTACGGATTCAATTTTTCATCCAACCGCTGGTGAACGCACAGCGTTAATGCGTAATTCCTCTGGAATTCAAACCCCACTGTTTCCCTATTCAATCTCTTCCACGGCCAGGGGGTATTTTGACATGATCTCGCAACCCTCTTCAATAATCAAGATCGCATTTTCGTAACGGAATCCTATTTCCTCCTCTGGGCAAGCGTATTGGATGGCACAGATCAACATCTCGTTGGGTTCGTAAATGTGATCTGGGTTCGTCCAATAAGGAAATGGGCCATCATTTCTACCAATGCGCCATTCGTCCCCAAGCATACCAATTCCATGTTCAAAGCCGGGTACCATATATTCCGCAAAGCCACGTTCTTCACAGAAGATCAACATCTCATCGGCCAGAGAAGAGGGTGAGATCCCGGCTTTATAAGTCTCCAGGCACAAACTGACTAAATCCACAAAATTCTGGGCGTGCCAGCGCTGGCGGGGGGTGGCAGGGGCAAGCAAATAATTGTGGGTATGATCCCCAAGTGCAAGTTTAAACATAGAGTGCAGATCGACCATCAACGGTTCACCCGCTTGCAACTTCCGCCCGGTGGGCGGCGTGCAAGCCCCTCCCATCAACCCAGTGCGGTATCCGGATGCAATTTCATTACCACCCGTAAAGGACCATTCCCACACACTTCCGCCGGCACGCATACCCAGCGCCGCGATTCCGGCAATTTCGGTTTCGGTATACTTCCTGAAACCACCGTTCTGGATAGCATTGAACACAGCTACGTGACCCGCGTCCGCCATCTGCCCGGCTTTGCGGAAGCGATTGATTGTGCCCTCATCCTTGATCACCGCCAGTCTGTCGATAATGTCTAAAGCATTCACCAGCTTGGCATCTGGGAGGGCCGATTCCAAGGCCAGATATTCAAAATGAGTCAGATTGCCTTCTGGTAAATAGTTGGACATCCCGGCCTCTACGCCTACAACACCTTTTTTCCCCTTGAGATATTTCTTGATCAAATCAGAGATTACCGTAATTTGATCCTGCCCGCCCATAGGAGCAAAACCAAGCACATGGTCAAAATCTAACCAGGACTCATCCGCGATCCGGGCTGCATCAATGACAAAAGTAAATACAGTCGGCAGTCCCTCCGAGGGAATGACAATATAGCTGCGCCAGGGACAAAAAGCATCCGTCGTCCAGGAAAGCGTTCGCAGGCGCGAACCCAGATAGACATCGACGCCATCCTTTGCCATCTCAGATTGAATGGCCTGAATGCGTCCGGGGAAATCAATAAAATATAGATCGTTATTCATAGAACCTCCTAATACTCACACGGAATTTCTGCAAGGATTTTATTAAAACGGTCAACGATCGAAGCCAGGCTCAGCGCTTTGACCATGTTACCCTGCAAATGAAGTTTTCCACTCATCAAGGCCGAGCGCGACCCAATTTCAGAGCGGGAAATCTTGGCAAAGGTTTCGTAGTCGCCACTAATAACAAACTCTACCTCTGGCCACGGTTCTTCACGAATAGAAATATCGGTAAATACACCTTTCTCGATAGCGTAATACAAAGCTCGCTCTTTGCCATCCGGGCAATGATGATAGATCGTGAGCATAGAAGATGTCAAATTCTTCATTTGCTCCGGGGTAAGCCGGGACCGAAGGCGCTCTGCTGCCTCCGCTGCCCATTCCGGACTCAGATATTTCAGATCAGGCATGGTTGTCTCCTATTATTTAAATGTGATAGATGATTATAAAAACTTAAGTTGCTGCCTATATATCAAGATCTTTATAAGACACGGACAAACACAGACAACACAGATTTTTCTTTGTTCTTATCCGTGAAATCCACGCTCCATATTTTAGTATAGAGAGAAGGAGAGAGGTGTCAAGGGAATCGCCCACAAGTCCTGGCCGCGCTATTTGCAAAACAGGTAAGGTGTACTACTATGATATGTGACTGTCAAACCCGCGTTTCTGCCTGGAGCAGGTGATAGAAGACGGTAATCGCTCACGAAACTAAACGGTTACAAAATTTGGAACGCGCCGTCTTAACAACAGGCCAGCAAAATGCTGCCGGACCGACAGCCGTTTTTAAGGTTTTTTACAATTTACCAATTTTAGATTTATCAATTTGCAATTCTCAAGGGGGTATTGATGAGCGCAAGAAAATGGTTCAGCATCGTCATATTGTTTCTAGTAAGTTTGAGCGCGTGCGTCGCGCCATCACCCGGCGAACAACGGGTACTCAGCGTAGGGATGCTATTGGCGCGTGGCGGATTAGGGGATCGGTCATTCAATGACTCGGCCTATGCCGGCCTGCAAGAGGCCCAGAAGCAGTATAAAATTCGCTTTGAGACGGTGGATTTCACCTCGGATGAAGCCAATGCGCAAGCGCTGCGGCGCTTTGCACAACAGGAATATGATTTGATTATCGGAGTTGGTTTTGAATGTGCGTCTTACATTCAGACCGTCGCACCAGAATACCCCGATCGCAACTTTGCCATTATTGATACCGTTGTAGAAGGTACGAATATTGCCTCTATTGTCTACCGTGAACAAGAAGGTGATTTCTTAATGGGCGTGCTGGCAGCGATGCTAACGAAGAGCAAAACCGTAGGCATTATCGGCGGGATGGATATGGATATCACTCGCCGTATTGAGAGTGGATTTAAACAAGGTGTAGTCTACAAAGACAACACTATTATAGTGTTGTCGGATATGGCGGGGACTTTTACGGATCCAGAAATGGGGAAAACCCTGGCACTGGCACAGTATGCGGCAGGAGCCGACATCATCTATAACGCCGCCGGGCGCACGGGATTAGGCATTATCGAAGCCGCCAAAGAAATGGGACAGTTGACCATCGGCACCAGTGGGGATCAGCGTTATCTTGCAGCCGGCAATGTCGTCGGCAATCGGCCTAAACGCGTGGATACCGCCGTATTGACGTTAGTGGAGGAAGTCAGGGACAATCAATTCGTGGCCGGCACGCGCTCATTGGGTTTGAAAGAAGAAGGCCTCTCACTAGGACCTTTTGATGAAGCGATTGTAACTAAAGCCATGTTGCGCGAGTTGGAACAACTCAAGAAGCAGATCATTGCCGGTAAAATTGAGATTGTGATAGGAGAATAATCATTCTGCAAAAGTGGTGGGGTAAGAGTTTACGACAACGATTATTGGTTTCTAGCGTTACAACCATTCTTATATTTGTACTGCTGCTAGGCTACCTATCGTTCCGCGTTGCGCGTACCGGGGTTCGCTATGAAGTGAATCAGCGCAACAGCACCCTGGCCGCGTTGGTCGCCCAAGATATTAATGCGCAATTCAACGCGATCTGGGGCCATATCCGGCTGTTTGCTTATCAGCTTGAAACAGCAGCGGAAATGTTGCCCCTCCAGGCACGCGCGATGCTGGAATTGCGGTTGGCATGGCCCCTAACGTATCGCGCGGTGTATCTTTTTGATCAGGACCGAACACTCCTGCTGCATGTGGGCGATACACTGGAAACACTGTTAGCGATCAAAGATGTGCAAGAAATCCTCGACCGCGCTCCTATCCCGCTAACGGCTGAAGTGATGGCGGCGTGTGAGGCAGCACAAGCCGGGCAAGTATTTCTTTCCCCCACCTACATTATTGGAGTGGACCATATTCCGGTGATCTATATGGGAGTGCCTGTTTGGAGCAGGCAAGGAGAATTGACACAAATTTTGGTAGCCGAGATTGATCTACGTGACATCTGGCGCAGAATAGACGAAATCAATGTCGGACAGACCGGGCGTGGTTTTGTCGTCGCGCAGGATGGCACAGTGATTGCACATCCAGATCGAACTTACATTGGGCAGCCGGTCGCGCCTGAGTTACTCCGTGTCCTTGAGGGGTATGAGGGGCAAACGGAGTATACAGACCCGCGCAGTGGTCGTATTATGTTGGCCTCCTACAGTCCCGTGGGCGGACAGTCAGCCTGGGGAATCGTTATTGAACAAGAGGGCGACGAAGCCTTCGCCACGGTAAACTCAATTGCCTTGATTACATCTTTCGTATTGTTGGTTGGTGTAGGAATGGCAGCGCTGATAACGATTGTGATCGCACGGGGCATTACGTCTCCCATTCAACAACTCGTAGCTGTTACTCGCGCGATCGCGGATACGGGAGATCTCAGCCAGGATGTTGTGATACAGAGCCAGGATGAGGTGGGACAATTAGCAATCACGTTCAACCAGATGATTGCCAGTTTGCGCGTGGCCAAAGAAGAAATAGCCAGCTACAGCCACACACTTGAGACGCAAGTACAACAACGCACGCAGGAATTGGAAAGGGCATACCTCGACCTAACTAAGCAACATCAGACCCTTGAGGTTATCTTGCGCAGCATTGCTGATGGACTGGTAGTTATCGGTGGCGATGAACGTATCTTATTGAATAATACCGTCATCGCCGAGTTCCTGAAACGCCCAACAGAAACACTGATTGGACAAAATGTTTGGGATGTCTTACCCAGTCCGGCCCTGCAACAAGTGGTGCGCCACGCGTTTACCACACCGGAAACCGTATCCACTGCCGATGTAGTATTGCCACAAGGTACAGTGTTGCGAACGTCGGTGGGGGTATTGCCCAATATAGGAGGGCAGGCACGCGGTATTGTGCTTGTATTGCGCAATGTCACACATGAGTTAGATGTAGATCGTATGAAGACCGAGTTCGTCTCAATGGTCTCTCACGAATTGCGCACCCCCTTAACCTCGGTGTTGGGGTTTGCCAGGTTGATGCAAAAACAGTTCAAGCGCGACATTGTCCCCGCGTTGCCCGCCAGTGAGCGATCCGCGCGGCGCGCGGCACAACGCATTGAAGGAAATCTGAATATTATTACCAGTGAGGGGGAACGACTCTCGCGCCTGATCGCGGATGTATTGGACATCGCAAAAATGGAGTCCGGCAGCATTGAGTGGGAGCGGGTCGAAGTTAATATACCTGAGGTAATTGAGCAGGCAGTAGCCGCTACGCGCTCATTGGCGCAAGAGAAAAAGTTGTCCCTACGTGTGACAACGAATGACAATATCCCTTCACTGATGGCCGATCACGATCGTTTAGTGCAGGTCGTTACCAATTTATTATCCAATGCTATCAAATACACAGATGAAGGTGAAGTCCACATACACGTATGGTCACTTGCACCGGGAAATGAAATCGCGCCCTTTGGTCCACGTGACCCTAACGCACAGCCACCACTTCCCGCGACGGTACCGCTGATTGCTGTCAGTGTACAGGATACAGGGGTAGGCATTGCGGAAAATGATTTACCCAATGTATTTGAAAAGTTCAAGCAGGTAGGGGATCGCGCCGCAGGCACACGGCGACCAGGAACCGGGCTAGGGCTACCGATCTGCCGTGAAATTGTGGCCTATCATCAAGGTCATATCTGGGTTGAGAGTTGCTTTGGCAAAGGTAGCCGTTTTGTCTTTGTGCTACCGTGTGAAGAGTAAAAAGGCAGTGACGCAAGAATACAGAGGGGCAGAGGAGGAAGGAAGCGAAGTAGAAAAATCGCTAATCACCAACCACCTAAGCCCCTACTCCTCTGCTCCTCCGTCCCCTTGCTCCCTTACTTCCCTGTTTTTTTAAAGTTCTTCTTCAAACACCTCTTCGTCTTCATCGACCGTTTCTTCATCATCAGTGGCTGCGACGGAGAGAGGAATATCGGTCATCCCGGCCAGTTGCTGACGGATCAGGCCCTCAATATTATGCGCGAAGTCTGGATTCTCTTGAAGATAGACTTTGGCATTTTCACGGCCCTGGGCAAATCGCTCACCGTCAAGATAGTAAAAAGAACCGCGCTTGTCAATAACGCCTAAATCCAGCCCCACATCCAGCATATCACCCTCGTAGCTGATACCTTCTCCAAACATAATGTCGAACTCCGCCACGCGGAAGGGAGGAGCAACTTTGTTTTTTGTCACACGGACGCGAGTACGGTGTCCAATGATGTCCCCTTGCACCTTGATGGAGGTCACCCGGCGCACATCCAGGCGCACAGAAGCATAGAATTTGAGCGCGCGCCCACCGCTGGTCGTCTCTGGGGAGCCGAACATCACGCCGATTTTCTCGCGCAATTGGTTGGTGAAGATCATTATCGTGTTGCTTTGCTTGATCGCACCGGAAAGCTTACGCAACGCCTGACTCATCAAGCGCGCCTGCAAGCCGGGATGCGAATCACCCATCTCACCTTCGATCTCCGCGCGCGGCACCAGGGCGGCCACCGAGTCAACGACGACAACATCCACCGCGCCACTGCGCACCAGAGATTCCGCAATCTCTAACGCTTGCTCACCGGTGTCTGGCTGCGAAATATAGAGGCTGTCCACATTCACCCCACAGCGCACTGCATAAGTCGGGTCAAGCGCGTGTTCCATATCAATGAATGCAGCGATGCCCCCACGCTTCTGCGCCTCAGCAACCACGTGCTGGCAGATCGTCGTCTTACCGGAACCTTCGGGGCCGTAAATCTCGGTGATCCGGCCATAGGGCAACCCTCCCACCCCTAGCGCGACGTCCAGGGCCAGTGAGCCGGTAGGAATGGTTTCTACATTAAGGTGCGTCGCCTCACCCAAGCGCATCAATGCGCCATCTCCAAAACGGCGACGAATCTGCGCCACCGCTTGTTCCAGTGCCTTCTCCCGTCCATCTTTAGCCATCTTATACCTCCCTTGAAAATCGCAAATTGATAAGTTGCAAATTGACAAATTGTGAAAACCCTTGAAAACTTGGTTTCGTCTTAAATTTTCATCCAACCGCCGGTGAACGCACAGCGTTAATGAGTAGTTCTTCGCATCCTTGTGTGAGATAGATTTCTTACTCGGCCATTGCACAGTTAGTACGTAATCCCCATACACAGCATGTTGCATACACCATACTTACGATGTGATACGTAATGTAGGATGTGTTCACGAAGCAATTTTTACGTTTTACGTTTTAAGGTTTAGGCCTCACATATCATACATCACGTATCACTATGCTTGATTATAGCACAAACGTTCTAAAATAACAGTCTTGCAAACCCATCCTATATCGCCGCGTTATTCTAGTGCGCTAGAATAACGCGGCTACTCCCCGGAAGATGCACATACAATATCCTACGATTTTCCAGTACCCCGGGAACGCCCGGATTTAGATTTGGGCAGATTGGCCGTTCCACGATAGGAGGGGGCTAAAATGGCGAAGGGAGTGCAACGGCGCGTGTCTAACAGGCGCGTGCGCAGTTTCGGGTCCAGTTTCTCCAATTCGCGGGCAGTAGTAATCACAGTAGGCAGTTTCGCCACATAACGATAGTTGAAAAGCTGAAAAAGTTTTTCCTGTGCCCACGGAGTCGCGCTTTCTGTGCCTAAATCATCCAATACCAGGAATGGAGCACGCTTCACTTCTTCAAAACGCTTGTCATAAGAGAGAGAACTTTGCGGATTAAAAGCGGCGCGCAAGTGATCGAGTAAATCGGGCACCACCACAAACAGCGCGGTGTGTCCCAAGCGCGTGCGCGTATTTGCGATCGCTGCCGCCAGATGCGTTTTACCACACCCATACGTACCGGTAAGAAGCAACATTCCAACCGGATTTTCTGCGTAGGTTCGCGCCACCTCCACTGCACGCACTAGATTCGTGGCTTGCTCGCGGTCCAATTCACCCTGGCGCAACTCAAACGTATCAAACGTCATATCAGTGTAAAATGCTAATGTGTTCAAATCCGATTCTGTGTGCTCCACACCTGCCTGCCGGAAATCAGGAGCCAGAATAGTAATGATCTCCACTAACTCTGAATCCGCCAGCCGCGAGCGCAAGCGCAAGTCCAACTCCTCCAAATCGTGGTTAGTGGTAATGACCGTGGGAAGCCGTGTCATATACCGGTGATTTAACAACTGGAAGAGCTTCTCCAATGCCCACGCAGTCCCTTGCTCGGTGCCAAGATCATCAAGGATGAGCAACGGCGCGTTTCGCACCATCTCAAAACGCTCGCTGTAACCCTCAGTGGTATTAGGCGCAAAAGACGCGCGCAGATGATCTAACAAATCGGGCACGGTGACAAAAAACGGCATCCGCCCTTGGGCAATGCTCGCATTGGCAATCGCCGCTGCCAGGTGGGTCTTGCCGCAACCATACCCTCCACGCAGTAACAGCCACCCCTTCGGGTGACGCGCGTAGGCCATCGCCCCTTCGTAAGCCCGCCGCAAGTTTTGTTGGCGGTCGGGTGATATCCCGTGTCCCTCAGGACAAAAAGTCTCAAACGTGAACCGTTCCAGGAACTTGAGATTACCCATCATTCGCAAAGTTTCCGAACGCTGTGATTGCAACTCGGAAATCCGGCATGTGCAAGGAAACAATCTGCCAAAATCTGGGTGATCTACCGGGACATCTAGACTCACATAACCAAGTCCCTTACACAGCGGGCACTCCGGTTTTCCCACGCCAAAACTGGCAAGATCTGGCGGTTCAATGCTGGATGAGATGTCCGTATTCACCTTCGATGTAGCGTCGCGTATCTGTCTCGCGACTTCGTCTATCCTCTTCATCTTTTCCTTCAGTCTGCCACCGTTCTAAGATGGCGTGAATATAATTCCAGTTTCTTACATTCCGGCGCACAGCGATTTGAAAGGCCTCCTCTATCCAGGCCACTGGATATGTTTGCTCGGCCTCCATCAAGTCCTCGCTGAGAAGGGCAGTCAACGAACCGATATTTTGCTCATATAAAGTAAAGATATTGGGACGCGCTGCGGGTATAGACGCGCGTGCCGGGTCTATACCACGTTTCATGGCTGCGACCGCGGCACGCCCCCGTGGACTGTTTGCAAGATAGCGCAGTTCAGTCATACCATCGGCCCGCGTCCATTCTGCCAAGAGTAGCGTCCCGCGCGCCACCGCGCGCGCCAGGGCATAGTCTAATACACCCTCCACATCCACTTCCACCGTCACCTGCGATTCCAAAGTTGCCTGTATCGTCACATCTGCCCGTAACTCGGAGCGGGTAATCCATGGGGCATGATTAGAGCGCAGCAGTGCTAAGCGACGGAACGTTAACAGCGTTACCTGTAGTTCAGCGAGATCATCGATCAGGGGCATGACCTCGGTAAATACCGGATCCGGTAAGGTTAGTGTCTGCACTGTATCTTCTGAGAAGCCCGAAAAGTGATGCATCACACGCTCTACGGAAAGATTTTTAGGATTTTGGAGGTCATTTTGTTGATCGGAATGTTCAATCATAGTTAACCTCCATAATCATCCGGCGAGATGTGCGCCGCGGCATCGGCAAATTGCGTCAAGCGATTATTGAAGAATAATTGCACAGTCCCTGTTGGCCCGCTACGGTGCTTGGATACAATCACGTCGGCAATGTGGGGCTTCTCCGTTTCCGGGTGATAAAGTTCATCACGGTAAATAAACATCACGATGTCCGCGTCTTGTTCAAGAGAGCCACTTTCGCGAAGGTCGGATAATACCGGGACCTTATCTGCGCGCTGTTCTACGGCGCGGGAGAGCTGCGAACCGGTCATCAAAGGAATATCAAGTTCGCGGGCCAGGCCCTTGAGGGAACGCGAGATGTAAGAGACTTCCTGCACCCGGTTATCTGAGCGCATGTCGGATTCCATGAGTTGCAGGTAGTCCACAAAAGCCACATCCAGGCCACGTTCCGAGGCCAGGCGACGGCACTTAGTACGCAATTGCAATACCGAGATGGAAGGAGTATCGTCAAGGTACATCGGCAACTCCGATAGATGACCGATAGCTTCGGTAAAACGGGGCCACTCGTCATCCTGCAATTGACCCAGCCGCAATCGCTGCGCGTCAATGCGGCTGAGTTGCGCCACCAGGCGTTGCACCAGTTGTTCTGCCGACATTTCCAGGCTAAAAAAAGCCGCAGTACGATTTTTCTCCGCCGCTTTGAGAGCGAAAGTCAACATCAACGACGTTTTCCCCACCCCAGGGCGCGCCGCGAGAATCAACAAATCCGAGCGTTGGAATCCACCTAGCAGGCGGTCTATGTCACGAAAGCCGGTGGGGACGCCCATCGGTTCACCACGATGCGCGTAGAGGTACTCCACCCGGTCATAATAACGCTGTACTACCTCACGCACAGGCTGCAAATCGCGGGCCACGCGCTGCTGCGAAACGCCGAACAACGCTTTCTCGGAACGATCCACTACCTGCTCAATGGGCAAGGATTCGTCATAGGCGAAACGCGCAATATCGCTGACCGCATCCAACAAACGCCGGCGCACGGAAGCCTGCTCCACCAGCCGTCCATAGGACTCAATGTTAATCGCCGAAGGCACTGCATTCAACAGTTGTGAGATATAAGCAGCGCCTCCCACTGCCTCCAACTGCTCGCATTGTTCCAACTCGGTAGTCAGCGTTAAGAAGTCAATAGGATCTCTACGCTCGTGGATGGTGAGAATAGCCTCATACACCCACCGGTGCTTTTGCAGATAGAAGTCTTCAGCACGTAAAAACGAAAGAACCCGGAAGATGCCTTCCGGGTCGATCATTAATGCACCCAAAACAGCTTCTTCGGCTTCAATGTTATGAGGGACAGTTTTATCCAGGTTTGCCATCAATCGGTTGCAATATCATCCAAATTTAGCGAGTTAAGGAAATCTCGGAAGACACTCAAATCTTCATCCTTTTTCGCACCGGAAATATCATCTTCCGGTATCACACCGGCCGCATCCATCACCCCCTCTGACACATAAATAGGCACATCCAGGCGCACCGCGACGGCAATCGCATCACTGGGGCGAGCGTCTATTTCAATTTCTTGTCCCACTACATTTAGCACAAGTTTAGCATAGAAGGTATTATCTACTAACTCATGAATATAGATAAACATCAAATCCGCGTTCCAGGCATCCAAAATATTCACAATCAGGTCATGTGTCAAGGGACGCGGAGTTTCTACCCCCTGTAAACGGAGCGAGATTGCTTCTGCTTCACAGGGGCCAATCCAAATAGGTAAATACCGCTCCACATCTATTTCCTTAAGTACCACAATGCGATGGGGAGAGACCAGGCTCATTTGAATAGTTTCCAATGTTACCTCTATCATTTTCATCCTCCTGGTAAGTGTGTACGCATAGGGTAACCGTTTAGTCTTGTGAGCGATTACCGTTTTCTGTCACCTACTCCAGACAGAAAAGAGGGTTTGGGAGTATTTTTCGTTGGCGGGCTACACCCGCCAACGAAAAATACCTCTTTTCTGCGGCTTTAGCCGCTTTGCTGCCGTCAATGGCGCCGTTTCCTCACAAAACTAAACGCATACCGCATAGGTTTCAAGCAGACTGTCAGAAATAACTCTAAACATTATATGGGTGTACTTCATTTGAGTTAGCAGGTGAATAAAACGTATAATGTAAAAATCCGCTTACATCTTACGACAGTATATTCTCCCACTGATGATGAAACACATCCATATTATATCGCTAAAACAGGTAATGAATAGGGTACATTTCAGTGGAGTTAGTGGGTACGTCAAACGTCAGACATCAAAATACGCTCCCGTTTGACGTTTGACGCAAGTCCATTCTCCAACTCAAATGAAACACACCTTAATGAATTATCAGTAGGATTATGGCACGCGCTTTAGCACCGAGTAGAGGGAGACACGCTCCCAATAACCCTGGGTAACTTCTGCACTGTGCCAACCTTGACTGGGCAAAATGATTGTCATCTGCCCATCCTTCCCAACCTTGAACCAGTAACGATACTCATACTTATCCTGAACTGTCAACTCCGGACCAGGCGCAAAAATCACGCCCACGTTCAAGGTTTCTACTTCCGACAATGGTCCCACGGCGCCCGATGCGGACACATAGTTCCCTTCAAATTGTACTTCAGCAGGTGTAACATGCCAACCCAATTCATAATCCGCCCCTGGATAAGATAGTGCATCCAGCAAATACAAATTACCGCTATTATTGTTCCAAACGTAAGCATAAACATAAGCGTAATCAGTGGGGTTGACAATCTGAAATCGTGGCGCCCACGTCTTTCCATAAAAGTACGCATACGCCTCCAGACCGGCATCGTACGCGCCGGCATTGAGCCGCCACACCTCCAACAGACGACGCCCATCAAACAAATCGCCCTGTATTACCTGGGACAATTTATCATAATAGGCCGCCAGATGAGGATCCTCAATCCGGTTTTCACCATAGGTCAAGGTCTCGATATATCCCGCCGGCAACACTCGTCCAAAGTGACCAATATACCAGTCGGGATCTGCCGGGGGCAAGCGCGCGAGCAGGGCATCTCCCAAAGCCAGCAAATCCACCACATGGACCTGTGGCCCGGCAAAATAACCCAAAAAACCCACCGATCCCTTCACAACCACCGCGTTACCCATCTGACGCATAGCCCGGCCTTCAATCGCCCAATCATGATCTGGAAACGGTGCGCCATTTCCGGATGGCGCCCCATTTCCGAATGGCGCCCCCACCTGGAACGCGCGCAGCAGACCTGTATTATGATAATAGTTCGCGCGTTCGTCGATGATGCCACGGCCCCGCACCCAACCATCCTCGAAACCAGTGCGCGCGCCAATTTCCCCCTGTGCCCGAACAGGCGAATAAGGTGATAGTAGCCCCACCACCACCACCAAAACAAAACCTGTGGCCTGATAAACGGGCTTGAGATCGGCTAATCGCTCGCTGCTTACCCCTATCACCACAGCAGCCAGTAAGGGCGCGGTCAAAAAACGCCCACTCATAAAATCACCACCGACATAAACCACATACAACACATAGAGCAAGCTGCCGATAGCTATAGGTATATTGCGCCACTCACGTGCAAACCAGGGACACAACAGCCCCCCCACAATCGTCACCAGGGTCAGGGGATCAGCAGTCAAAGAATTCAATAAGTAAACGATACCCTCTTCCACCAATGCCTGGCGACTGATCAGCGCGGCATTTAATTTCGCATAGGCGGTATTAGGGAATAAGAATCCATAATAGAACAGTGAAAAGAGTTCCCAGAGCAGCAGTGGCCATGCCCCCAATACCATAACGGCAACAACACGCCATTCACGCAGTTTGGAAATAACGTCTGTATACTGGGTATAATATCGAATTAGAGCATATAGGAGCATCGGAAGATAAAGCAGAAACGTATCCGAACGATTGACTATCCCCAATGCAGCGATGAAGGACAACCAAAACAAAGTTCGTCGCAGACTTAGATCAGAATGTATGTAAATAATCAGAAAGAGTGTGAGCAAAAGATGAGTTAATGGATTTTCCAAGCCTGAAGTAGAATAATCAGTAAATGCTTTGGATAATGCAAACACCATAATCCCCCATCCCATCAGGTAGGGGACTCGCGCCAGATATAGGGCAACGAGCAATACTGTTAAGAGTGAAATCCCGATAGAAAGCAGCAGGCTGGAAAAGAAAATCTCGCGCGTGATCGCGTAGATACCGGATAGCAATAACATCCACAAAGGATGTGTATAGGTCTGCACTCGCTCTCCCACGTTCCACGTTAGACCATAGCCATTGATAAAATTGTCTACTGTGCGAAATGTAATGTAGGCATCATCAGATAGCCAGGCATTAGATACAACAACACCGGCATAGCCGGTGAGAAGCAACATCAGTATCGCAGTGTAGAGTGTCGGCGATGATTGACAGGCAGAGATATCCATCCTGCTTTTTTTTGAGTACATACTTATGGCATTACCAAATGCGCGGCGTGCTGATCCCAAGCATACGTATATAGAAGTGCCGCCGACCAGTAGGAATCTGTATCCCAGGCAATATGCCCCAACATACCGGTACGCTGCACATAGGGCAGAACAGCCGCAAGCCCGGCACGATCAACATGACCGTGTTCTGCTGCCTCGGCAATCGCTGCCGCCAAAAGGTAGACAGCCTCATACGTGGGTAGTGCATAAGGGCCAGGATCGGGAACGTGAGGCCCTACTGCCAGATACGCAGCGCGCCACGCTTCACTATCTGGAATATCACGGGGGAACGGATAAGGGGTGATAAATCGGGTTCCCGCTCCTGCTTCTCCTACAACCGTTCCAAAATCTGCAGCCGCTAATTCCGGCCCGCCGACACACATACCTGACCAGTCCTCGGATGCCCACTGTTGTAATCGCTCCGCCGCTAGAATCGGATCGAGCCGATTCAGAACAAGCTGTGGCGCAATAGGAAGCTGGCGATAGCCATACAGGGCCGCCACATCCTCCAATTCAGAGACAAGTGGATCTACTCCCCAATAGGCAACAGAGCGCGATTCGGAGATCGCGTTGGGATCGCTTCCTCCACCGGCAGCCACCATCGCTTCCGCCATCTTACGTGGAGACGGCGCTAGGTGCCAGGCAGGCGCCGTCGTCTTGGTAATCCACGCGCTAATCACCAACAAAGACGTCTCCACCGCCCCATATATAGGAGCCGCCACTTCCGTCGTCTGCTGTCGGTAATGCCCAATCACTCCTACGACTTCGAGATCAGTAGCCAGATTACGCGCTACACTACGGGCTAATTCGGGATCGGCACGATCGTCGTAGGCTACCAGAGCCAGCCTCCAGCCCCCCACCCCACCGGCTACGTTAATCTCTCGTACAGCCAACCGGGCCGCATAAATAGCATCATAGCCAATGTAACGATAACGTCCTTCAAAAGGAGCCACCAGGCCAATTTTGAGTACGCGGGGTAACGGAGGAGGAAAACAAGCCGTTAGTAAGAACAGAATGAGGAGTAACGTAAAACGGAATGCGATAAATTGCGAAATGCGAAGTGTGAGGTGTGAGATATGAAGACACTCATAGATTACAGCGGATAAAGAGGCTCGCCGATCACGCCTTTCTTGCCAGATAACATTGTGGACCATGTATGACTACTGCCCTAGCATTGCCAGAGCGCGGCGAATCTTTTCATCCAGCGTGAGAGGCTCCTCGCGGGGAATTTGCTGAAGTGCGCGTTGAGCCTCCACAATACTGAAACCCAGTGCCGTCAGTGCAGCAATCACGTCCGCGTCATCATCTGTGATATGCACCGCCGCCACACCTTGCCGTTTCAACTTATCCTTCAAATGCAATACAATGGCTTCACCCGTCCTACGTCCCACACCAGGCGCGCGAGCCAATACTTCTGGCTGTTTGTTAAGAATAGCAGAGCGTAATGTATCCAACGAAAGCGTACTCATCACACTCAATGCGGCTTTTGGCCCTACTCCGGAAACACCTAACAACATCTCAAATAGAGTCTTTTGCTCAAGTTCCAAAAATCCGTAAAGAGTTAACTCATTTTCACGCACATGGAGATACGTATAGAGGATGGTCCGTGAACCAACCCGCAAATCAAGGTTGGTAGGCACATTCACTGCAAAACCCACCCCACTTATATCAAGAATAACCAGGGTATCCTCAAAGCTGATAACTTTGCCTTCAAGTCGTGCAATCATCACAACCTCAATCTCTTAACGGATATTCTCCAGCAGATCATCAAGCCGGGCGCGATGTAAACAGCAAATAGCCACTGCCGCAGCATCAGCAGCATCATCGGGGCGGGGAACCTCCGCAAGCCCTAGCAACATTCGCACCATCTCTTGCACCTGTTGCTTTCCTGCATTCCCGTATCCCGTCACAGCCTCTTTGACCTGCATAGGTGTATATTCAGCAATCGGTAAATCAGCATCAGCCAGGGCCAACAACGTGACCCCCCGCGCGTGTCCCACAGCCATAGCCGTCCGTGCATTCCGGCTAAAGAACAACTGCTCAACTGCTGATGCATCCGGGCAATAAGTCGCAATAACGTTCTGCAAGCCGGTGTAAATTTGCTGTAAGCGGGAAGGGAGGGAAGTCTTCGCTGGAGTTCGCACCACACCGATGGTAACCAAGCATAACTCCCCTCCCGCTTCCTCTACCACTGCATAACCAGTAATAGCGGTACCGGGGTCAATCCCCAAAACACGCATAAAGTCCGTTAGGTTATTCCATAGAAGCCGCGAAGGCTGCCACAGCTTCCTCGGTCATCTCTAAATTAGAGAAAACACGCCGCACATCATCCAGTTCTTCAAGGCTAGAAATCAATTTGAGAACCTGGACAGCGTTCTTAGGCTCAAGCGCAACTTCATTCTGGGGCATCATCACCAGTTCTGCACTACTAACGGGAATACCAGCTTCCTGCAATCCCTGGCTGACCGCGTGCAGTTCAGTATCTTCGGTGTACACTTCGTGGTCATCCTCATCATCCCCTTCTACTACATCATCCGCACCAACTTCCACAGCGGTCTCAAAAAGCTTATCGAAATCCACTGCACTGGGAACGCTGACTACACCTTTACGATTGAACTGCCAGGCAACCGCGCCAGGATTGGAAAGTGATCCGCCAGATCGAGAAAGCGCGTGGCGTAAAGAAGCCACCGAGCGATTGCGATTATCAGTCATCACGTCAATCAATATCGCCACCCCATTTGGGCCATAACCCTCATAGGTCATCTCAATAATCTCGGCTGCGTCTTTATCTTCACCCGTACCCCGCTTTATGGCGCGATCGATATTTCCCTTTGGCATCCCCATAGAACGTGCTTTATCCAACACCATCCGCAGATGAATATTACTATCAGGATCGCCGCCACCACCTTCACGCACCGCAATCACAATTTCGCGGGCAAGCTTAGTAAACACAGCTCCCCGCTTTGCATCATTTGACTCCTTCTTCCGTCGAATAGTAGCCCAATGGCTATGACCAGACATAGAACCTCCTTATCATCCTCTCTTAGATAGAAATTTAAACTGCTCAGGCGGGCCACACTTTTACACCTGAAATACTACATAAATTATCAAGACCCGTGTTATTAAATAATATGTTAAGCGCGATCCACCTGAGTCGAGTAGTTATTCTCAATCAGCGTAATTTATGGCTTACATAACACAGGGTAAACGAAAGCTAACCGGGCGATCTAGTATTCGCCCGGTTGTTGGGAGCCTAATCGTGCCCCCACAAAATCCTGTTTACCGTGTACAAATAGCGCGCCGTTCATTGGACGCTTTCCAGCCATCTGCACCTGCAGTAAGCTCAATGCTCCCTCACCGGTTACGACGGCCGGTATATCCTGCCAGAGAAAAACCGTGCCAGGTTGTAATCGTAGCATATTCATATCCTGTGGAACAACTTGTGCCTGGAAAATCTTGAAACGTTCCCCCTTCCAGGTTGTGTAAGCCCCCGGTAATGGAGCAAACGCGCGCACCTGACGACTGATATGTTCTGCCGATTGCATCCAATCAATACAGGCCGCCTCTTTTGGCAAACGGTGCGTGATAGTAATTCCATCTTCCGGCTGCGGCTCCGGCACCAATTGCCCATCCATATAGACCGGCAACACTTCAAGTAACAACTCCGCACCCAGTGCCGCCAGACGAGCTTCTAATTCGCCGGCAGTTTCGGATGCCCCAATCGGCATCTCACGCTGTGCCAAAATAGGACCGGTATCGATACCGGCATCCATCTTCATAATAGTGACGCCAGTCACAGTCTCCCCGCCCATAATCGCACCTTGAATCGGTGTAGCACCACGCCACCGAGGTAGTAACGAAGCATGAACATTCAATACGCCCAAAGGTGAAATATTCAAAACAGAACGAGGCAATATCAGGCCATAAGCCGCCACCACAATCAAATCCGGTGCCCAAGTACGAATTTTCTCCACCGCTGCAATATCCTTACGCAAGCGCGTGGGCTGAAAAACGGGAATTCCCTCAGCCAATGCATAGGCTTTTACAGGAGGCGGCGTCAAACGCTGACCACGCCCTGCCGGACGATCTGGTTGCGTTACAACGCCAACGACAGAATAATGGATTGCTAACTTCTCCAATGTCGGGAGTGCAAATTCAGGTGTTCCCATAAAAACAATACGTGATTCCATGCACCCCATTTTATCATAAGGCGAAAAAGGAACAAGTAACAATCCTCGAAAACCCATGTGCAAAATGCGCAATGTGAATTTTATGGTATCATGTATTGAGGAGAATCGTATTGGAACCATCACCTTGGGATAAATTCATTAGCTGTTTAGCAGACATTTGCCAACAATACACTACGACCCCTTGGCAAACCTCCTTATGCCGCGTCTTAGAGTTGTTCACGGAACTTAGCGCATCAGAAGCAGCAGCTTTATTACCCTTAGATGATATGCAACGGCCCCTTATCTGCCTCCAGACACCCGATAATTCTACAAATTCTCTATGCGTTTGCTTACAGGAAACTCCCTATCCGTGGAGCCAGGTTACTGACGATGCAGAGACACAACAAATCTCACTGCCGGGCATAATCGGCCCTTTATGGATATTGTCTATTCCCTACCAAAGTCAACGCCGCGAAGCCATCCTGGTTTTAAATAACCCACAACACCTGCCAGCACTCCTACAATTACAGCAAGCCACCGCATTGCTAACCCCACTATTTCAGTCTATACAATTGCGTCAAAAGCAGGAAACACTACAACATCAATTGACCTACCAAAAGAACCTACAGCAAGTCACCATGGCACTTAACCGCTATTTTGACCTTAATGACATCTTACATACAGGTCTGGAGCGAACCCTCAATATCACCGGACTGAAAAAAGGCGGAGTTTATCTGGTTAATAAAAATAGCCAAATATTAGAACTCAAAGCACAGCAAGGATTAACAGAAGAAGAGAATCACTATTGTAATCCCTGCTTACCAGGACAAAGTGTTATAGGGCAAGCCTTTGCAGAACAAGAAGTCATCATAGAACGTATTAGCCAATACGGTCTTCTGAATGTGACTGCCAGTATCCCTTTGACTGTCGATGATCAGACAGTTGGCGTATTTCACTTAAGTTCTCCGACAGGTGTAGATATTACACCTGAAGAAGAAGAGCTATTACACAATATTGCACAACAATTAGCTTTGGCCGTGCAACGTGGTGAGATTACAGCTCAAATGAGTGAGCAATTAGAAAGTTTGCGCTATCTATTCGAGATAAGTGCCGCATATCTCTCTCAATTACGCACCAATGATATTATTTTTATCCTCCTGCGCACCCTTCACGATCTCCTAGAAAACACTTTAGGGACAGCCTTTTACCGTTGGCATGAACACCAATGGGCAAGAGTTCAAACCTACAGCAATCATCAGAATCCAATTTTAAGAGCCAGTTGGCAAGATGGTTCTATATGGGAAGGCGAGGAGAATTTGCTCGACGATTGCCGCCAGGAACAAATGTTGGTACTGGCAAGCCGCAAACGCGACAAAAAGCGCGCCTTCTGGCAAAAACTTGAGAGCCTTGGCGCGCATGAGATGTTTTATTTTCCTCTCTTTATGCCTAATCTGGATTTTTTCGGGATTGCGGCAGTCATAGTCTCCGATGAACGGGCAATGACCCCCTACGAATCGGCTTTGACCTGGGCGACTGTACAACAAGCGACTGCGGCTATGGTGCGCGTTTATCTTTATGAAGCCAGTCGTAGCGGCGAAAGCCGGCTGCGCGCGATCCTGGATTCTTCTCGTGACGGAATTCTCCTCATCGAAAGTAATCAGAATATCCGCTATGTTAACCAGCAAGCATTACGTCTATTGAACATTACTCGTAGCAGTATGAGCTGGGAAGGGCAATCCCTGTCTACAGTCATTTCCGTCTTCCGTGAGGAAGTGCCCGGTCTGGCAAAGTGGCTCAATAAAAATGACAACCAACTATGGCAGCCCAACACCAAAGTTATTGAAGCTCAAGGGGCCCCTACCTTTAGAACGCGAAACCAACTCTACCTCACTATACAACATTGGCCTGTCTATTCTGAAGCCAGGGAGTTTTTAGGTGCAATTATCTTATTGCGGGATGTTACCGATCAAAAAAACCTAGAAAAGATGCGGGATGATCTCTTCCACATGTTGGTTCACGATATGAAGAACCCCCTTACCTTGATCACCAATGCACTGGACATCCTACAAGATCCCAATATGGTAGCACACCACAACGAAGTCATTAACATCGCAGCTCAAAACACAGAACGCATCTTAGAATTGGTTAGGGCTATCCTAGAAGTTATGCATCCCTTCCAAGCACGTCCAGAGGCCCTCGCATTGCCGGCAATGTTACGCCGAAAAGTAAGTGGACTTACCCTTCCCAATCAAAAAGTAGTGGTTCACATAGATCTTCCCCCCGACTTTCCACTACTCTATGCAGATCCCGCCCTGGTAGGGCGCATCTTCGATAATATTCTAAACAATGCACTGAAATACATCCCCAAAGAAGACGGCGTTATTCGTATCACGGCTAAAACATTAGATGAAGATTGGGCACAAGTTCAAATCTATAACAATGGGCCTCCAATTCCTCTGGACTTGCTGCGCCGTCTTTTTGAAAAATTCATCAAGGGCGAAGATGGCAAAGGGGGATACGGTCTGGGATTGGCCTTCTGTCGTATGGCAATAGAAGCCCATGAAGGAAAGATATGGGCAGAAAATGCCCCGCAAGGTGGCGTATCCTTTTTCTTCAACCTCCCTGTTCTTTGTGTTCCTGAGATACTTGAAGACGATGATGAATTCTGGCCAACTTTGGATATTGAATAAACCGTAAAACGTAGGTCCTACGTTTTACGGTTTACGGTTCACGATAGTCATTCTCCAACTAAGACAAAACAAATTCAAATAGGAAAATACGCTTACACTCCTCCAATTAACGCTTAGGGAACCGGCTCAATACAATTACAGGGACCGGCAACTGAGTGCGCTGTCCTATTTTAAGTTGATCCTGCGGCTTAACTGCTCGACGTGGCGTAACCAACACTGCTAGCTCTGTACCCACTTTTTGAGAGCGATTATCAACATACGCCTGGCCTAACAAATACCCCTCAGTATCCAAAGCACAGCTCGTGACATATCCGACTACCTTACCCCGCTTATCCACCAAACGGTCAAGTTGTTCCGGCTTCGGTTGTCCCTTCTCGAACACACGGAAACGAATAATACTGGCTTTACTCTCCGCCTCACGTACAATGAACGCCTCACGTCCCACAAAGAAAGGCTTATACACCTTAACATAGGTACGGAAACCGGCCTCCCCCATTGTCAAATTCAACGGCCCGGCTAACTCGTGCCCGTATAGGGGTAGCCCGGCCTCAGTACGTAGACTATCACGAGCTGCCAGCCCACAGGGTTTGAGACCAAATGACTCCCCCACATCAAGCAGAGCTTTCCAAAAATCCACCAATCGGTCAGGATGCACAAATAGCTCATAGGCCACCCGTTCCCCTGTATAGCCGGTACGGCTGACAATCACATCAAACCCACCCAACGTCACGCGCGCGATGCCGGCCCAGGGCAGTGTCCGGATCTTCGACAAAGCCCGCGACTCTCCTCCCAAAGCTAATAAAATATCCTTGGATTGCGGTCCCTGCAGGGCAAGTTCTGCACGGCGGTCATCACCTGTAGTAGGATCACGTAAATCGCGGAGTACTACACTTCCCTCTGGCGCGTTCCACTTCACCCAAGGACGTTCTGAATCAATCTGCACCTCGCCCTTGAATACAGCATTAACCCAAGCCCAATCTTTATCATTATTTGCTGCATTAACCACCACCAGGTAATGATCCTCTGCCATCCGGTACACAAGCAAATCATCCAATGGCGCGCCATCAACATCTAAAAAAGCGGTGTATTGCGAGCGTCCCACTCCCAGTATATTCACGTCATTGACCAACAAGAGATTGAGGAACGCAGCCGCTTCCGGACCCCGCGCATCCCAACACCCCATATGGCTCACGTCGAAAAGGCCGGCTGCCTGACGCACAGCATTGTGCTCTTCCAGGTTACTGGTATACCAGACTGGCATATCCCATCCGCCAAAGGGGACCATACGTGCTCCCAAAGCAAGATGTGTCTCATAAAGGTACGTTTTGCGCGACGGAGCCGCTGCTTCCTCCTCCCACACAAATTTAGGTAAAACTGTTCCGGCAGATTCCCCCTTACGCGCCCACGCACCAATATAATAAGGCTTGTCGAAAGGTCCGGTTTCCACGGCTGGAGCTGGTTCGGGAACTGAAGCTGGCCCACGGTCATACACCCCATCAAGAAACGGAAGATTTCCATAAACATCATCCGTAGCAACGTAACCCTCCACCAACGCGCGGAGCCAGGTCATCACACGCGGGGCATCTACCACTGGGACATCCAAAGTATATATTGTTTCACTCACGCGAGAAAGTTGCCCCACGGACATCACAGTCCCCGAAGACTCTAACAACGTAATCGCGCGTGACTCGCCATCACACATACCTGCTACAGCCGATGGTGTTAGCCCATCCACAAATGTCCTGACTTGCGCACCAATCAATTCCAATCGCTCATAAGCCCCATCCCCTACCGGTTTATCGGCTATGGTATAAAAGTGTGGATACCCTGTCTGGGCATCAAGGGAATAAGGATCACCTGCCTGTGCTGCCAGCGCAGCGATGTCAAGTTTTACCGCTTCCAACACATCAAAATCCACACGCGCGCCATACTCCCGACCTACACGTTGAGGAATTTGATAAGGATGTGTCGCCTTCAATAATCTGGCAATCGCGTTTGCAATCCGCACCATCTCCGGCTCTCTCAATCCACGCTGTGTAATCCAGGGCGTACCAAGACGAACACCGGAGGGATACGCAGCAGTCGTATCACCGGGAATCGTATTACGATTCGCCACAATGCCCGCTATATCGAGAATGCGTGCCGCCGGATCCCCCATCAATGGCGTGCCATCCGCTCCCTGAACCAGTTTGCAGTCAATAAGTACCATATGCGTATCAGTACCACCATACGCGACGCGGACGCCAGCAGCCTGCAATGCCTCGGCCAAAGCCTGCGCATTGCGCACAGTCTGATGTTGGAGGGCGCGGAATTGCTCGGCGTGCGCCAATTCTGCCGCTACCGCGATCGCTGCGATATTTTCCATGTGCGGGCCTCCCTGAAAACCAGGGAACACAGCCCGGTCGAATTTGTGACCTAGCACCGATTTATGGGTGATGATTACCGCGCCCCGTGGCCCATTAAACGTTTTGTGGGTTGTAAACATCACTGCGTCGGCAATGCCCACCGGGGAGGGATGCGCACCGGCCAGCACTAGCCCGGCGACGTGGGCAATATCGGCCAGCAGATACGCGCCAACCGCGTCGGCAATCTCCCTGAATTTCTGCCAATCTGGCGCCCACGGATAAGAAGTATAACCGGCAATGATGAGTTTAGGCTTATGCTCCAGTGCTAGAGCACGGATAGCAGCATAATCCAGTAACTCTGTCTTTTCATCTACCGAATAATGGATTACATTGAATGTTTTGCCGGAATAAGCGACCTTACTCCCGTGACTCAAATGCCCACCCACATGTAGGGCCATTGATAACATCGTATCACCCGGCTCCATCAAAGCATACTGCACGGCGGTATTTGCCGGCGCGCCGGAGAGTGATTGCACACTGATATATAGTTTATCAGCCGAAGTTTTCTTGGTTGCAAACACCTCCGCGATTCGTCGCCGGGCCAGGGATTCCAATATATCCGCATATTCCACCCCTTTATAATAACGTGGGTCCCCATAACGACGATAGTGACCTAACTCAGAAGCATAGTCCAGGATTTCCGCCTCCGATAACTGACGCGTGCGTTCATCAGGATACCCCTCCGCATAAATGTGCGAGAAAGCCGAAGCTAATGCCTCATGAACAGCAAGCGGCGCAATAGACTCAGAGGGCACCATAACCAACTTACGTGCTTGTCGTTCCGTCTCATAACCGATCAACTTAGCTAATTCGGGATCTAACTCCGAAAGTGACTTACGAAAAAGAAAATCGTTCATAGAAGACTCCTTATCAACATTGATTAGGACAAGGTTCAGAAACCGGGTTCAGAAACCTTGTAAAAGTGAAGTGTACATTTACGACTTTTAGTTTGCTGGCCTCCAACATTCTTATTGTAAGCGGGCAGGCAACAAAGCGCAAGCAAGGGGCGCATCAGATTTTTCATTTGTCAGATTGAATACACTTGCGGTTTTTCTATCAAAAGTCATCTTTCCTCTCTGAAATCGATATACCCTATAGCCTGTCGGATTTTTTCTGCTATCTGATGATGAATTTCTGTTGGCGCTTTGATCCAACGGTAATGGTCGTAAGGATTGCCAAACTGCGGGTCTTCAAATACCCAATCATCTATTTCTACTTGATGGTTATATCGTGGAACGGCCCACCAATGAATGTGCGGATCAGATGGATTTTCACGATACGAATGATTCATGTAACAGGACCAGTTAAACAACGTGGCGCCAAATGCTGTTCGCAACGCACTTTCTATGATCTTCACAACAGTTAGCCATTCAAGTAATTCATCGGGCGTTGTATCAGCCACATCACCGCAGTGCCTTTTCAAATGGAGCACACATCTCCCAACAAGACACTGATTTGGCGCTAAAACAACTCGCCAATACCTTGTCTCGTATAACAACACATAGTCTGAAGTATCAGGCGACCACGAGCAAATGGGGCACACCATACTATTTCCTCCTAAGCACAAATCCCTAACTGCCAATCATCAGCTTACATGTTGTACCATTGACCCAAACCAAACCTTCAAAGAAATGATAGTCGGTATTCTTAAAGAAATCGTACGTCATGTTGTTGAGAGTGAAGAGAATCTGCCCCATGGTCACAGAGATGCCAGGTGTGCCGATATTGAGGGTAATGGTATCGTCTTCATCCTTCCACAATGCCTCATATATCACCCTGATGGGTTTTGTCGAAACCACCTGATTTGGAGTTCATCCATTTCCCCCTGGGTTAATGATATTGTTATAGTCTGTTACGGCGGCAACAAAATCCTCGTAAGTAACATACGTTTTTTTGCCGAACGCCCAATAGACATGTTGCATCAACATATCCATGAACAGCCTCCTTTTTCATGGATAAAAAACAGCAGAATTATTCTTGTATAGTTTCGTGAGCAAACGGCGCCATTGATGGCAGCAAAGCGGCTCAAGCCGCAGGAAAGAGGTGTTTTTTCGTTGGCGGGCTACGCCCGCCAACGAAAAAACACCCCCAAACCCTTGTTTCTGTCTGGAGCAGGTGAGAGAAAACAGCAATCGCTCACAAAACTAAACGGTTACTTATTTTTTAACCACTGATCTAACCATTCATAAGCCAGTGTGCGCGCTGATTTCGGAAAACTATGATCATTTCCATGCATATAATAACCGAATGCTCTTGACGCTTGGTACAGGCTATACACTTGATACAATTGTGTTCCCACTTCAGCGAGAAATTCTTGATTCCCATAAGCTTCATCAAAATAAGCGGAAATATTTAACCACGGCCTGGGAGCTATTAACGCCGCTACTTCATGCAAATCAAATGGCGGATCTATATTTTCAAGAAAATACCTTCGTAGTTGTGGAATATAGATATAACCTTCTTCTAACGACCATTCCATTCGTTCTTCTTCTTCAGAAAACACGGACAAACCACAATTACTGACGGTCACTTTTACACGATCATCAAGTGCTGCGACAAAGATAGCATTGTGTCCACCATGAGAATGTCCAATAACTCCGATCCTGTCTTTATCCACATAATCAAGTGCACATAAAACATCAATGGCTGATTTTGAATCCTCCAGATTTTTGCCAACCATTGACCAATGCGTATAGTGTTCATAGAAAGGACCAGAATCGAAACTCTCCTTACCAGGATAAACCCGTTCTCCTGCTGTCAAATGATCAGGCGCCAATACGACGTATCCTCTCATTGCCAATTCGTGACCATAAGCGAAATCTGGATAGCCATCCAAACCCACAACCTCATCTTTTCCCGAACTAACAGTTTGATGTAGAGCAAGAATTGCGGGGGCAGGTTTCATAAGATCTTCTGAATGTAGTAAGTATGCCGTAATCTTTTCACCCTCCCCAACACAATAGGAAATCTTGCTTCGAACATATTCATCCAACCTTTCTTCATTAATAATCTGAATAGACCTGGTACTTCTCGTCACAGGAGGCATACCTATTGTATCGAAAAGGTGTTTTTGAATATCTTCGCGTCGTTGCGCCCACCGAGCTAACGTTTGAATCACCTTATTATCATCTACCAACAACTGTTTGATCGCCATAAGAATACCTTTCAGAATAATGGTCTTGGTATGCGTTTAGTTTTGTGAACAAACGGTGCCATTCACGGGAGTAAAGCGGCTAAAGCCACAGGAAAGAGGTATTTTTTCGTTGGCGGGCTACACCCGCCAACGAAAAAATACACTCAAACCCTCGTTTCTGTCTAGAGCAGATGACAGAAAACAGTAATCGCTCACAAAACTAAACGGTTACATGCTTGTGTATCTAACGCCGCGTTTCGCTCCTGAATAACCTACGGGTGAGTTTCTCAACCTCATTATAGAGTACATTATATCTCTGTCAATGAACAAAAAAAGATGCGTAACGCCGTTGAGGTTTCGTGGGTGTCTGTCAAAGTTTCACATTTCAACTGGATGTAGCCGCGCTTTCCATAGCGCCTTGTCTGTAGCCGACCCTCGAGACGAGGTATAGAGACCTCGGCGTATATGTTTAGTTTTGTGAGCAAACGGCGCCATTCACGGCAGTAAAGCGGCTAATGAACTTTAAGAAATGATTTCGGTAACGCGCTCCACCGGGGCGTCAACGCCCCGGCTACATCAACCACGCCCCCTGAAG
>JAFGFI010000318.1 GCA_016931185.1 Anaerolineae bacterium
GAGCTGGTCCGCCACAACGGGACGGTCGTTTGTGCGGCCATCAGCCCCTACCGCAGCGCCCGCAACGAGGCGCGCCGGATGGTCGGCGGGGAGACCTTCATCGAGATCTACGTCAACACCCCGATCGAGGTCTGCGAGGAGCGCGACGTGAAGGGACTCTATGAGCGCGCGCGCCGCGGCGAACTCAAAGGCTTCACCGGGATCGATGACCCCTATGAGGAGCCGTTGAACGCGGAGATCGAGCTGGAGACGGTCAAGAGCACGCCGGAGGAAAACGCCCGCCGGATCGTCGCCTATTTGGAGGAACGCGGGTTCTTGCGTGCTGAGACAGTGCATCCGTAAGTCGGAGCAGGACTCTGGTACGCAGTGCAATTTTTTAGATATTGGTTTTGTGGTAGAGTGGCATTGAAAGATTCCTCTTCTGAGGTATAACAAGTCTCTTCCTTCAAGAGGGTGTATAGGGTAGGACTGTGTTTTGCAGGTGAGAGAGTTAGTGAAGAGAATTGCCTGAATATTTGTAAATATATACGATGAGTGAATTGGAATTTGGGATATGAAGATCAGCCGTCGTTATGCGGCATTAACTACATTAATCGGCAGTTCGGCCAACACATTTATTGTCTCTATTCAAGCAGTCGTGCTTATCCCGCTGTATTTACATGCAATTGGTCCACATTTGTATGGGGCATGGCTTGCTTCAGGTGATATTCTGGTTTGGCTGCAGACATTTGATTTAGGCTTGCCCAACTTGATGATTCAGCGAATCGGCGCGGCCTACGGACGTGGTGAATCGAGAGTCGCCATCGAATATTTTGCTACAGGGATGTTGGTTATGACGGCTATCGCGTCACTAATTGGGACCTCCGCGGTTGCCGTGTCTCCGTATATATCTTCCTTGATGGGGCTGACGGGGGCTGAGGCTAAATTGTTGCAAAATTGTTTTACGGTTAGTGCAATAACGGCGGCACTTAATCTTTTTTCGAATGGCATTGTTGGCTTCTCACGAGGTATTCAGGATACCAAGTTCCTAAACAGTATAACGGTTGTTGCGAGTATATTGGGATTTGGCGTGTCTCTGTTTCTTGTCTTAGCAGGTGCTGGCTTATGGGCAGTCGCATTTGGCCATGTCACTCGAAATGTTACAGTCTTTGTTGGATGTATTTTCTTTGCGATATCTTCCTTGCGGAGTGGGCTATATCGTTATTTCTGTCCTAGACGAGAAATGTTGCACGAATTCTCCACCATTTTGCCCGTGACTGCATTGGGAGGTATAGGATATGCGCTTATGAACCAAAGTGAGTCGGCCGTTGTCGCAATTTTTCTTAAGCCGGAACTTGCCACAATTCTCACGTTAAATCGCAAAGTCATAGAAGTTGGACGAGGGCTGATCGATATTATAGCATTTGCTACTTATGGGGGTTTTGCGCATCTTATTGCTTCTGATCAACGCCACCGTGTGTTGCATGTCCATGCTGAGGTCACAGCATTGCGCCTGTCTCTGGCCATCTTAGCAGCATCTGCCTATATGGCAATCAACCATAGCCTGATTAATGTTTGGATTGGCAGCTCTGAATATGGTGGCCCGCTGCTAACTATTCTTATTGCGTTGCAGTTTCTTGTTGTTGGTGGGTCATTCTTGATGAACTACTTGTATAGAGCTCTGGGACCTGTGATGCAGGGATCAATTGCGCTTTTAGCTGAAAGTGTGGTTAGAGTCCCTTTGATGATTGGGTTGGTAAAATGGCTCGGCTTGCCAGGTATTCCATTGGCTGGTATTATTACTGGCGGCTTTTTCATGATTCTTGCCTACCGCTGGACGATTAGGGAAGTTTCACAGTTTTCTGATCCATATCCGCGTACCTCAATTCATGTCTGGTGTGCGCGGATAGCTGTTTTCTTTGTTGGAATGTTAATCTGTGTATTTGTTCAATGGAATTCTTGGATATTTGTGGGCTTTGCTGGTTCGTCCGTGCTTGCCTTTGGTGGAGCGATCTTGCTTAGTTCTGATCCTTTGTTGAATAGTGTTCGTGAGCCACTTTTGTCTTTCTTTGCAAAGGTGCGGGCATTAGTTGTTCGATAAGATGTTTGGAAAGAGTAAAGGGTAATTTAATTGGACACTGGCGGTTGCAATGTGGCGGCGAGTCAATTTTCGGATACCCTAAGGCTGAACAGAAACAGCGGTAATGAGGTATATGCTTTGAAGGCTAAGCGAATTCCGATAACCGTGCGATTGTTGCCGATTGTATTCTTTTTTAGCTACCTCAATTTCACTGTTTTTCTCTTTGCTTATGGGCCTTGGCCTTACCCCGTAGTCGATGGTGAAGCTTTATATATCTTTCTTGCTTTAGCGCATCTGGCCTTGTTGACTGGGTATCTCAGCGCGGCTTTTGGCAAGCCAAGAAGTTATTTTGGACGTTGGCAAGTCAAATCCGTTTTGTTGTTTAGCTTGTTAGCAAATCTGATTCTTTTATGGCCCACAATAGCTTTTCGCACGGGAAGTTGGCTCCTTGATCTGCACACTGCAATTTCAAATCCGGGCATAGCGTATAGCCACTCGCTTGCTCAAAGGTTGCAGACAACGCCAATTATCGAGTATATCCGAATTCTTTTGGGACCTCTTCTTTTTATGGTACTCCCGCTTGCTGTTTTCTATCGTTGCCGGTTGAAATTGTGGGTACTTGGCCTCGGTGTTTTTGTGATCCTCGGAACAGTAGCCATGTTTGTGGCAATGGGGACCAACAAAGGCATTGCTGATACGATTTTTCTAACCCTATGGCTGCTTTTAGCGGGACACCTTTCAGGAGTGTCAAGATTACGATGGCGCTCTAAGGTTGTACTTTTAGCTGGCGGCCTTTTGGCGGTAGGTTTATTTCTGGCGTTTTTTTCCGCTGGAATGATGACCCGATCGGGCTCAGGTGCTTTGACGGGTTACTTCACTGCGGCTCGGATTTATGCAGATTCTGACAATTTCTTGGTGCAATATTTACCGGCTGATTTGCGTGTTGGCGTTTATGGGTTAACTAGTTATCTGACCCAAGGATACTATGCACTTTACCTGGCTCTCAAGGAGCCGTTTGTGCCAATGGCTGGGATCGGTAACTCAACATTCCTGTCCAATCAAGTAAGTAAGATCACAGGGCTAACCGAGATTATGCAATTGTCGTATCCCGCGAGGATTGAAAAATATGGTTGGAACGCTTATACGTTTTGGTCCTCGATTTACCCTTGGATTGCTTCTGACGCATCATTCCCTGGCACCATCCCGATAGTGTTTTTTATTGGACGTTTTTTCGCTCAATCCTGGTTAGATACATTACGCGGTGAGAACTTATTCGCGGTAGCGATGTTTGCGCAGTTTTTGATAATGCTATTTTATTTTCCAGCGAACAATCAAGTCGTTCAGAGCGGTGAGTCCTATATGACGTTTTGGTGTATTTTTATTTGCTGGATATTAACTCGAAAAATGTATAGGTTAAAAAATAATGAGCGCATTTGTGCATAAAAAAAAGCCAAACGAATCTGTTGCTCTGGCGTTTGTTGGTTCAATTGTGCCTGATAAGCCCGCCTTTGATAATGCTGGGTTTAGCCGCGCTGGCAACATGTTTCAAGAAAACTTATTAAGGGCGATGCGAGATATTGGCTTCTCTCCCTCTCTCATCTTATCGCAGCGCCCTTTGCCCGCTTTGCCCAAATCGTCTACGATTTGGGCAAAGCGGCGTCGAGTGGAAGTGGCAGATGGTTTACCTGTTTGTCTGGTACCTTTTTTGAATTTGTCCTTTCTCAGACCTTTAACCGTGGGGTTGGCTGTGCTATTGGGGCTGTTGCAGTGGGGATATCGTTTCCGGAAGGCGCCGTACAAAGTGGTCTTAACTTATAATTTGACGGAACCAGCTGGGGTATTTACCCTGATTGGCTCACGGCTGATCGGTGCTCGGGCCGTAGCGATAGTCATTGACATTAATATACCTGGACAAACTGTACCTGTTACTTTGCCCCGATGTTTGGATTTCGAACTGCAGAAAAGACTCATCCCCCGGTTTGATGGATTGATCGTTATTAGCAAACGCATCGTTGAAGATTTTGCTCCTGGCAAGCCTTTTGTACGGGTTGAAGGGGGCGTAAACGAAGCCGTTCTGCGGCATTTTGCTACTCGACCGCGCAAACTTACAGGAGCGTTACCTTTCACGATCGTCTTGGCCGGCAGCTTGGATGAAGCAAATGGCTGTATTGAGTTGATAGAGGCTTTTTCTCTTTTACGAGGTGATAATTACCGTTTGCGTATTGCGGGCGCAGGACCATTGCAAGATCGAGTTGAGCAGGCAGCAGTAGCGGACCCGCGTATCGAATACCTTGGTTACCTAACATTTGATCAAGTGCTGGCACTTTATGACACAGCCGATTTGCTGATCAATATGCGTCTTACTCGGCGATTGGACACCACTTATTTTTTCCCCTCTAAGATGATGGAATATCTTGCCTCGGGTGTGCCGGTCATTACCACTTGTCCGGGACATGTAGAGGAAGAATACGCTGATATTGCTTTTCTTCTAAGGGAGGAAACGCCGCAAGCCCTGGCTCAGATAATTGCCCAAGTAGCGGCAATGCCCGCTGACCTGCGAATACAGAAAGGATTGGCGGCACAAGCCTATATTCAGGCACACAACAGTTGGCTGACTCAAGGACGTCGGGTGGTGGAATTTATCTGTCATCAGGTTCTACACCTGGATTACATGGGCAACAAGATTGAACACTAAGGTCCGGATTTTGACTATCATCGATTATTATCTTCCAGGTTACAAGGCTGGGGGGCCGGTGCGCACCACTGCTAATACAGTCGACTGGCTGGGTGATGAATTTGAATTCTATATCCTTACTTCTGATAGAGACCTTCAAGCGCATGAAGCTTATCCTGACGTCCCGATCAGAGTTTGGCAGAAGGTTGGCAAAGCCAACGTAATGTATTTACCACCATCTGATAAAAACTGTTGGGCTTGGCGGCAGTGTTTGAATCGCATGAATTATGATGTGGTGTATTTGAATGGTTTTTTTTCGCGTTTGAGTATCAAGACGATGGTGTTACGCTGGTTGAAGTTGATTCCAAACAAGCCAATCATTCTGGCTCCACGTGGTGAATTCTCTAAAGGAGCCTTATCGCTCAAGTATTTCAAAAAACAGGTTTATCTCACGGTCGTTAGATGGATAAATCTGTATCAGGATATCATCTGGCAGGCATCCAGTGAGTACGAGAAGCAGGATATCTTGGACGTGTTTAATGTTGTCCGGCAAGGGGTCAGCAGAAAGATAATGGTGGCCCCTGATTTGCCAGAATCATCCCTGACGGTTCTGGTAGCTCCAAACTTACTGACTATAAAGGACATTGATGCACAATCCGGGTCACCGATTGAACCGCGATTGAAGGTGTCTGGATCGGCTAAAATCATCTTCTTATCGCGGATTGTGCGCAAAAAAAACCTTGATTTTGCTCTACGTGTTTTGAGTGAGGTTCAAGGTGAGGTGGATTTTGATATTTACGGCCCGCTCGAAGACGCTGCTTATTGGCAAGAGTGCGAAGCTTTGATCCGCCAATTGCCATCTAATATCAGAGCAATTTATAGAGGTGTGGTCAAGCCAGAACGTGTAATGGAGACTTTTTGGCAGTATCACGTGTTTTTCTTCCCAACACGGGGGGAGAATTTTGGCCATGTGATCTTGGAAGCAATGCGCGCCGGGTGTCCGGTCTTGATCAGCGACCAAACACCATGGCGATATCTTACCGACAAACAGGTAGGGTGGGATTTGTCATTGGAGGGGAAGGGACAATTTGTCGCAGCCTTACATTCATTGATCGCTATGGACGATCAGACTTTCAGGGAATGGGCACAGATGGCCTATGAGTACGGGAACAAGTTTGCTCACGACCCGGCGGTCATTGAGGCAAACAGGCAGCTTTTTTATGCCGTGAGGTAACAACATGCTGTTTGTAATTTTTCTTAAGGACACCTGTCAGAGGTACAGCTCAAGGAATAACGGTGAGTTAAGGGCTTGTTTATGGGTCTTGGGTGTACGTGTGTTTTTGAGTGGCGTTGTACATACAATATTCTGTGTTTTGTCGTGTGGTTGGCACGAATGTAGAAAAGATAACTTGTTGTAAATGGAAAGGAAGTACACTATATGTTTGCTGGTAAAACTCTTCTCATCACTGGCGGCACCGGTACTTTTGGTAATGCTGTCCTTAAACGTTTTCTCAATACTGACATCCGTGAGATCCGCATTTTTTCTCGCGACGAGAAAAAGCAGCATGATATGCGGTTGGAATACCATGACCCTAAGTTGAAGTTCTACATTGGCGATGTGCGCCGGTCTGAGAGCTTGTTGGATGCCATGTCTGGTGTGGATTTTGTTTTCCATGCGGCAGCACTCAAGCAGGTTCCTTCTTGTGAGTTCTACCCTATGGAAGCTCTGCTTACCAATGCTCTTGGGACCGAGAACGTGATGAGTGCGGCCATTGCGGCAGGAGTCAAACGTGTCGTTGTATTGAGCACCGATAAAGCTGCCTATCCTATCAACGCGATGGGTATTTCGAAAGCAATGATGGAAAAACTGGCGGTGGCAAAGTCGAGGATTGCTGTGGATCATGGCTGTGTGATCTGCGCCACACGTTATGGTAACGTCATGGCCTCGCGCGGCTCGGTTATTCCTTTGTTCGTTGAGCAAATTAAGGCTGGTAAGCCGCTTACCGTGACTGACCCAATGATGACTCGCTTCATGATGAGCATTGATGACGCGGTAGATCTGGTGATGTATGCTTTTGAACATGCGGAATCGGGTGATTTGTTTGTACAGAAGGCCCCGGCTGCAACCATCGAGACGCTATCAAATGCACTCAAGCGTGTTTTTTGTGCTGATAATCCTATCAGGCTAATCGGCACGCGACACGGTGAGAAGAAGTATGAAACGCTGCTTACTAGTGAGGAAATGCTTCGGGCTCTAGATATGGGTGGATATTATCGCGTTCCTGCAGACAACCGGGATCTGAATTATAATCTGTACTTTACAGAGGGGCGAGAACCGCTTTTGGATGGGGACTACAACTCACACAACACGCGTCAGCTCAGTGAGGACGAAATGGTGAATTTGTTACTGAGACTCGATTATATTCAACAAGAGCTGGTAACTTGGAAAGGTAGGGTGGCGCAATGAATATAGTTGTGACAGGTGCCTCTGGATTCATTGGCAGGAATCTGGTGGCACACCTTGCACGGGAAGAAGAAGTCCAGGTAACTGAATTTGACCTGCAAAATACAGAAGGGGAGTTGCAAGAGGGCTTGACGCGAGCTGACCTGGTGTTTCATTTGGCTGGTGTCAATCGCCCTGAATCGGTTGATGAGTTTGTTGTAGGAAATGTGGATTTCACTGCACACGTATGTGAGTTACTCACGCAAATCGGGCGTCCGGTTCCCACGATTTTGACTTCTTCCATTCAGGCGGAACAGGACAATCCTTATGGGCGTAGTAAGTTTCAAGCAGAGGAAACCCTCAAGCGTTATGTTCAAGAAAATCATGCAGCGGGCATCATCTACCGGCTGAAAAATGTCTTTGGGAAGTGGTGTCGTCCGAATTATAACTCCGTGGTGGCGACGTTCTGTCACAATATTGCTCGTGATTTGCCCATCACCATTTCTGATCCCGACTATGAGCTGAAATTGGTGCATATTGATGATGTTATTGAGTACTTTGTTAAAGAGACTCAGGGACAAGAGCCTGCCGGTGTTTATTATCGTGAGGTGATTCCCACCTTCAAGATTACGTTGGGGAAGTTAGCAGAACTGCTGCATTCTTTCCGTGAGATGCGCCAGTCCTTATCCTTGCCTGATTTTAGCGATCCTTTTGTCCGTAAACTCTATGGAACCTATTTGAGCTACCTTAATGTGGACGATTTCGCCTACAATTTGCAACAACGCTGCGATCCACGAGGGTGCCTGGCAGAGTTTGTGAAATCGCCGAGCTTTGGACAGATTTTTGTTTCTACAACCAAACCTGGCGTGACGCGTGGAAATCATTATCATCATACAAAAACTGAGAAATTCCTGGTTTTGCAAGGAGATGCGTTGATTCGCTTCCGTCACATCGAGAGTGGTGAGATTTTAGAATACCCGGTTAAAGGGGAAGAGTTCCGTGTGATTGATATTCCTCCTGGTTATACACATTCAATTGAAAATATAGGAAAAAACGAGCTTGTAACGCTATTTTGGGCCAGTGAGATTTTTGATCCAGGCACTCCTGATACATCTCCACTTTCGGTATTATCACCTTCGGCGTAATCTAAAAAGGGGAAAAATTGAAAGTCGCAACGATTGTAGGAACGCGTCCGGAGATCATACGATTATCTAGAGTAATGGCTGCACTTGATTGCCATACTGAACATATTCTTATTCATACCGGGCAGAATTATGACTATGAACTCAATGATATCTTTTTTGATGAGTTGGAAATCCGCAGACCTGATTTCTTTCTTGAGGCAGCAGGGGCGACGGCGGCGGAAACCATTGGGCTGGTGATTGCCCGCGCCGATGCGGCACTGCGTGATGTTCGGCCTGATGCGGTCCTCATTTTGGGTGATACCAATAGTTGTTTGGCTGCTATCGCGGCCAAACGTCAAAAGATCCCTATTTTTCATATGGAGGCAGGCAATCGCTGCTTTGATCAGCGTGTACCTGAGGAGATCAACCGGCGGATTATTGACCATATCAGCGACATCAATCTGCCTTACTCTGCTATCGCACGGGAGTATTTGCTGCGTGAGGGCTTGCCGCCGGATCGGGTCATCAAAACAGGCAGTCCTATGTACGAGGTGCTCCATTACTACATGCCTAAGATCGAGGCTTCCGATGTGCTCGCCCGGTTAGGACTTGAGCGACAGGCCTATTACGTGGTCAGTGCACACCGGGAGGAGAATGTGGATTCTCCAGAGCAGTTTGCGGCGCTTGTCAGTCTGCTTGCCCACCTGGGCGAGAGCGGCTTGCGGGTGATTGTCTCGACTCACCCGCGTACCCGCAAACGCATGGAGGCAGAAAGCATTGTTCTGCCTATCGGCGTGGAACTTATGAAGCCCTTTGGTTTTTGCGATTACATCGCGCTTCAGCAAAATGCAATGGCGGTTTTATCAGATAGTGGTACAATTACCGAGGAATCTTCGATTCTCAATTTCCCTGCGCTCAATATCCGTGAGGCGCACGAGCGGCCAGAGGGCATGGAAGAGGGGGCGGTAATGCTGGTGGGGTTGACGTGGGGCAGGGTGCAAGAGGGGTTATCTATTTTGCAGACTCAGCCGCGGGGCGAGCAGCGAATGCTGCGGATCGTGGAGGATTATGCCTCACCGCACGTCTCGGAAAAAGTCCTGCGGATTATTATAAGCTACACCGATTATATCAATCGGGTAGTGTGGCTGAACCATAAGAGCATTTGATCGTTATGAAAGTCCTCATTTTATCGCAGTGGTATCCTCCAGAACCTGCTCACCTGATACAAGAATTAGCCCAACAATTGCAGCAGCTCGGACATCAGGTGCAGGTTCTGACTGGCTTCCCTAACTATCCCTCGGGCCAAATTGCAAAAGGATACCATTTGCAGTTGTGGCTGCGTGAGCAATTGGAGGGGGTTGAGGTCATCAGGACCTGGCTCTATCCAAATCACAGCTCATCGAAATTGAAACGCATTTTGAACTATCTTTCGTATGCTTTCAGTGCTGCGTTGTTGGGACCTTTGTTGGCTAAGCGTCCTGATGTCATTTTTGTCTATCATCCACCCTTGACGATTGCACTGCCCGCATGGATCTTGAGCTGTTTATGGCATATCCCATTCGTCTACCAAGTTCAAGATATGTGGCCGGAGACGCTCGAGGCTACGGGTATGCTTACCAATCAGCGTATCCTGGAGTGGGTAGCGCGTTTCGCTCAGTGGGTTTATGCTAAAGCAGCGGCAATTTTTGTTATCTCTCCGGGGTTCCGTATTAATCTTATTGCGAAGGGCGTCTCGCCAGAGAAAATCCATGTGGTTTCTAATTGGGTGGATGTGGGAGCTTTTTCTCCCCAAGATGCCAATCCTGAGCTGGCTTCAGAGCTAGACCTATCCGGGAAATTCAATATTATGTTTGCCGGTAATATGGGAGAGGCCCAAGGATTGGATACGGTTTTAGAAGCGGCTGAAACCCTGCAAGACCTGGCCGATCTTCAATTTGTGCTGGTGGGAGACGGCATTGCTCTACCGCGTTTGCAGAAGCAAGTTGCAGAACATAGATTGAGCAATGTGTGCTTTTTGGGGCGTTATCCAGAGGCCTCTATGCCGGAGTTATATGCACTGGCCGATGTGCTTTTAGTGCATTTAAAAGACGAACCTTTATTTAAGATTACGATACCCCATAAGATATTTACCTATATGGCCAGTGGCAAACCTATTCTGGCGGCTGTCGCCGGCGATGCAGCGGATGTGGTGCGCGATGTTGGGGCGGGGCTTGTCTGTGCATCACAAGATGCAGCCGGTTTAGCTTCCGCCGTGCGGGAGTTTTATAATTTGCCTGCGGCTGAGCGTGCATCTATGGGGATGCGTGGCTGGCAGGTTGTGCACGAGCGATATAGTCGAGAATCGTTAGTTAAGGAAATTGAAGTTGTGCTGAAAAACTACAGCCGGATTCTGGGATACGGTGTATAAAGCAATGTATTCTCGTTGCGGTAAACGCATATTTGACCTGATAGTTGTTTTGCCCGCTTTGGTCGTGTTGACGCCAGTGATGCTTCTTATCGCTCTGCTGGTGCGACTCAAGCTCGGTTCGCCGGTCATCTTTTGTCAGCAGAGGCCTGGTTTGCAGGGTAAACCCTTTGCTATCTACAAATTCCGCACTATGACCAATGGGTGTGATGTGGAAGGCAATCTCTTACCTGATGCACAGCGGCTAACGGCGTTAGGACGCTTTTTACGCAGTACCAGCTTGGATGAGTTACTCGAATTCTTTAACGTGTTGAAAGGTGACATGAGCTTGGTTGGGCCACGCCCGCTGTTAATGAAGTATTTGCCTTACTATACGGAACGGGAGCGTAAACGGTTTACAGTATTGCCTGGCATTACTGGCTGGGCTCAGATTAATGGCAGAAATGATTTGAGTTGGGACGAGCGTTTGGATGCTGATGTATGGTACGTAGAGAATCGATCATTGGTATTGGATCTGAAAATTCTTGCCTTAACATTGTGCAAGGCTCTACGAAGAGATGGTGTGAGAATTGATCCTCATGCAACTATGCTGAATCTGGATGAGGAGAGAGGTGGAATGTCTTGACTTTGCCTGGGGTAGAAATCTAAAAATGGTCAATGAGGAATTCTATTCCATACGTTTGGCGACGTGCGGCGATGTAGAAGACATTTATGCTATTAAAACGCAGTCATTTTCTAAGTATTTGCATTACACAATATATCAATCGCCGCTCTCGATGAATTATCTTAGGGAATTAATCCGTCAAGATACGAAGACGGACACTTTTTTTGTGATTTGTCGAGGCAGCGAGGTTTTAGGCTATTATCATGGTGCATTCCATGGAGCTGATTTTTTCCTTAACTACATTGCAGTGAGATCTGATATGCGCGGACAAGGGTTAGGGGAGATTTTGTTGAAGCATTATGAGAACGTTGCTCGTACTTATGGCTGCAAATGGATGGTTTTAGAGGTCTTCGCTACTAATCAGGATGCCTGGAATTGGTATTTGAAACATGAATATCAACCATCAGCTTGTAGTTTTATTGTTTGCCTTGATCTGCATGCCCTATGTGACGCTGGAGATTTATGCTTAACATGGGCTTCTGCTGATTGGAGTGCTGCTCGCCAGCAAGAGTCTACTCGAGGTTTTTCTAAGATAGAAGCTGTTTGTGGTGAAGGACAGTTAACTATTGGATTGATCGCAGATCACATCTGCAAACTTCTTCATTATGAGGATATGAGCTTAGAGCTGGCTGTGTCGGCAATTGCACACAAGCTTCGTGGGAAAAGGGATTTTCTTGTGGTTCCGTCTTTGTCTACCGTACCCTTAGAGTGGCCGATTCTAAGTAGTGAGAAAATCGTGTCACTTTGCAAACTGGCTTAACTTTAACTGGAGTCTAAAAGCATGCCTGAGATTGAAAAGTCTATGCTGATTACTAAGAAGCCTGTCACTTCGGAGGTGTTTTTTCGACCGACATTCCCTTTCCTTAATGCCCGAAGCGCGTTTAAGGCTTTGCTGCAGGAATTACTCTTACCAGGCGATGCGGTGTTACTGCCTTCCTACATAGGATGGAGCCAGAACGAAGGATCGGGAGTTTTCGATCCCATTCAAGAGACTGGTGCTGAATTTAGCTTTTATCGTATGACACGCGATTTGACGATTGATTTGCAAGACCTGAGCTTTAAGTTAACGCAAAAAAAGCCTAAACTACTTGTGTTGATTCACTATTTTGGCTATCCCGATCCTAACCTTGTTAAGATTGTGACATTAGCTCATGATGCCGGTGTTTATGTCCTTGAAGATGAGGCACATGCTTTGTTCTCAGATTGGGTTGGTGGTGTCTGTGGACGATTGGGTGACGCAGTCATTTTTTCCCTTCATAAGATGTTGCCTTTTGAATGTGGTGGATTGTTAGTGCTGAATAGGTCCCTTAAGAGTCTCAATGATCGATTAACCTATTTCAAGTCGAATGATTTGCCAGAATTCGATTGGTGGAACTATGATTTTGTGGGTATAGCAACGAGGCGGCGTCAGAATGCGCTGCACTTACTTGATTTGTTAAGGCCCTTTAGCGATAGAGTTACCCCACTTCATTCAGAGATTCCTTTGGGCGTCATCCCTCAGACCTTGCCTGTGTTGATTAATCATACCTCCCGCGATGCAGTGTACTTCGCTCTGAATGACTTGGGGTATGGCGTAGTGAGTCTTTATCATACTTTGATTTTGCAGATTGATGCAGCGGAGTTTCCCGATTCTTGCTGGCTCTCTCACCGAATACTGAATTTGCCAATACATCAGGACATCTCTCTGGATTTATTGCAATCTATGATTGCGAAATTGGAAGATCTGGTATGAATTTTTACTACTTTATACGGTTTGTGATTTATGAAATCATTTAGAATCCTGGATGCGTCAATTCCGCAAGAGCATACTGATTGGGTTGAATTGTGGAGTTCCTGGCCTGAGCATGAAGTAAGCGCTCACCCTGACTACGTGAGGCTTTTCGCTGGCCCATATGCCCGCTCCCTTTGTGCTATATTGAAGAGCCCTCAAGGTAGCGTTATTTTTCCTTTTATTTTGCGCCCTCTTCATATCGAAGAATGGGTTGAGAGTGACATAGAAGTATGGGATCTGGTTACTCCATATGGATACGGGGGAGCCTTTTCATGGGGTGTGCCAGATGCCGATCTTTTCTGGAGTGAATTCAATAAGTGGGTTAAGGCGGTCGGCGTTGTCTCCGCTTTCCTTCGTTTTTCTCTTTTTTCAGAACAATTGCTTCCTTTTGATGGCGAAGTTGAGATCAAGTCTAGAAACGTCGTGCGTATGTTGGACCTTGATGCTGATGCACTATGGATGGATTATGATCACAAGGTCCGAAAAAATGTAAAGAAAGCATTGCGTAATAGCCTGGAGGTGGAAATCGATCCTGATGGTTCACACTTGAAAGAATTCCTTGAAGTTTATTATTCAACTATGGATCGTCGGGGGGCGACGAAGCAATATTATTTTCCAGATGTATTTTTTAATACTATTGTGCGTGATTTGCTGGGAAAATTCGTCTTTTTCCATGTATTTTATGGATCTAAAATCGTTTCAACAGAACTGGTGCTCAGTTCGACAAACTATCTCTATTCTTTTTTGGGGGGGACTCTTTTAGAAGCTTACGATCTTCGTCCTAACGATTTGTTAAAGCATTCTGTCATTGAGTGGGGAAGAAATCAGGGGAAGAAAGCTTTTGTTTTAGGCGGGGGATATGAGGATGGTGATGGTATTTTCCGTTATAAACTATCTTTTGCTCCAAATGGGACTGTACCTTTTAAAGTGGGAAAACGCATTTATGATCCTGACGCTTACGAGAGGTTGATTCAACGTCGTTTGAAATGGGAGATAGGGCAAGGACTGGACTGGAGGCCAAATCTCGATTTTTTCCCTGCATATCGTAGCTAATCTTGCCTATTGCTTGAGTTCGAGGAGACGTTTTATGAAGATTCCAATGGCTTGTGCTGATTTGAGTAATGAAGATATTGCCGCTGTTGTGGATGTTTTGCACTCTGGGCAACTCTCTCTTGGCCCTAAGGCAATAGAATTCGAACAACAGATTGCCGACTATGTGGGCGTCAAACATGCTGTGGCGGTCAGTTCGGGCACCTCGGCGCTGCATTTGCTGGTCCGCGCGTTGGGATTGGGGCCCGGCGACGAGGTCTTGGTCCCTTCGTTTACCTTTGCTTCCAGTGTTAACGTTCTCCTGTATGAGGGTGCGACACCGGTTTTTGTGGATATCATCCCGGATACGTATACGCTGGACCCGGTGGATCTTGAACGTAAAGTGACGCCGCGCACGAAAGCCATTATGGCGGTGGATGTTTTTGGCCATCCGGCGGAGTGGGATGAGATTTTAGGGATCGCGGACCGGCATGCCTTGCGGGTGATCGACGATTCCTGTGAGGCCCTGGGCGCCGAGTACAAGGGGCGTAAATTGGGGCAGTTCGGTGATGCGGCGGCCTTTGCCTTTTATCCCAACAAGCAAATGACCACCGGTGAGGGCGGCATCATTGTTACGGATGATGACGAAATTGCTGTGCTGTGTCGCAGCATGCGCAATCAAGGGCGCGACGAGATGGGAGCCTGGCTGGAGCACGTGCGCCTTGGCTATAATTACCGTATGGATGAGATGTCTGCCGCTCTGGGAGTAAGTCAGTTCAAGCGCCTGGAAACTTTCTTGCAGAAGCGCGAACGGGTGGCCCAGATGTACACCGAGCGTCTGCAGGGACTGGAGGGGGTGCATCCACCTTTGGTGAAGCCTTACGTGCGTATGAGTTGGTTTGTCTATGTGGTGACGCTGGCCGAGGGATTGGCACGCGATCCGGTCATGGCCCTGATGGCCGAGCAGGGTGTCCCCACACGGGGGTATTTTGCGCCGATCCACACGCAGCGCCACATCTATGAGCGGTTCGGCGATTTGTCCGGGATGCTGCCGATGACCGAGTCGGTGGCGCAGCGCACTATCGCGCTCCCCTTCTCTGCAATCATGACAGAAACTCAGGTGACGTACGTGTGTGAGGTATTGAAGGCCTGCCTCGCTAAGGTCATTTTGGGTTGAGGAGAAGGACTTAATGGCGCAAAATGGCGAATTGTATCGACTGCCTCTTATTCGCAACCGCTATTTCTTGATCGCGGACCTGCTGTTGATCCCGGCTGCCGCGCTGGTCAGTTTCCTGCTGCGGTTGGATTTTGAGGACATGCAACCTTATCTTCGATCGGCTCTTATCTATGTAATTCTGTCTTTGCTAGTTAAGCCTCCTATTTTTTATTTCTTTGGGCTCTATCGCCACCACTGGCGTTACGCCAGCACAGGCGAGTTGGTGATGATTGCCCTGGCTACGTTGAGCGGCACGGCGGTGGTAACCCTGCTGGTCTATTCCATTATATCGTTGATCATGGTGTTCCCCGCTTTGCCTCGCTCTATTCCTTTTATCGATTGGCTGGTCAGCCTTTCTCTGGTGGGGGGGAGCCGCTTTGTGGTACGGCTGGAAGCCGATCATCCTTTTACGACCAAAGTCCGTTTGAATAGATCTGGTGGCAAGCATGTTTTGGTCATGGGTGCGGGCGACGCGGGCGCCATGATCGTTCGCGAGATGCTGGCGAACCCTGGCTTGGGCCTGATGCCGGTTGGGCTGTTGGACGACGATCGTACTAAGGTGGGGTTGGTGATCCATGGTGTCCCGGTGCAGGGCTCGCGTGAGGATCTCCCTACGTTGGTGCATGAACAGCACATCAGGCAGGTGATCATTGCTATGCCGACCGCTGCCGGGCGTGAGATCCGCGAGGTCGTCGCGATTTGCCAGAAGGTTGGTGTCCCTTGCAAAACCATACCGGGGATCTTCGAGCTGATCTCTGGACACGTGAGTGTGAAGCAGGTGCGGGAGGTGCGCATTGAGGATCTGCTGCGCCGTGCACCGGTGCGGCTGGTTGATCCGGAAGCTACTTCTTACCTCACGGATGCGGTGGTGCTGGTGACCGGTGCGGGAGGATCCATTGGGTCGGAGCTGTGCCGCCAGATTGCAGGGTGCCACCCCAAGATGCTTTTGGCTCTGGGCCATGGTGAGAACAGTATCTACAATATTTTAATAGAATTGCAAGAGAAGTTCCCGCATCTGGATGTCCGTCCGCTGATTGCCGATATCCGGGACCGTGATCGCCTGACTTCGATTTTTTGTGCCTATAAGCCGGAGATTGTTTTTCATGCTGCGGCGCACAAGCATGTGCCGCTGATGGAGTCCAATGTGGTCGAGGCGGTGAGCAATAATATCTTTGGAACGGCAACGCTTTTAAGTGTGGGTGAGGCTTGTGGGGTTACGCGCTTTGTGCTGGTTTCCACTGACAAGGCGGTGAACCCTACCAGCGTGATGGGGGCCACCAAGCAGGTGGCGGAGCAGTTGGTGAGGGAGACGGCCCGACGCACCGGGCGTGCGTATGTGGCGGTGCGTTTCGGCAATGTCCTGGGCAGCCGTGGCAGCGTGGTGCCCCTTTTTCAGCGCCAGATTGCCAATGGCGGTCCGGTCACGGTGACGCACCCGGACATGGAGCGCTATTTTATGACGATCCCCGAAGCGGTGCAGTTGATCATTCAGGCTGCGACGTTGGGCCAGGGCGGCGAGATCTTTGTCCTGGATATGGGCGAACCTATCCGCGTTGTGGACCTGGCCACGGACCTGATCCGCCTCTCCGGGCTGGAGCCCGGGCGAGATATCGAGATCGTCTTCACGGGCGTACGCCCGGGAGAGAAACTGACCGAAACGCTTTTCACCAAGGGGGAGAGATCTCGTGCAACCCAGCACGAGAAGATCTTTGTGGCCTTGGATGGTGAAGGGGCAAGCCAAGAGGTGCTGGATGATTATCTGCGGCAGTTAGAGGTTTGTGTGCATACGGGCGATGCGGTACAGCTTCTCGCTCGCCTCCAGCAGGGGGGCGCCGGTTATATCCCCCTCCGGCAAAATCGTTCGGATAAGGTATAATAAGCCAGTTGGGGACTTGGGTAGGGGAGATTCTTGAGGCTTGAAGACACAACATCGCTGGCTGCTGCTGTTGTTGGGGATCACGCTGGTGCGTGGGCTTCTTTATGCTGCACTCACACCACCCTGGCAGGCACCGGATGAGACCGGACACTTCGAATATGTGTGGTCGATTGCGCACCAAGGGCATCTCCCTGGTCCTGAGGACGCATCGCCATTTTTCGAGCGCGAATTGTTGAGTTCGCTCTACGAATGGCGGTACGGGGATTATACCGGACGGGTTTTGCCGGAGCGCATGCCCCCACGGCTGGAGGAGTTACCTTCTTCTATCTTTGTCCAGCGTTCAAGAACGTTGCTGAGTGGACGATTTTCGGTGAACTATCTCTGGGCGGCGATCTTCCTGCTGCCGGTACGTCAGCAGGAGTTGGTGATGCAGCTCTATGCCGCGCGCTTTTCTTCCGTCTTGCTGAATGTGGGGATCCTTTGGATTGCGTTTGTGTTGTTCTCTGCATTGTTGCCAACTTCACCGCATCTTGCCTTGTGGATGACGGCGGCGATCGTTTTCTCACCGCAACACACTTTTGTCAACAGCACGGTGGGGGATGGTCCACTGGCCGAGCTGATGGCCTCTTGGGTGCTCCTGGAATGGGTAAGGCTCTTCCGACATGACGTTGGCATCTGGACGTTTGTTGGCATTGCACTGGGAACGCTGTTTGGTATTTGGAGTAAGGCCACGGCTGCCTTTTTGCTGCCCCTGGACTTGGGGCTGGCGGTGGTGTGGGCGTTGCGCCGTGGGCCTGGAGCCTGGAATCGACGGCTGCTTCTCACTTTGCTGATTGGAGGGGGCGGCCTGGCGCTGGGATTGTGGCTCTGGAAGGATTCCCCACTCGGTGTGGTGGTTTCGGATAAGCTGGTGCAGGGAGTGCACAGCCTGGCAACGATGGATATGCTCTGGACGGATGTGCGGGGAATTACGTTTGGAGAGGCGCTCTTAGGGGCACATGAGAGCTTCTGGGCGAACTTCGGCTGGATGGCACTGCCTGTTCATGGCCGGTGGTATGGTGCGTTGCTGCTGCTTGCCGGGCTGTCCTTGATGGGCTGGATTTGGGGAGAATCCAAGGGGGAGGTCCCCTGGCGGTGTTTTGGCGTTTTGGGCGGAGCGTTGGCTTTAGCCGTGGGCATCTTTATCTGGACTGCTATTTTGGGGCAGTCCTCGGGTTATTATCAGGTCCAAGGACGCTATCTTTTCCCGGTGCTGATCCCCTACACCTTTTTTCTGGTGGAGGGATGGGAGAGGATTTTTTCCGTACGGGTGCGTTGGCCGGTGATGGGGATGTTTTTGTTAGGGTTGATCATTTTTGATGTCTGGTGCCTCTTACGTTATCTGCTACCTTATTTTTATTTATAATTCTGAGGAGGGGTGTGATGCTAAAACGCCATAGGGTGATGGTGGCATGGGTGGTGGCAAGCCTGTTGTGGATGTGCGGTCACGTCGCGTTGTCAGATAGGGAGGTAGGACCTTCTCAGGTTCTTGCTGCGGAGGCTCGGGAGGAGAATCTGCCAGGCTGGACTACGCTGCATCTGACCGATGTCTATACGGGGTACCTTCCGCTGGTGACGCGTTATTATGATCCCTCCTATGTTTCTCCTTTTGGCATCGTGATGTATGGAAATGTGGATGACGCTGCTGGTCTGCAGGCTGCAAAAGCGGTGGGGAGTGATTGGGCGTCGACGATGTTATATTGGGCTTCAGCGGAGCCGGTCAAGGGGAACTACAATTGGGATGGATTTGATGCTAAGGCCATTAATGCCCAGGCTGCGGGTATTGACCTCTTTGTCCTGGTGACTTACAATCCCTCGTGGGCAGCGTCGACACCTTATGGGCCGGTGACCGATGTGACTGCGCTGGCTAATTTCATGGCGGCAGCGGCAGAGCGGTACGACTGCGATGGCACCAACGATGCGCCAGGGCATCCTTGTGTGCATACTTGGTCCTTTTACTCGGAGCCGGACCGGGACTCGCGTTGGGGGTATAATGGTGCGGCCTACGCTGCAATGCTTGCGCAGGTCTCTCCTGCGATTCATGCTGCCGACCCCCATTCACAAGTCATGATTGGGGGGCTTGCCTATGACTGGTTTGTGGAGGAGGGCGGGTCGTATGTGCGCACTTTCCTCTCAAATGTTCTGCAGACCTTGAACAGCTATCCCGGTGGTGCTGCGGCCTATATCGATGCGGTGGCGTTTCACTACTATCCGATTAATGACGGGTGGGCGAGCGTCCGGGAGAAGGGACTGGAGGTGCGGGGAATCATGACCCAGCATGGGGTAGGCGATCTCCCCTTGCTCTGTCCTGAGATGGGGTTCTGGAGCAGCCCGAAGTTTAATTCCAGTGAGGAGCAGCAGGCACGGCTGATTGTACAGAATTACGTGCGCGGTATGTCGGCCTCAATCACGTTGATGTCGTATTACAAGGTGTTTGATGATGCTATAGCTGGAAGCTCTGCGGATACTGGCCCTGCTCACACCTCTGGATTGATCAAGGTGGATGGTACGACACTCAAACCTGCCTATTACGCTTACCAGACGCTGACGCAGGAGTTGTACCATGCACGCTACGTGCGTCAGCTTGGGGTATCCAAGGCTGAAGGGTATGTTTTCAAAATGCTTGACGGACATGAAAAGACAGTTCTGTGGGCTACATCTACTACGGCGCAGGTCCCTTTTGCTACGTCCTGTATCCGGATGGTGGATGTCCTAGGTCGGGTTTACAATCCTGTGCGCGATGGGGACTCCAATTGGGATGCAGATCACACAGTCAATGGGCGAATCCTGCTACAGGTTTACAAGAACGCCCCTGTTTACGTGGAGAGCTGCCAGTAGCGGCCGGGCCGAGTTCCTCGCCGGGGCCGTGTTCGGACAGAGATAACCTGCACAGGCTATCCAATACTGTTCGCGGTTCTAATAAGGGAAGGATGGGTCTAGTAGCGTGGGATGGGGAGATGCGGCGGACCAGGGTCTTTAAGATTGACTTTCAGGGATTTGCGGAGCCTTTGATCGCGCAGGCTGCCGAGGTACTGCGCGCGGGCGGGCTGGTGGCTTTCCCCACGGAGACGGTCTACGGATTGGGGGCTAATGCACTGGACGCTGACGCGGTGAAGGGGATCTTTGCGGCAAAAGAGCGCCCGGCTTATGATCCTTTGATTGTGCACCTGGCGGAGGCCGCGGAGCTTCCTCAGGTGACTGTGGGGATCCCACCGGTGGCCTGGACACTGGCAGCGCATTTCTGGCCTGGACCACTCACATTGGTGCTTCCTCGCCGCACTGAGGTACCGCCGGAAGTGACGGCGGGCGGCGAGACGGTGGCGGTCCGCGTTCCGTTGCATCCCGTGGCGCAAGCGCTTATTCGGGCTGCGGGTGTGCCGGTTGCCGCGCCCAGTGCTAACCGTTTTGGACAATTGAGCCCGACGCGCGCGGAGGATGTTCTGGCTGATCTTGAGGGTCGGATCGATCTGGTTTTAGACGGAGGACCGACCTCTGTAGGGGTGGAGTCCACCGTTCTCTCGTTAGTTACGCCGGTGCCTACGATCTTACGGCCTGGTGGAGTGAGTCGAGAGGCATTGGAAAACGTATTGGGATTCGTGGAGCTTTTCCCCGGCCCCGCTTCTTCTGGGCAGGGGGCGCTTGCCTCGCCGGGTTCTCTGCTGCAGCACTATGCCCCGCGTGCCAAGCTGATTCTGTATCGCGGGGCTCCTGCCGCAATGCTTGACGTCATGCGTGAGGAGGCGCTACGTCTGCATGCAAAGGGGACCCGTGTAGGGCTGCTCTTGGCAGAGGAGGATTTGGCCTTATTCGCCGGACTGCCGCTGATCTTGCGTGCCGCAGGTCCGGCGGAAGATCTAGAGGAAGTCGCCAGGCAGCTCTTTGCCACGCTGCGGGAATTGGATGCAGCGGAGGTAAGGGTGATTCTTGCGCGTGATTTCGGCAGTGCCGGGTTGGGTTTGGCCATTCGTGACCGGCTTACTCGTGCCGCGGGCGGCCATGTGGTCGCGGTACAGTCGTAAGGGGAATTTGGGGTAGCTGGAGGGATGCGTTTACATAGTTTGTCTAAAAACCTTGTCACGGCCCTGATTATTCTGGCGCTGTTGGGGAGCTTATGTATTTTCATTGGCCCTTACCTGCTCTCGCTTTTCTATCTTGAGTTGGGGGGGGGGACTCTGGATCATTCCCTGGTCCCCGTCTTTGAAGATCGATTGGCGCCGGAGCAAATTATAGATAGAGAGGGGCTTCAGAGGGGACACGATTATCTTCAGAAAGCCCTGGTTTGGGATGTTGAGAATGTCCAGGCTATGCGCCTTTTAGCACGAGTTTATTTATCTCAAGGTCAGCCTGAGAAAGCACTGTGGGTTTTGCAGCAAGCCTCTGATCTCCGTCCTGCCTCTTTGATCCTTTATTTGGAGATTGGGGATGTCTATGACGCTTTGGGGAAGAGCAAGCTGGCTGTCGAGGCTTATGAAGAGGGACGTATAGGCTCCCGCCAACTCCCTGCTGCAGCGAATTATTTAAAGTTGGCTGAGGCAAATATAGCAACCGATTCGGGAGGCGAGAAAGCAATTGCGTTATGGGGGCGGGTGCTGGATTTGGATCCCACTAATCTTTATGCGCTCTCTCGTCTGAAGGCATCTTATGTCCTCTTAGGGGATGTTGAACGAGCGACGTTTTACCAAGAGCAGATACAGGATATTGCTTTTTCTGAGTTGCCAGTCCCTCTGGATTTTCGCCTGGCAGATTACCAGGGACAGGCAATGGCGTTGCTGGTCGAGGAAGGAATTTGGAATCACGAGACCCTTTATGCGATGGTAGAATCTCAGGTGGCTGGGGCCTCCGACGAATTATCCAGATTGATGATCAAGCAGATGTTAGGGGAGCTTCTGCTCCAATGGCCTGAGGATGAAAGGCTGCACTCTCTGGGAGTTTTAGTTCAGTGAGTGGGCCGCTTAGGAGATTGTGGATGACTGTTTTGGCCTGGGGCGGTTGGATGAACGGAATACGCAAGAGACTAGAGAACCCGTATGGCATTGCTGCGATTTGTACGGTTCTGGTTACGGTAGTCGGTTTAGCGGGATTATTAAAGGCCGAACTCTATACTGAGCAACCTGTAGGGACTCGACCGGTTGGTGAACTTACAGCATCTGTTTCGATAGGACAGACTTTCGTATCGGAGTATTCAGGACTTTACCGTATTAGGGTAAAACTGGCTACTTACGCGCGAGAGAATACAGGTTTAATTATCTTTCACCTTCAACACGATTCGGAGGAACTGGTGACGCTTTCTATAGACGCCGCTGAGGTGATGGATAATGCTTACTATCTCTTTGAGTTTTCACCTACTATTGACTCCTATGATAAATTACTCTATTTTTACTTAGAAGCTCCCGAAGCTGAAGCAGGAAATGCAATTACTCTTTTAGGTTCTAAAGAGGATGATGCTTACTCAGGTGGCCAGGCGATATTCCAGGGCCTGGGTGGAAATGGAATACACGATTTGGCCTTCAGAGCTGACTATGAACTCCCGCTGTGGGAAAGACTGGATGCAACGTTAGACCGTTTGGTCGCCTACAAACCGTCGTTGTGGGGGGATCGGTGGTTCTATGGCGTGTTGGGAGCGTTGTATCTAGTATTCCTTTACTTCTTGATTGTCCAGGTTGCCTCTGCCGAGTTTGGTAAGGACAAAAATGACACTTCGGATGCCGAATAAGGGGCATTTCTCTTGGCTTAAAGGCGGAATGGATTTTCCCATTCCGCCTTCTTTATTTCAGTGTCACAGTGATTACCCGTGCAGGTAGTCGCGCAAGCGGCGCGCATGTGCGGGGTGCCGCAGCCGGCTCAGGGCCTGGGCTTCGATCTGCCGCACGCGCTCGCGGGTGACGCCGAGCTTTTTCCC
>JAFGFI010000319.1 GCA_016931185.1 Anaerolineae bacterium
CCCATTAACGACTGGCGTTCACCAGCAGTAGGATGAAAAATTGAATCCGTAATTCGTTATTCGTAATTCGCTATTTTCAAGGGAGGACAAGAATGACTTTAGAAGAGAAAAAATTACCCTTAGGCTTTACGATAGATAGCGTTATTGTGAATGCAATCCAATCACAAACTAAGGAAGAAAAGCTGCCATGTGCGCGGGCCTTCGCTATTGCAAACGAAATGAATGTTGCACCATCGCTCGTGGGGCAGACGGCGGATGCACTGGCAATACATTTGAGTCGCTGCCAGCTTGGATTGTTTGGGTATCCTGGCAAAAAAGGCTGGGCTGAAAATGTTTTAGCCGACGTACCAGAACCGGTGGCATTAGAAAGCGCGATCCGCAAAGTCGCGGCGGACACCGGGCAGTTAACGTGTCGCCAAGCATGGGACATTGCCGCTCAACTTAACATCTCTAAGATGCAAGTGGGATACGCTGCAGATCAGATGGAAGTACGCATTGTAGCCTGCCAACTAGGAGCATTCTAAATTGCAAATCCATACGGGCCAGACGACAAAAGTTCTCAAGATTTATCTGGTTAACCCAATATCCGCATTGGATAAAAGGCATGTAAAATTATGCGTCTGCTGAGACTTTTGTAGTCTTTGACCTCAAGATTGCCTATTGTCAAACTTGTAAGGTATGCCATAATAAAATGGATATGATTGTTGGTGGTCACCCGTTTGGGAGTATGAACTTTCATAATAGAAAGAAGTTTTGGAGGTATGACTTATGTTAGTTAAAGATCGAATGACGAAGCGGCTGATTAGTATTAGCCCTGACACCCCTGTTGCAGAAGCATTAAGTTTTATGCGCCAGAATAGCATTCGCCGTCTGCCGGTGCTTAACAAAAGAGGTCGACTGGTGGGCATCGTGACAGAAAAAGAACTCTTGCATGCATCTCCTTCTCCTGCGACGACGTTGAGTATCTATGAAATCGGCTACTTACTTTCTAAACTTAAAGTCGAGGAGATCATGACAAGGGATTTGGTCACCGTCTCACCTGAGGCTCCACTGGAAGAAGCTGCGCGTTTGATGGCCGATAATAAAGTCGCGGGATTGCCCGTGATGGATGGGAAAGACTTGGTGGGAATTATTACTGAGACCGATATTTTCAAGGTTTTCCTGGAAATGATGGGCGCGCGTGAATCCGGTATACGTCTAACTCTCAAAGTTCCCAATCAACCTGGAGTACTTAGCCGGATTGCGGCGGCGATTAGTGCTGAGGGGGGAGATATTATTTCATTGGGAACGTTCTTTGAAGATGAACGGAAGATTGGCACGTTGGTCATTAAGGTATCAGGTGTAGATAAAAACGTGTTGATCCAGGCGATGGAAAAGATCGAAGCCCACGTGACTGATGTACGGGTGAATTAGGATTGCGATTGCGTATTGGTTTACTTTCTGACACCCATAATCATCGTGATCATGTGAAATCTGCCCTGAGTGAATTCCATAACTGCCAGGTAACAACGCTGTTGCACGCGGGGGATGTAACTCAACCAGTGATCCTCAAGATGCTACAGGGATTTGATGTTTGGATTGCGCGTGGGAATATGGATTACAACCCTGATCTCCTCACGGTTGCTGAAGAGCTATTTGGTAAGGGACGCATGCGCCTCGTGCATACCTTAACTTTTGCAGGGGTGCGGGTTGCACTGACACATGGAGATACACTGGACTTACATAAAATTATACATTCTGGTATTTATCATTACGTCATTCACGGACATTCTCACATTCCCAAATTCGAGCAGGTTGGCGAAACGTGGGTTATCAACCCCGGCGCTTTGGGCAACACGCGCTGGCGAACTGCCACCTGCGCAATACTTGACTTGGTAAAGGGTGATCTGGAATGGGTTGAAGTTTAAGGGGGAGAACGATGCATTTACAGGAAAGCAAGCGAGTTCTACGTCAGACAGACCTTTTTCGTGATTTAAATGAAATACATCTTGACCTGGTGTTAATGGTATGTGAGGAAGTTAACTATCTGGGCGGAGAGTATATTTTCCGCCAGGATGATCCAGGGGATGCCCTCTATATTATCGCCAGCGGTGAAATTGAGGTAGTACTGGAATCAGGGGTGGAAGACGAAGTTTCACAGCACGTCACAACGTTAGGCGAGATGGCAAGTTTTGGAGAAATGATCCTGGTTGAAGAAGAAAGCCAGGGACTACGCGCCGCTGGGGCACGTTGTTTGACGGATACACAATTGCTACGGATCGAGGGCGAGCGTCTTTTAAAGTTGTGTTACGACTATCCCGAAATTGGCTTCCGCATTATGTACAGAATGGCAGCCGAGTTAGCTCTCAAATTGCGCGACAGCAACTTGAATATCCGGGAGCAACTTTTTAGTCACGCACCGGAGGACGAAAGCGAAGCAGAAACCGGATAATTACTCAACACTCCAACACATCCGCTAATTCGCTCAATACATCAAGACAAAAATGTAAATACGTGATGTCACTTTCGCGCCCTAAACGTTCCAGTAAAAGCTGGCACTCTTGAACTTCAACGGTGGATCCTTCGCGAAGGTAGCTCAAATGTTGGCATAATAAGGGATTGTGCAATATAGATCGCGCAAACTCAGACGGTTTACTCTGTACAGTAAATGCGCGATCAAAGGCTGCAATCCCACTTTGAAACTGAGCGCGTGCCTGGAAAAAATCACCAATTACCCTACCTGCCGATGAGCGATCAAGACGCAACGTTCCCCCTGTCGGATTACGTACCTGTAACGTCAGGCACATCACACGGGTGGGATCATCACTAATGATAGGCGTATACGTGTAAAGTTCCACGTCACGTCCGCGATACCGGCCCGAAATCCGGCCTCTGTCCGGCAGCAACCAACTACCATGTACAAACACCAACCCGGTTTGCGCTGCTAGCGCCTTCCAGGCGGCAGTTTGCCGTCGAAGCCCAACAAAATATATCAGCACCACCGGCACGCAGACAATGAACACCACAGCCCAAAAGAAGTATCGGGAATTTACAACCTTCAAGAACGCATCGGAAATAGCTATAGCAAGCGGAGCATCCGCGAACATACTCCACCAACACAAGTTCGTGCCTACTGTCCACACAAACAAGGATGTACACGCAATCGCTAACATCCGCGCGCCCCGTGGTCACATATCCGTCCGCGTGAAATAATAGATAGCAACCAGTATCCCCATCACCGGGAGCATAATGGCGATGAATAACTCTATATCCAAAAGCCGCCGTTTGGGTTCAGGAATTTGAACATACATAAGGCACTATGGGCTACGCCTCTGGAGACGTAGCCCGCTCCTATTTCAAATATCGGGGATGCTTCAAATTACCTTTACACTACACCAAAAATTCTTTTTTGATCCCCATGGCTTCGTCGGTGATCCGCATCGACTCCCACCCATCAGTAACAATGCCAGTTAAAGCACGGATAGCGTCAATGTTTTCCGGGACGACGATCGCCTCATTGTAAACCTGATAGGTATAGTACACCTCGGTACCCTGCACGGTCAGGATATCCTCCCACAGCGCAACTTCCCACATATCGCCACGCGGACGGCCCAGGTCTTTCATCAACTCGATCGTACTATTCAGGGCCACGATACCGTCACCTACACGGATAAAGGCTATGCGCGGCGCGGCACGAAATGCATTCAACACTTCTTCGCGGCTGGACTCACGCGTCAATTCGATAATCCAGTAGTGATTATGTGTCTGCGTGTGCGCGGCCTTAGCAGCGATAGTAACCACATTCAGATCAGGCAACACCGTTTGCGCATCCGGCCCCTGATGACTGGGGATATGCGGCTCGGGCACAACTGTGTTCATAATACCGCTATGATCCGACTCCCACGGATCAGTTGCCCGGCGCACAAGCACACCGCGCGCTTTTTTAAGCAGCCCTGTCGTCTGCAACGCGCGCAACGTGCGTACCGTGCTCGTCGTGTTGCATGAAACCACACGCGTCGTGTCGCGCCCCAGTGTAGTCTCATAGTTGGCCTGAGCGACGAACGAATGTCCGGTCAGCGCGTGTTTTTCGCCGCCCTGAAAAATCGATTTGACACCCACTTCGCGGTATCGCTCCAGGTTCCGCGCTGCAATGCCCTTAGGCGTGCAATCAACAACCACATCGATCTGCGCCAACAAATCATCAAGCGTCCCGACAACAGGAATGCCCGCCGACTTCATCTCACCAACCTTATCCGGCAACGACGCGTACACAGGAATTTCGTGTCCTACCGCAGCCTTGACCCGGTAATCGCTCGCCACATCACTCACACCGACCAATGTCATATCAGGCTGAAGCCGCACTGCATCAGCCACCCGCTTACCAATCACACCATAGCCATTTACTGCAACTCGAACCTTGTCCATTGTCTTCTCCTTTACTTAATATCATTAAAAAACACCTAACTGCTGTTATCTATGTCCAACAACATACCCGCCGCCGGTCGTGCCGTCTGCACCGGGCCGAGTCGATTGTGAAACTCGTAAGCATCACCGCGAAAGAGCGTCTGCTCCCACCATAAAGGCACCCCACCACTCAGATACCCTGTCGATATGACCTGAAATCCTGCCGCGCCACTGCGTACACCAAGCAATCTCGCCTCATCACCACGCAAAGGGACAGCATGAATTCTCTGGTCCGCACCGGTGATGTCTAGGCGATACTTTTCCGTCCACAATGCATAGAGAGAACCTGCCAGTTCGTCCGTCGTCAAATCAGGACAGAACTTGTTGACTACGTAACGGTGTTCCAAAATCACGGGTTTGTCATCGGCCAGACGCAGACGCTCAATGTAATAGATCACTTCATCAAGATGAACACCTAATCGCTGCGCTACGTCGATCACTGCATCTTTAGCCAGCAGTACTTCTAAATGCAGTACCTGCGTTGACGGTTTTTTGCCTGCTGTAAGTGCCTTTTCGGTGAAACTGACCAGCGCGCGCAAATCATAATCAAGCACACCGCCGCGCACAAAGGTGCCTACCCCCTTTTTGAACTCCAGCACGCCCTCGGCAACCAGATTTGATAGAGCCTTATTTGCCGTCGCCCGGCTGACGTTAAACTGCTCACAGATTTGACGTTCGGTCAAAAACTGAGAGTTGACCTCGTACTCACCACTGCGGATGAACTCGCGCAATGCCTCGTTCAACTGCTGATAAATCGGCGCTCTGACCAATTGTTTTACCATTTGACCTCTCGAGTCCCAAATCCACTGAATCCAAACAGGATAGATTGCACAAAGCTCTGTTGACACACCTAAGGATATAGTAGCTGTGATTTCCAAATCCTGTTCTTGTTACTCCATCAGTTGTACGGACTAACCAAACTTTCTTCCCACAGCAAGAATCAGCGACTATAACAGGTTGAGTTTTGATACTTGTATAGTGGCTTAGCCACTATACAAGTTATATCCGGTTTTCCTTTAAAAGTCAAGGGATTTTAACCTCAATATCCGTCGAAAATTGTTGAGGAAAATGTCCTGCCCCAAAGTGTGCAGTAAATCAGGGATAGAATTTCTGAAGACATCAAATGCGAACAAAACGTAACTCCTCAGCCACTCTCGCCAGATTTAACAATCCGATCCGAGTGACTGAGGAGTTATGGAAAAACACATATTATAGCTGTTGTAATACAGTCAAGTTTGGGGAGCTATTTTTTATGACTCCTTAGTTATTACGTTCACATTACTCGGGACGGAGGCCAAAAGGGTGGGCGTTCCATACGCCACAATGCATAAATCGCAGCCAAGGCCACCGATCCCCCAACCAAATATCCATCCAATTTATCAGCACGAGTAATGAAGAGTGCCACCAAGCCCAGTAGAAAGCTGACAATATATAACACTAGGACAGCTTCGCGCCGGGTCAAGCCCGCATAGGTTAGACGATGTGAAGAATGGTCAGTACCTGCGGCAGTTAAGGGATTCAACCCCCGTCTAAGACGCGAAATAGTCACCAGAGTCGTATCAAAAATTGGAACACCCAACACTAAGATCGGGATCATCCATGTTACAAAGGGAACATTGTTTGGAAATCGTAATTTGATGCCAAGCGCAGCCAGGATAAATCCTAAGAAAAGAGCGCCCGAATCTCCCATAAAGATCGTGGCCGGCGTCCAGTTATAAATCAGGAACCCAATACAGGCTGCCATCACGGACACTGCCAGCAAGCCCACCAAATATTGTCCGCTGAAAGCACACATCAACGCAAAATGCGCCGCCGCAATCGCCGCGATGCCGCCGGAAAGCCCATCCATATTGTCCAACAAATTGAGGGCATTGGTCAATCCTACAACCCATAAAACCGTAATTCCTAAGTTAAGCCAGGCATAAGGGAAAGCAGATACAGTGACATCCGTGAGCAATAGTAACCCTACGGCGAGCAACTGCCCTCCCAACTTAACGCCAGCGCTTAACGAAAAACGGTCATCCCAAAATCCCAAGAAAGAAACTAATGACGCGCCAACCAGGATACCGGAGAGTTGGCTCAGATTATATCGCTCCCGCAAAATGAGCGTGGCAATCAAAGTACTAAGAAAGATCGCCACACCCCCCAAACGTGGCGTAGGAACCGCGTGAACTTTGCGTGTAGGGTCAGGTTGATCCATCGCGATACGCAAACCTAACCTGCGCGCTAACGGCGTCCCCATCACCGCTAACAACAAAACCCCCACAAAGACAACAATATAACTGGTCATTATTTATTCCTTAAGGCTGCGGTGTAGATTCCAGAGAAGCGATTTGAGCCTCTAGGGTTTGTAGAAGCTGCTCCACCGCAGATTTCTGCGCATCAGGAGCCCTGTCGAGAGCTGTATTTGCTGCGTCAAGCGCGGCTCCAAAATTCCCCTGGTTTGCATACGCAATAGCTAACACACGGTAATAATCCCATAGATCACTTGATTTACTACACTTCTCGGTTGCAACCAGCAAGGTTTCAATAGACTCGGACCAAAGCTCTTGCTGTGCCTGGAGTGTTCCCACAGCACGACGCACAGTACAATTCTCCGCTAATTCAAGGGATTCTTGATAAGCCTTAACAGCACCGACCAAGTCTCCCTCTGTGGAACGCAAATCCCCTATAATTTGCCAGGTTTGTTCAAAACCAACATCTACTTCCAAAGAATGAGAGATAACCTCGGTTGCCTTAGGCATGTCCCCAAGGTCCACACTATAAAGCAAGGCTAACTCATTCCAGATAATTGGGTTATTGGGACTCAGCACTAAAGCCGTCTCATAACTCTCCAGTGACAACTGCAACAAATCATCCCGTTGTTGTTTTAGGGCAGTTTTCTGCGCATCACTCAAATCCGCTTTACGTAAATCCACGGTTGTGATACGCGCCGCCCAAGATTTGTAGAAACGCGCCAAATTCGCGCTATGGTCCGTATTAAGCGGGTTGAGTTCTCGCGCATGTTTTAATACTTCTTCAGTCTTGTTAAAAACAAATTCGCGTTGCTCAGAAGTGATATCCTCAGGAAGTCCCTGTGCCAGTTCCAAATAGGCTTTACCTAAGAATAAGTTATAATAATCCTCACGCGGAGTATATTCGAGGCATTTTTCATAATGCGCAATTCCAATTTGTTTATCGCTGGAATTATTGTTGTTGGCAAATACCCCCCCCTGTTTATAAATGATGTCAGAACGAATAAGATCATAGTTGGTCTTTCGAATCGCCCACGTTCCCAACAAAAGCAATATAAGCAGTGCCCCTAAACTTATAGGATTCCCCCAGATGCGAGGAAGATGCCACTCATACATCAAACTCCATGCAATGAGAATGAGGAGTATAAAAATTAACCCATAGTAGCGGGCTAATAGAGATGCTAACTGATTTGCCACACCAACAACATCTTCTATGGTTTGAACCTGAACTTGCGTGAGCCTAGCCTGTAATCCAGCTATAACACCTCCAAAAATAAGCAGCCCCACAAACGCGAGGCTGGCATACGTCAGCAAAGAAATTCCCCAACGCTTTGCGCGATCTTTGTCAAACAGTCCTTCACGATCCAACTCACTCAACCCAATGACTCCAAACAAGACCCAAGTAAACAGGAATATCATCAATGCGCCATAAGACTTGGTTTCTTTGGGCTGGTACTTCATTGTCAACGAGCGCACAAAAATATCACCGGCAGAACTCAAACGTTGAGAATTATTGATAAAGTCAAAGGCTAACGTACCTAACAAAAATATTGCAGATAAGGTCAGCACGATCACGGCAATAAACCAGGGTTGAATCCCCATAGTTTTACTTGGTGCGCGCTGGGGTTTGGATGTCCTAGCTTTACGATGACGAGAAGATGATTCACGTACAGGGGAATCCCCAGATATTACATTCATCTCATTTTCTTCTTGCGCAAAGACAACAGGGACATTTCCGGCCGGTATCCATTGCAAACCCAGTGTCACCAACATAGCAGCATAAGTCCAAAATGTTGTGCGGGTAGAAGCAATAGCAATCCCAAAGTTAATTTCTACGAAATGAGCCAATACTGCCGCTAAGATCGCAATGATAAGGATAGTATGCGGGTTTTCCCCGCCCACAATAACTTCATCATGAGTGCCTTTGAAAAGTGAGCTTATCGCCTGTAAGGTTACATAAAGCATGGTACCCACCATCGCTCCCAGGGGAATCGCCACAGCAAACAAATGTAAACCATCTAAACGCAAACCGACTACAAAGAGGAGTACGGCAAAAGTAGCATCCAGCGCGAGCCAGAGAAGAAATTGTCGTCGTGTATTGAGTAGACCAAGCCACTTAAATCCCCAATAAAACACACTTCCAAACGTAAACAGATACACTGCTAATCCAAGGACACCTGTAATAACCACTGAATCCAAAGTCTCATTATGAGAACGATCTGGCGATGCTGTGCGCGATTCGTAATGGCCCAGCTCTGGCGGATAGAATGAATTGTAGGCTACATACATGGACTCTGGTCCATAACCAATCAAGAAACGAACCGCGTTCAACTTATCCTGGTTACCATCTGGGAATTTAATGGGATCATGGAAAGAAATTAACTCCACGGCTCCTTCCCAAATAAGCGTACGAACTTTCCCTGTACCTGATTCCAATTGTGTAATTGTCGCCAGACGACGAATGGAACTAATCTTGAGTACCTGATCTTGCAATGGACCAGGGACATTAATCGCCACCAAACTCAAAGCAATCGTCAGCCCAACCGTCCCCCATCCAATCCAAAGCCAGCGCCAACCCTTACGCTCCACGATCATATAAAGCCAGACGCCGCCAAATACCAAGGCTCCTAATGCGCCACCGACATAAATTGCAGCCTTCCCTTCAATTGCTAAGATAGAGAGTCCAACAAAAGCACCGGCTAATACCAACGCCCCCACACCTACTCCCAATCCCTTGAGAATATCATTCAACGGACTTACGGGAGTTGTATCCTCGACCAGCGCGCGCTTTTGTAAAAGTAAAAACCCTAAGTAGGGAAATACAAAGCCTGCAGCCACAATCCCCAACCACGGGCCACGGCTCTGGGAATACCAAATCGTAATGACCTGCACCGCCAATAGAAAGATGTAGCCCGACGCACGCAGAATATCACTGATACGTGCTTCTGCACGGCTGAGAATATCGTTGAAACTCTCTACAATGCGCGCGGCAGTAAGCGGAACCAGCATAATCAGATAGGCGGCGACAAAAATAGCATTTCCCATATTGGAGGCCACGCGGGTCTGTACATCTCCTGCCCAGGGGAGGGGATCTAACCCATTATGCTGAATGATGCCGTAGAGAGAAATAGGCAGACTGTTCAGAATCAGCACAGTGATGAGACGACTTAATTGTTCACGTGTGCGCAAACTTGTAAGCAAAGCAAAAAATAAGACGAGATATCCAAATAAGGTGTAAGTTCCCTGCAATCGTTGATAAGAACCAATAAAACTGGTAAACGGGACCAGAGAGAAAATAGAACTAATGACATAGATTCCCATCGTTAGCAGGGCAGGCAACACCATTGGCGTCCGCCAGGAAAAACGCAGTGGTTTTTTGTCATTAAAGACTTCTTCCATAAAGCGTACCAGCCATAAAATAGCCATAACTACCGCCAGGGAACGCAATGTCGTCAATTTATCCGGCTCAAACACGCGGCTGGAATAGACATTAAAGAAAACTGGGGTGATCGTAACTCCAATCAACCAACCAGCTTCTAAAGCCCGATCACAAAATACACTAAGTCGAGACGAATTCATACAATGCTCCTTAAAAAGGCCGAAAACCTTATCATTTGGGTATTTCCCCCTTCAAATTCTCAGCCCAATTTTCACAAGATTTAACTAACAATTATCCTTAAACCAGGAAATAGTCCATTGCAACCCCTCAATTAAGGGAACTGTCGCGCGAAAATCCAGGATCTCAGCCGCGCGCGAGACATCGGGAAGGCGACGGCGAGTCTCCTCAAAATTTTTACCATACGCCTGCTCATACGGGATATGAACAATCTCCAGATCAGGATTGACAAGCTGTTGTATATGATGTGCTAACGTAGCAATCGTAACTTCTTCAGGATTACCAATATTAAAAGCCATCCCCTCACCACGACAAAAATCCATAGCTGCCATTGTGCCACGAACCGAATCCTTGACAAACGTGAACGACCGCGTTTGTTGCCCGTCGCCGTAAACGGTCAAGGGTTGTCCGGCTAAGGCCTGGGTAATAAAACGCGCGATGACACTGCCGTACCCTCTGGGATCCAAACGTGGTCCATACGCATTGAAATATCGTATTACAGTCACCGGCAACCCTTCCTGACGATAATAAGCAAATGCCAATTGTTCATCCAAAGCTTTGGCTAATGCGTATGCCCAGCGAGGAACGGAAGTAGGACCAAACACGGAATTATCGGTTTCCTTAAAGGGGACCTGAGTAGATTTGCCAAATATTTCTGAGGTTGAAGCAAATAGTACCTTACGCCGGTATTTGTGGGCCGCCGCGAAAACGTTCTCTGTTCCCTTAGAATTCACAAGGATTCCATGTAGTGGATTTTGGACAACATAGGTGACCCCCACTACAGCCGCCAAGTGATAAACGCCGTCTACCGCTGCGACCAACCGATCGACCACGGACATATCCAGTACCGATCCTTGTATAAATTCAAAATCGGGGTTGGATATATGATGCGCGAAGTTCGCGCGCTTACCCACCGATAAATCGTCCAAGACGACCACCCGATGATTAGCTAATAAAAGAGCATCTACCAGATTCGAACCAATGAATCCAGCACCACCTGTTACAAGAAAAGTTTTTTTTGTCATTATTAACACTTCCAAAAAGTAAAGCTAACGAGAGTTGCAAAAAGACAGAGGTTATCATACACGACACGACTGAAAAGACAAGGAGTTATTTTACCTTCCAGAAAATTATAAACCCATTATACTCAATTTCCTTAAAAGTCTTTATTGTATTAACAACACCATGAGATCGTTTACATTTGTCCCCGTAGGGCCAGTACGCAATAAAGCTTTGGTGTCCGCGAGTAAGGGATAAGCATTATTCTCCTGTAAAGCAGCACGTGGGTCCCATCCGCACCCGCGCGCCTCGCGTACAGTTTGACCATCAATTATCGCTCCCGCCGCGTCTGTAGGACCATCCGTACCATCTGTAGCTAAAGCTAACAGCGCAACATTATACATACCTTCTAGTGCCAGAGCAGCAGCTAAGGCAAGTTCCTGATTACGTCCTCCTTTCCCTTTTCCACGGACTGTTACCGTTGTTTCCCCACCCCATACCAGACACGCCGGGACCGGCAGAGGTTCATTATGATAGCGAACAGATTTTGCGAGTGCGGCAGCAACTTTCGCAACTTCGCGCGCCTCACCCTCAACAAAAGTGGAGAGCAATAGCGCGTGATACCCCAAACGTTGAGCTTCCGCAACTGCTGCCAGTGCTGATAACCGGTTCGATCCCACAATACAGTTATATACATAAGAGAAAAGAGGTTCCTCAGGTTTAGGCGTTTCCGGTACTGTGCCACGCGCGCCAGATTCCAAATATTGCCTGACGGCACCGGGAATACAATCCAGCAAGGTGTAATGGGTTAAAACAGAAAGCGCATCATGGTAAGTAGTGTTATCAGGAGCTGTCGGCCCCGAAGCAATAACATCCAGTGGATCACCCACGACATCCGATAAAATCAACGAGATGACAGAAGCCGGCGCGGCAAGCCGCGCGAGCTGTCCTCCTTTAATAGCAGAAAGATGTTTGCGCACCGTATTTAACTCGTTGATCGTTGCCCCAGCGCGCAACAACAAATCTGTGGTTACCTGTAAATCTTCCAGCGTTACGCCTGCAACCGGCAAGGTTAATAACGCAGAGCCACCCCCAGAAAGTAATACTAATACCCGATCGTGTATGGTTGTGTCCGCCAACAAAGCAGCGATAGTTCGCGCACTGCGCAATCCAGCGGCATCTGGAACCGGATGTCCGGCCTCAATCACTTGTAATACATTAGGAAAACGATACCCTGCGGCATGGTGATATTTAGTCAGCACCACACCAGCCGTCAGATATTCACCGAGAAGTGCAACAGCAGCCGCTGCCATTGCCGGTGCTGCTTTGCCTACGGCTATCAAAAACACACGATCTATCTGCTCCAAATCCCATACTACAGCATTAACCGACAAACGGGTATCTTGACGCAGCAAAGAACGGCGCACTGCCAGTGCAGGGTCTACGGAGTGTAACGCCGTAGATTGAATAGCTTGCAAATCTTCCTTAAGTCCCATCTCAAACCTTTCCGTAAACTCACGAAACTAACAAGATGACAGGATTGGCAAAAAAGGTGAAATGTCTAAGGTAACTGCGACAGGGCATACGTTGCCGCGTCTTCCGGTGTCTCTACGTCTCCCTTGAGCAACGCACTGAATCCCGCTTGAAGCGCGCGCCGGACAGGCTCATTCACACTGCCAGGTAGCCCTGATACAGCTCCTCGCAAAAATTGTTCAAGAAACTCGACATCTTCAGGTAATAAAGACCACAATTGCAAGGCAGAAGAGCGGGTTGGCAAATAATCGGTACCTAACGTTAATTCTGCCATTTGTTCCGGCGCAGTAAGCCAATAAGCCAGTTGCGAAGCAGGTTCTTGGCGCACTGGGTCTGTAGCCACTAACACGACATACCACGTGTGAGCAATAGCTATTGGACGTCCATCAGGGGTAGGCATCCAACTTGGGCGATCGTAGGGCAATGGCCCGCGCCAATACTGCCCGGCAGGAATCGGACTAAGTCGCCCCGACCCTTGTTGATATAAGGCCCAACAAGACTGTGCATCCGAAAGTTCTAATGCCCGTTCTACATTAAGCAATTGAGCCTCTATCATATCCGCAAAAAAATGATATAAAATTTCCAGGCTGGCACGATCCAAAACTGGATTACCGTCTATATCTACAACCACACCTCCTGTACTCAAATACGCCGCCAACAGAGCATCATCAGCTAATCCATCAACCGGGAGCGCGGGGAAAAGCAAAGAATACCGGCCTGTAATCACATCCGTCCAGGTCAAAGGTGGCGTCGCAGAGACGTTCTTACGATAAATCATCTGGTCAGCACGCGTTAACAGGGGAATCCCCAATTGGGCATCATTCAGAAATGACTCATTATCAACGGGAACCTCTAAATCTGTAAAAGCATAAAAATCAGTTTCAAAATATGTATTTTCTGATGTCGAAGCTTCCAAAGGTTGTACCAACCCAGATCGTATTGCAGCATGTAGATCCGTACGGTTCAGGACAATCAAATCAGGAAGTATTGCCGGAGCGACATTATACGCAGTACTCAAAAGATGATAGAGTCCGCCGGTACCCTGCGCCTTCTTAACCACAATTTGGATCTGAACATCGCGGTGCATTTTAACAAACGCATCCAAATGGGGAGTCAGCACCGGCGTACTGCCTGTTTCCTTATAAGGGTCAAGGAAATCTGGCACCCAGACTACCAGAGTAATCAATCCAGGGACAGGGGTGAGAGTCACCGTAGGAGTACTTACTGTTGTAGGTTCAGGGATGGCCGTAGGAAGAGAAGATGGTATCGGCGTCGGGACCCGCAAAACGCACCCTCCCAATAAAATGATTCCTAATATCCCACTGTAAATATACTTTTTGAACCTGTTCACCGTATCTCCTTCGCAACATACAATTCGCAGTCCGTGCCGTCCCCCATGCTTACGGATACTCCTCAAAAATCCCTCCGGTATACGCCTGAACTGCTTGATAAATAGGACGTTCCAAAAAATCGGGTGTGATAAAAGTATAATAATCCTGATAATTATGGAGCGCCGCCGGCGTGCGCAACATCCACACCGTCACACATGGACACCAGGGCCAATGTTCCGCCGCCCACTCATACGCTGCTAAAGTATACTGCACTCTCTGAAAAGGCTTGACCTTGTGGACCCACCGTGGGTGATCATTCCATCCCGTTTCAGTAACATAAATAGGTTTATTAACATCACCATAAACGTCCATAATATCACGTAACAATTCTACACGACGAAAGTTCAACAAATCCGGATCAGGTTCGGTTTCTGGCGGGAAGGCCAATCCATACGCATGAGCAGCCAGCGCGTCAAAATACGCGCCCGCATCAGATTCATACATCGCAGTCAAATAACTCACATCACTGATCCCGGCATTCTTATCTTCTGCCAGCGTGGGGGCCAGCGCACCTCCAAGAACTACCGCCTCTGGAACCGCCGCGTGTACCACAGGATATACAACTTTTAGTAAATCAGCGTAAGCTGCGGGATCGACAGGCCGGTAACCCCACTCAAAACTTAAGTTAGGCTCATTCCAAATAATGAAATGCCGAACTTGTCCCTGATATCGCTCGACAAAAGCCGCGACAAAATTGGCGAAATCCACATAGTGCTCGTCATCCAGGTACGTAAATGTCGTTTCTAACACTTCCGGATCAGGGCGTGCCCACGCCGGAACCATACCCAGACGCGCAATAACCGTAAGTCCCTGATTTTGCGCGTGCTTTATGACCATATCACTGTGTGTCCAATCATAGAGGCCGGGGGCATATTCTATATAAGGCCATGGAAAATATTCAACGATCCAGGGCGCACCCATCTCACGTACTGAGGTCAAAGAACGTTGAATCTTCCATTCCTCCACCTCATCTGTAAGCCGCGTATGAATTCCTACTTTAGGATTTGAGGTATAGACGACCTGAGGTGACGGTAATATAACCAATACCCCTGGCGGGTACACACACACTAGGATAAGAATTGGCAACAAACCCCATGGCCCCAAACGCGGCCCCCATGCGACCAGATACTTCAAAAGGTTATGACTCCAAGATCTTAACACAATCCCATTATACCTTATTCAAAATCTTGATAAACATTGCGCAAACCGCAATTGTCATGAGACTACTTTCCTATTGTTATCTTTATATTAAACGGTTATAATAAAAACATGGCAATAGTTGATCATTTTACAAACAAACCCAGATATTTTATAAAACAATTGCAAGTCGCACTACAATCCCCTCTGCCGGGTATTGAGGCACAAAAAATAATGGCCCCTCCTCAGCGACAATTATATCCCTCAAACGGAAGCACTCCTCGGCAATCCGCTGTGTTAATGCTGCTCTATCCCACACAAGCAGGAGTTACACTATTATACACGTTAAGAACGACTACCCTTTCCCATCATAGAGGAGAGATTAGCTTTCCAGGAGGAGGAAGTGAACCAGGAGATTGCACATTGATAGATACTGCGTTACGGGAAGCAGAAGAAGAAGTGAATTTGCCGACAAACAAGGTTACTATTTTAGGGGCTATCACTCCCCTCTATATCCAACACAGTCAAAATCTCGTACATCCTTTCATTGGTTGGATTGCAAAATTGCCCCCCTTGTACCCCAATGCAGCCGAAGTGGCGCAAATCTTGGAAATTCCCGTGTGTAAATTGCTCATGCCAGAGGCTATAGGTTATTATGAATGGCACCGCAATGGACAACTGCTACGCGCCCCTAGCTACATCATTGATGGATTCATAATCTGGGGAGCAACTGCTATGATGACAAGTGAGTTTTTGACCATCATTACACGTATGAAGGAGCAGAAATAACTGTGACCTCTATGTTATATCCTGGTTCACATAACTTAATTTCATTTAACTCACTCTGGTCCATACTATGTAAATGGCTGCCGCTACCGGAGACTCCCCCCGCGCCAGTAGTTACCAATCTGCCCACACCAACCCCCCTGGATCCCGCGATTCTACATTCATTAAATACAACATTGGGGACCGATAAAGTTAACGTTAACCCGGAAACATTATGCAAACACGCGAATGGGATTACCTATGCCGAATATCTGCGTCAACATACCCTCTATCGAACGCCAGGCGCTATAGTCTATCCCGAAAGCGAAACAGATATTGCAGTACTGATGAGTTGGAGCGCAGAACGCGAATTACAACTTTTGCCCTGGGGAGGTGGCTATAACCCATACTACGGCAAATCACCAAATGACATCCCTTTTATTGTCGTAAATATGGAACGTTTAAACAAAGTTATGGCCGTCGACCAAGAATACCGGCAAGTACGTGTCCAGGCAGGTATTCAATGGAAAACCTTGGAGGATATCCTTGCTTCATCCAATATGAGCACAGAACAGGTCTATCCTTCCACACAGGCAACAGTAGGAGGAAGCATCGCTACCAACGCTCATAATCTCAAGGCTCTGGGATATGGAACCTTAAGAAAGAACATTCAGACGCTGCGGGGCGTAACGCCGGCTGGCTTGCTACATCTCGAACACCCACAACCCCAAGAAATTGACAAACGCAGTATGTTAGTAGGGACCTACGGAGCATGGGCTATTATCACAGAAGCAGTATTACGACTATTCCCCTACCCAACTGAAACGCTTTACTTAACCAGCGGCTTTGAAACATGGGAGGAGGCCATAACTTTGCTGTGGCAAATCTTGCAACAAGGAATCAGACCTTCATGGGCACGTATCACAGGAAATAAACAACAAGAGTTGCTTCAAATGGAACACCCACAACCCTCCCGTCTAGGTCTGTGGATAAATCGCGCGAATGTTTCAACAATGCAAGCATATCTCACATTGGGGTTGGAAGGCGAACATACCAATCTCTTGAATGCCAAAAATCGCGTACAAATGCTGCTCAAAGAGGCCAGGGCCCATCCGTTACCCGCGCGTTTTACGACAAATAGAACTGAAGCTGTCTGGCCGCAACATCCTATGCCCGGGCAACAACTTTGGCAACATGGTATTTTAGTAGATATCATCACGGCATCCGTACCCTGGCCTAAGGTCGCGGCCTTCCAACAAGAATGGGAAGAGGCCCTTCAGAGTGTCTTACAAGCCACCAGCAATACACCATGCCAGATATTGACCACCTTGTACGCAGCAGAGGAATACGCCATTCTCTACACCCTACTTTTAGGGATGCAAGTTACCGCAATAGAAGAAAAACTTTTACAACTAGAAGCCATTCATAGTGTTGCCCAAGAAACAAAAAGGAGATGGGATATCAGTGCCCCTCCCTCCACAAATTTCCAACAAGTGATTGAAGCTATTAGCCAGACTTTAGATCCCACCCAGGTGATGCTCAATTACCATTGGCCTCACGAGGTATAAAGTTGCCCGCCCTTTCAGGAAGCCGGGTTTCGGCTTCCTGAAAGGGCGGAAAGCTAAGATTCAGGAACGATTCTCGCGATCAAATCATAAACAGTAGCATCCACAATTTCGGCCGTAACCATACGGTGAGGTGTAACCGCCTCAGAAATCAGAACCAGGCCATCAATTTCAGGCGCATCCCGGTACGTGCGACCTACGGTTAATCCCTCCTCACTTCCCTCTAACAACACCGGTAAACGTTGCCCGATCAGGCTAAAATTGAGTTGTTTTGAAATGGGTTGTTGTAACAACATAAGAGCTTCATAACGCTCCGCTTTCACCTGGGAGGGCACATCATCTTCAAATTTCTCAGACGCAGTACCCTGTTCATGGGAATAGGTGAATACGCCAACGCGATCAAATTGCATCTCTTCCACAAAATCCATTAATGCGCGAAATTCATGATCGGTTTCGCCTGGGAACCCCACAATGAAAGCAGTACGCAATGCCACACCGGGAAGCCGTTCACGCAAATGTGCTACAGTTTGGCGCACAGCGTCTATATCAAAGGGACGATACATACGACGTAACACGTCAGGATGCGCGTGTTGCAAGGGAATATCAATATAGGGTAAAATTTGTGGGTAGTGCGCCATGGTGTCAATCAAACGCGGCGTTATAAAGCCGGGAAAAGCATACATAATACGAATCCAGGGGAGAGCGGGCACAACTTGCACTAATTTTTCTAATAACTGTGCCAACCCATCTTTTAATCCCAAGTCATGGCCATAGAAAGTAGAATCCTGGGCAATAAGATTGATTTCCAGAACCCCCAGATCTTGAAGTTGTCGAGCATCGGCCAGAATAGCCTCCATGGAACGACTGACACCAGGACCCTTGATATTAGGGATGGCACAGAATGCACATCCACGACTGCACCCATCTGCAATTTTCAAAAAAGCACTGCGGCCTGAAATCACATATCCTGGAACTCCAACTTCCTCTGGTTGCATCATCAATCGCTCTTCCACCCATTGTAAAACAGTACGTTTATCGAGTGTCAACAACCTCTCTGCTACAGACACTACATCTCCCCATGAGCGTGTACCGAGAATAGCATCCAGTTCTGGCACAGATGCCAACAAAGCCTCCGGGTCACGTTGCGCCCAGCATCCCGCCGCCACCAATTTCTGTTCAGGCCGCAAATCTAATGCAATGTCTTGTAGAGTCTCTAAAGATTCCTGCCGGGCTAACTCAATAAACCCACATGTATTCACAATAATCAAATCAGCCTCTTGAGAGTCCAATGTGAATTCATAACCGGCACTCTGTAACAGAACTGCCATCCCACTAGAATCAACCGTATTCTTGGGACACCCTAACGAGGCAATATAAAAACGAAGGGGGCGCTCTGCGCCCCGCTTGGATCTTGTTTTTCGCTGTTTCACTCTCCCTCCAAAAACACTTCACCGGTCGGAGACCACGCTCTCCGCACAATTGCACCTTGCGCTCCTAGCGGTCCCCAATCGGTACCGTTAATATAAAGTTGAAATGCACCTCCATTTCCAGTTGCGGCAATTAAGATCTCCTCAGCACTGGCTTCAAGGATTTGTCCGGGTTCAGCTATTCCTTGAAATACAATACGCTCGTCTGCTGACAAACTAATCCAGACATGTTCGTTAGGCATCAAACGCAAGTTAACTCGTCCATCAGCCGAAGGCACAAACACCGGGGGCACAGACGTACTCACTTCAGTAGGCGTGCTTTGCATAGGCGATAGGGTAACAATGGGAGTAACAGAAGGCTGAGTACGGAACTTTTCAAGCTGTAACCACACAAGACTCCCGAACAGAACCAGGAGAAAAAAAATTAATACGGCAAGTATGGCCCATACTGCGGCACGGGGAATTCCCGCACGGACAGAGGCAACTTCTTCTTCCTCAGAGGGGGGAGGAGAAAAGACTGAGGGGCGTTCTATCGCGCGGCCTCGCACGTCTTGCACGGCAACAGGCGTTAGCGTGATCGGACGGCCCCGTACCTCTACATCGTAACGAGCTAAGGCTTCTTCAGCAGGCAGACCCAAATAGCGCGCGTAGTTACGCAAAAAACCACGTGCCTGTATTTCTCCTGGCAAAGCTGCATAATCGCCGACTTCCAAAGCTTCCAAATAACGTCGCCGTATACGAAGCGCCTTCTCAGCATCACTCAAAGTTAACTGTTGGCTCTCACGTTTACGACGCAACCACGACCCTAGCTCATCCGTCATCACACTTCTGCCGTCACGATCACCTGTACTTGACCGCGAATACCCCCTTGTAATTTTAAATCTACGGTATGTGTACCGACCTCACGGATCGGGCGATCCATTAAAATCCACCGTTTATCAAATTTAGCACCGATAATCCGTGCTATCGCTTCCGCTACATCGGCACTGGTAATAGACCCATACAATCGCCCCTTTTCTCCGGCTTTGACGGTGAAATGCACCGGTGAATTCGACAACTGGGCCAATAGAGCCTGCGCGCGTTCTTGCCGGCGCGCATTTTGAGCCGCTTGCGTCTCAGCCTCAGTTTTGGCTGCCTTTAACTGTCCCTGTGTAGCCACAACTGCCAATCCATGAGGGATTAGATAGTTACGAGCATAACCGTCGGCTACATTTTTAATCTCATTTGCTTTCCCCACACCCGGGACATCGTGTTTTAATACGACTTTCATACGCCCTCCTCATAAATAAGCGCGTTGCACTTTGGAAAGTACAATGCACCTGTTTTCATCCAACCGCCGGTAAACTCCGTTCATGGAAATTCTCTTAAAAACAGTCCCGACGGATTCAACGGATAGAACGGAGAAAAATTCTGTTAAATTCCAGGAAAATCCTGGTTACCCCAATCCGTTGTGAAAAAATCACTGTTTCACGTGAAACATTAACAAGAGAGAAACCACCAAAACCGTCCCTCTACACTGATGGCGCAGACCAACCAGCGTTAGCTCAATACGCGTGTCTGCACTGCCAACAGCCAGCGCATAAACTTCTGCTTCAGTGTCGGGCGTTCCAAATACGCTATACCCGCCTGATAAGCCGCCACACCCTCCTGACGACGCCCCATCTTAAATAAAGATAAGCCTAACGCCATCAAAGTCTCACCCTGTCGCTGGCGATCCCCCAATTCCTCAAAAATATTCGCCGCCTCGCGCCAAGACTTTATCGCCTCATCTTTACGATCCAACACGGCATAAATGCTGGCAACATTTCCCAGGGCCTGTGCTTCACGAGTAAGATCTCCCACACGCGCAAAGATACGATGCGCCTCGGTAAGAGATTCCAACGCATCTTCCCAACGACTCTGTTTACGCCGGATCACACCAATGTTATTGAGCATTTCACCAGCTTCAACTTCCCGGCCATCTTCCGCAAAATGCTCCAACGCTTCACTAAAACGGCGTATCGCTTCATCATATAACCCTTCTTGAAAGAGGCGTAATCCTTCCTGTTGTAATTCATCTGCTTTTGATTCCGTCATTTCCTCACTCCCAATCGCACAATTCAGCAAACAAAGTCTTAATAAGTAATTTCCAGAATTCCCTCGGCAATCGCACGCAAAGCTCCCGCCGGCATAGTGGATAGTCGCATCGCTAATTCCAGATAACTCATATTAATAGGGCGTAGAACAAAATCGCGCACATCAGCGGGAAGTTTGACAAAGCGCTCAAATTCCCCATGAAGTCGCTGCCATTCTCCTACACCACTCTGATGATCCATAAAATCTTCGAGCGGGACTTCCAATGCTTGCGCTAATATTTCTAATTCCGCAACAGGAATTGAGCGCTTTCCGTATTCATAATCCGAAATAGTTGAACTCGCACACTCCAGTATATCCGCTAATTCTTGTTGTGTACGGTTAGCATCAATGCGCATTTGCCGCAAACGTGCCCCAATAATACGGTGTCGCAGTGGCAAAAAAATGTCAGGATCGGGAAGCGCATCCTCTGCCATCATTTCATTCACCGCATCAACAGAACGAAAAGTTGCCAACGGGACCTCTAAAAAACGTGCCAATAATTCAAGTTCAGGCAAAGAAATAGGCCGACGACCCTCTTCATAGGCAGTAAAACGATTCTCTGTAACGCCCAACGCAGCAGCACATTCCTCACGAGAAACGCGCGCCCGATCACGGGCATTGCGAACCAGGACACCTAGAATGCGATTACGTAACTCCACGACCTCTTGATTGGGCATATTCACTCCCTCCGCGTTTATCTCGGAAGCACTTATATGAGTACATACAAATGAGGTATTAAACCTCAATATTTAACAAACCAATTTCATTATAGCACACTCCCTTTTCGGAGCAAAACTCAATCCACAGAGCGGGTGTCCGTCATTTCGCATTTCGACTGGATGTAGCCGCGCTTTCCATAGCGCGCTGTCTATAACATTTGATCTGAATCAAACTACGAAAGTCTCGCGAGTCATCCGGTTCACTAAACGCCCACGTTGAACCCAAAAACGCGCAAAATGTAGTCGCCCGCCAACAAAAAACACACACCCAAGCCCTTGTTTCTATCTAGGGCAGGTACCAGAAAACGGTAATCGCTCACAAAACTAAACGGTTACTTTTCCACAACCTAACTACCCCTAAAAGAAGGAACTTATGGACTACAGTCCCCTATAAGTTGGGGGGAATATACCCAAAATTCGAAAGATCCCACACCCCTAACTCACCAAACTGTGGAAAACTCAAGGCATTTCGGTGGAAAACCTTCCCATTTTGTGGAAAACTCTCTTTCTTATTCTGCGGATTGATGGAAAAGGATCTACCTTAGACTGGATAAATATTGGGCATTTACTCCCAACAATTTGTATCTTTCCACATTTCTCCACAAGTTTTCAACGGCCTAAAACAATCTCTTTTCAAAGGTTTAGTAAACGCAGAGGATACAAAGACTATATCTAGTAGACAAAATAACTTTTCCCCACAATCCCCCTCACTACTCCTAATACTAAATTTATAATTATTTTATTAACTTTGATAATATACTTAATAATAGGAACCTTCCATTTAACATCTCCGCCAGCGCGTTTATCTCTTGCCAGAAGACGTACCTTGTGTAAAAATAGACGGCTATTGGACAAAGTACGAAAATCAGGTATACTTTTTGGCCGGAAAGATAGTTAGTTTTTGGAGGAAAAAAGTGGCAAATACCAGTTCGGCGAAAAAGCAAGTACGAAGTTCTTACCGTAAGTGGTTACGAAATCGTTACGTAAAGGGACAAATGCGTGGAGCAGTGCGCATGGTGCGCGAGGCAATTGCACAGGGCAATTACGAAGAAGCCCAATCATTGATGCCCAAAGCCGCCAGCCAGCTTGATAAGGCAGCGAAGAAAAATATTATTCACCCTAATAAAGCGGCGCGTCTTAAGTCTCGTTTGATGACCCAGCTTAACGCACTGAAACAGTAAGTCGTACTTTGTCTGTTCAGACTCGGCTTCTGTGAAGTGTGTGCATGGGTTGTAAAGACTCACGAAATTTGTTCTTATTACTTATAAACAGCAAAAACTCGGCGCTGTAGGTGACCGAGTTTTTGCTGTTTATAAGTATTCGGGGTAGTTCAAGTTACTCTTAATTTCTAGTCTGTATTCTTACCCAATTGGTTGGCCCGTACATAGGCTGCCCATATTGCACGAGAAAGGACAGTTCGAAATCCCCCCTTTTCCAGGTGATAGAGTGCTTCGGCTGTCGTTCCCCCCGGCGAAGTGACCTGGTTACGCAATGCAGCCGGGTGCAGCTCTGACTGTTGTGCGTAAAGGGCCGAACCGATGACAGTTTGTGTGACGAGTTTTTCTGCTATCCAGCGCGAAAATCCGAGATGTACGCCCGCGTCAATCATCGCTTCCATAAAGAGATAAATGTAAGCTGGCCCGGTCCCGGAGAGCGCAGTGGCCATATCCAAATAGTGTTCATCATCCACATAAACCTCTTCACCCAAACAATGTAAAATGGTGAGTGTGTGCTGGCGTTGCACTTCGGTCACGTCCGGCGTGGCCGTCCACACGGTGATGCCTGCTCCGATCTGCGCAGGCGTGTTTGGCATCGCGCGGACAACATTGTTGGTACCCAGGGCGTTTTGAATGGTAGCAATGCGTACTCCGGCGGCAATGGTAAAAACTAATGTTTCGGGACGTATAGGGTTTTTGATGTCCTCTAACACGCGCGTCATCACCTGCGGCTTGACGGATAGAAACACAATGTCGGCTTCTCTGACCGCACTTGCGTTTTCCTGTGTGCCTCGGATTCCATAGTGTTGCGTTAACGCCTCTAATCGTTCCAGCCGGGGTTCGCTGGCTATGATGGCTTGTGGACTAATAACACCCTGCCGTAACAACCCCTTGAGTAGCGCTTCCCCCATTGTGCCGGCGCCAATGATCGCTATTGTCGGTAACATATAGATTTCTCCTTCCTAACTAAGTTTTAATTCAACATCTCTGGCTTCTCTGAAAAAAGCCAATTCACTACTGAGACACTGAGAACACTGAGAAAAAAATTAACTTTTCGCCATAAAAAACTTTATTAATTTGAATTAAAATCTTTGTGCCCTCTGTGCCTCTGTGGTAAAAAAACAGGTTATTTCAGGTAAGCCATCTCTGCATCCCCCGCGTATCTGCGGTGAGATTTTCAGTTTTTTAGTGCTCAATGCTGTTTTTAGATTTGTATTAGGGTCGCAAATCGAAGATCATCTGTAAAAATTGCTGCCTGTCGGCGGCAGGATTTGGATCTCCAATTGTCATTGGGCGTGGGCGTCCGTATTCTTCCAAAATTGCCGTGCGTAGCTCGATGCTTAACAAACGTCCATTATAAAATAGTAACCGGTCCACAAATTCCTGCCGCGTGCCATCACTCCACATCTGGTCGAAGAAAAAATTACCCAACCCGTAGTGGATGAAGGTCTCCCCATAAAATTCCAGGGTTTGCGCCTGGTGTGCTTGGCTTCCTTGCACCATTACCGCGCCGGCTTCGGCCAGATAGCGAAAATCACGAATTTGTTGTGGAGTAGGGAAATATTCGTAGGTTTCAAGATATTGTATTGTGACGATGGGTAAATACCCGGCAGCGCGGAGATCATGGATGTCGGCGCGCATTTGTTCATAATCACAGCGCGCCGCGCCACCTGAATCCTCATCCGCGAAAGGGCCTATCGCATTGCAGCCGATGAAGGCAATGTTGTTCATATTATGGGTAAGGGTTAATGGTTTTGCTCCTTCCTGTTGATTTGTGCCGCCGCCAAACCATTGCCAGCCGCGTTCCCGGTACATATCCAGGCTATGGGCAACCCACTCTGTGCCTTTGTCTTCTAAGTGATTGCCGGTGAGTTCAACGATATTTGTATTGATTTCTTCCAGCAGTGCAATGTAGCTATCGTGAGAGCAGAAGGACATAGTCCCGCTACCTTCTGCTACGCAGTCGGGTCTAAACGAGACTTCGTTGCTCACATGCACGAAATCCGCATCCGCAAACCAGGCTTTGATGTCTTTGGCCGGATAGGTGATACCGGCCCGCTCCATCAATTGTGCTGTGCCCCGGGTGATGGCCGTAACTCCCGTCATCGCTATCAATGTGATGTGGGGTTCGTAACGATTGGTAAAAGCCACAGCAGTATCGGGTAATAGGGCAAGGGTTTCGGGGCGTGCTGCGCTGCTATAGTAGAGAGGAATGTTTAAAGGATAAGTATCCACGGATATTCCTTTTTCTAACAGGGAGATGCCATCCACGCGCAGGACTTTCCATTGTGGCTCCAAGTGATGAAAGGGGACAATACCCCAAGCGCCGGTTTGTTCTGCAAGGGAAAGCATTTCTGTAAGCGCCACCGTCTGGATTAACTCTCCGGACGGTACTCCCCACAAATACGTGAACACGCGCAATGTGTCGGTGGTCACCAGCAGCGTGCTAGTGGCCGGGATTCCTGATGGAGAACCTCCAGCCCAAATAGCACGCAGGTCTTGGCCGGTCACCTCATCTGTTACTGTAAAAAAGGGGGCCACAACAGCATACGTCCAGTTCCCCAGGGCAGTGGCTTGGGGGAGGTTGTCACTTCCCAGCAAAGCATTCACATTTACCGTGTCCGCCGTCCAGGAAAAGTGGGCCGGGTCTTGGGTGACATAAGTATGCAAACGGTCGCAGACCTCGAGGGGCAACGTTTCCGCACAACTTATCGTGATGGGGAAAGCCGGCGTTGGTGTAGGAGAGGGTGTCAAAGTAGGCGAGGGTGTGGGGGTGAGTGTGGGTTTGGATGTTCGTGTGGGAGTGGGCGTTGGCCCGAGCGTGGGTTGGGTACACGCGACTAGCATCATTCCTAATATAACAAACAGCCAGACATAGATTACATTCGAGTTTTTGTTTTTTCTTGTGTTATCGTCGGGTATCATCGTAGTCTACCTCACTTTTTCCATTGTTTCCTGGGGCATTGTGCGCGGTTGTGGCGTTTTGTCAAGATGGGGATAGATGGTGCCCTGTGGGGGTAAGACAAATGATCGGGGACCTATGTAGCCGCGCTATCCATAGCGCGTTGCCTATAACTTAAAATACTTGACTTTTAGCTAACGGTTGCGTTATACTGTAATTACGTTGACTGGCTACCGGACACTTTTTATTAGAGTAACGTATCTACTTCAAAAGTTACACTTTGAACTGGACTATGCGGCTAAATATCCTGCTGTGAAAAAGTGTCCGGTAGCTAGTTGCGTTGGCAATAGTAGGGTGACAATAGGGGGATACGATGATACAAATAACGATTGGGGAGTTATCGAAACGGGTAGAGATGACTGAGGCCGAGGTTTGCGCTACGCTTGAGCAAGGCTGGACGATTCGACTGCTCGCTGCTGCGGGTAGTGTAACTGAAGGGTATTTTCGTCAACTGCTTACTCGGCGACAATTCCCGGGTACGAAGTTGGGAACTGTGTGGCTGATTTCCCGTGAGGATGGGGACGCCTGGTTGAAAGAAAAAAAAGACACTATCATAGTGGAATAACTATGTAGTGTCTTTTTTGTTGTAAAAAAAACGGGGCTGCGTAGCCAGCAAGCTATAGCGCAACCCCTAAGTGAACCTTAACAAGCGTATAGTTTCACGCCTGCTTTTACATGGTTACCTGTTTTTTTGTCGCAGGCAGCCATGGAGTGGGCGATAGAGGACTTGAACCTCTGACCTCTGCGATGTCAACGCAGCGCTCTGGCCAACTGAGCTAACCGCCCATAGTGGAAATATTATAGCATGGTTTCTGATATGCGCAAGACGCTCATAGGACTATCGCATTTGGATCTTCAGGAAGCTGTGAGTCCCTTACAAGCCATTCTAAGCTTCCTGGAAGGTTAAGGTAGCCTAAATGCGATAGCCCTAAAGACGCTTATGGATGTGGAGTGTTGCATTATTGTAACATATCCAGTATTATGAAATTACCTTGTTTTATCTGTTAACATGGGATAGTTCAAGTTATTTTTACACTTTATACCCTATCAAGTGTAAAAGTGTAAAGGTAAAAAGCAAGGTTTCTGAACCTTGCCGTTAAGATCTTGACTGTTTTTGCGGTGGCGTTTATAGTACTAAAGGTTTATTTTTTGTTGTAGATTCTAATCTTACGTATGGTTTAGGTTATTTTTACGTCTTAAATAGTAGGAGAATAGATAGAATGGTAGATGAGCGCGCGTTGTTGCGCCGCGCCCAAGCGTATGATGAAAAGGCGCTTGCGGAATTGTATGATGAGTATGCACCTTTAATCTACTCTTATATATACCGGCGTGTCCAGGATGCTCACTTAGCGGAGGATTTAACAAGTGATGTGTTTTTAAAGACACTCGAGGCGATTTATGCCGAGCAGGAATGGCATACATCATTTCGAGCATGGATTTACAGGGTCGCGCACAATTTGGTGGTGGATCATTATCGTAAGCGACCTTCAACGCCTGTGTTATCGTTAGAGGAGCAGTTGGTAGCGGATTTGGATGTGTCGGAGTCTATGGAAACCGAGGGGGTTGCCCTCAATCAGTTGCAATTCGCTATTAGCCAGCTTACACCTGAACAACAACAGGTATTGGTGTTGCGTTTTGGGGAGCAATTGAAGACAAAGGAAGTAGCAGAAATTATGGAGAAAACGGTAGGATCGATTGAGGCTCTTCAGCACCGTGCTCTGGATGCGCTCAGGCGGCTATTAAAGGATGTGGTGTGATGAATAAAGTGTTATTAGATGGAATATTATCACGCGGCTTAGATTTATTAGATCACTTTCATAGTGTGAATGTCGTGATCAATCGCTATCCCGCGGTTGCCGATTTACGTTCCTTGTTGGATGTAGCACTACAGGTGTCTAGTTTCTATGCCCGGGTTCCTGAACCACCGGGGCAATTGCAAGCCGGGCGGGAGCGGTTTTTGATGGCTGCCGCGGAACAACGCAGTAGGGTTGAGGCGCGCCCGCAGCGTGCTTCTCAACGTCCCGGCAAAAAACCTTCCGGCCCCTGGCGGCGGTTTTCTTGGAAGTGGGCAGGGGCAGTACTCGCAATCTTGTTGGCTTTTATGCCCTTGACGAATCAAGTAACCTGGGCGGCGACTGAAAGTATTCCCGGAAACCCATTTTACGCTTTTAAGTTAGCTAACGAAGATCATTATCTGGATCACATTGAAAATCCAGAGGTTAAAACAATGTTGTCGCTTTCAATGGCAAATGAACGCCTTTGGGAGATCCAGGAGCTGGTCGCGCGTGATCGAGACGTGCCCTGGCGAGTGTTAGCGCGCATGCAGCATTTGACAACGTTGGCATTGACGTCATCTGCCTGGGTTCCTGAGACGGTGATGTCGAGTATGTTAGATTATGTGGTACAACATACCCGTGAGCAGGTACGGACATTGGATGCACTGAAGGTCACGGCTACGGGGGATACTTACAAACTGTTGTGCGAGGTTGAGAATGTTTATTTTGAGCAGGGCAGTGTTGCATTGATGGCGTTAGCAAATCCGGCGGCGTTTCGCGTGGCGTATCAAGTGGGCAAACCTGAAATGATGGATTTTTCGATGGGTGGACCCTTGGGCGGAACCGTGACGCCGGAGGTTATTGAGATTTTGTCTACGCCAGTGGCTTCACCGACCCCGGCATCTCCCTATATAACGACGCCTTCTGCGCCAGGCGCGACAGAGGTTATGACGGCAGTCCCAACTGACGTGCCGGAGGAAGTGCTTACGTCTATAGTGACTGCGACTGTTGAGGTCTCTACCACACTACCCATGTTGCCTACGATGGCTCCCACTGCCACGCCGGTTCCCCCCACCACGATAACGCCTGTCCCGCCACAGCCCACCACAATTGCCGTCAATCCTACGTCTCTGCCGGACGAGGGGGGACGCTTTGATACGCCGCCGGGGTTGGAGGATAAGGAAGAACTGCCGCCGGGGCAGGAAAATCGTCCTTCTAACGAGGATAAAGACAAAGATGAAGACGAAGATGAAGATGAGGACGAGGACAAGGATAAAGGCAAAGACAAGGATAAATGAAACAGGTGTGTTTCATTATCGGTGTTGTATATATAGAGACCAATTTTTACTTCAAATAAAGGGATGGTGAATAAGATGAAGAAGCAAAAATATGTTGTGGGACAAGGGTTATTGGAATTCGCGTTGATATTGCCTATCTTGTTGTTGCTTATGTTGGGCATTATGGAATATAGCCGGATTTTTGTGCTTTACGTCAGCCTTTCGAATGCCAGTCGCGAGGGGGTGCGGTATGGGATGGTCAATCCTAAAGATTATGTCGGCATCAATACAGAAGTGCGCGATAATGTGATGTTGATCCCGCCGGATGAGGTCGCCGTGAATGTGCGGTATGATCACGGCCCTTCAAGCTCTGAATTTATCGACCCCCAGTATGTCAGTGCAGGCGATCGAGTGATTATTGAACTTAATTATCCGGTCCAGGCGCTTACGGGGGTTATGGATCCCTTTATCTCGGATAACCTGGTGATCAATTTGAAAAATACGCGGACTATTCAGAGTGTGCGCCCGCAAGCGGCGGGGACACACTTACCCGCGCCTACTTCTACGGGTGCTCCTACTGCGACTGCGACTCCAGAGACATTGCCTCCTACGGACACGCCGGAGCCTGGCGCGCCTACACCGACGCGACAAGCGACGGTAACTCCTACCCCTACATTTACGCCCACCCCTACGCCGCAGGTGCAGCCCATTATTATTGATGAGCCTGTAACCGAAGGGGAAACGAGTATCACCGGGACGGCAGAACCGGGGCGCGCAGTGACGTTGCGTATTATCCAGACGGGGTTACAACGCACGGTTGACGTTGGGACGGATGGCACTTTCCTGTATGATGGCTTACCCGCGTTGGTGGCCGGGCATACGGTTATTGTGCAGGGGTATGGAAGTCAGGACTTGGCGGTGGTTCAGGGATCCGGGACGGGGACGCCGTCCCCTTCGCCTACTCCTTCTACTGCTTTTATTGTGTTAGATCCCTCTTGTACGAATGATGCAAGCACGACCATCACGGTCTATGGGTATAACTGGGATTCTCAGGCAAAAGATACCTACGTTTACTGGGATGAAGACGCCAACGCTAAATGCACGTTGGGTTCGCCCGTGAACGGGGCTTTTAGTTGCGTGTTTGAGACATTTGTCACGGAGGGGATGACCCATATCGTGCGGGCCGAGGGATGGAAAAATAAGGTTAGTATGGTTTGTGCGGCGGAGGCTACATTTGTACGTCCATGTGCCGGTGATCCCACACCTACGCCGACACCGGTAAGCCGTCCCGATCTTAAAATTACGGGCATCCAGGTCACAGATGCGGCACCATTGGGCACCTACCAGACTTTGCATTTGGCCGTTGGGGTGATGAATGATTCTGCAATTGATGTGGCCTCGTTGTTCTGGCTGGATCTGTATGTTGACCCGGTATCGGGGACGCCGTTATCTCAACAGGCCAGTGTGGATTATGTTGCCATCAATGCGCTTTCAGCGGGGTCTACGATTAGCCTGACGATGTATGTTCCGGATGGGTTTGACGCGACGGGAGATTATACCGTGCAGGCTATGGTGGATACCTGGGATCAAATTTTGGAAACCAACGAGGATAACAATGTTAGTGCATTACTGCCTGTTCAAATCACGGTGGATAACCCGGTCCCGACTCCAACGCCGACCCCGGCTGTGATTCCTGGCCCACCCGGCTCAATTCAGGGGAGTACCTACTTGAATTTCAGGTTACAGAGTAATGTGAGCGTCTATGTTTACGATGCTGACGGGCGATTGTGGGGGTCGGGCCGTTCGGATGTCAATGGCAACTACTTTATCTCGAATGTGCCGGCTGGCGATTATATGGTAGTGGGGGTGTTGCGCCTGGCGAACGTTCTATACCAGGGACAGA
>JAFGFI010000320.1 GCA_016931185.1 Anaerolineae bacterium
CAGTCGCGTGAAGATGATTACGTTAACATATCACTTGATAGACTGTGGGAAATTTTCGGTGCGACGACATATAGTCCTTTAAGGGATATTAAGGATGTATATGATGCGTTGGTCGCGGCCAATGTAGGGCAAACGCAAGGGGCGAGTCATGTTTGTAACCTAGATGATCTGGATATGCTTTTCGTCTTGCATGGTGTGTACTATGATATGGACAACGACCGTCATTATGATTGCAATGAGGAAGTAGGACGTGCGGCGGATAATTATTGGCACGGTCATCCTACACGTCGTGATGCGCCGCTGGCAGAAGCCTATATTAGCGTGGATTTTTCAGGGCTTGGTTTGACTACTCCTGTGACTTTGACGGTGGATACGGCATTTACCGGAGCTTCCTATTTGGATTTCGCGTACACTGTCGCTCTGACACAAGCGCAGAATAGCTTGGTGTATATCGAACCACCACCGGCCGCGCGGATTCCGGCGACAGTAACACTAGGGGCATATACAGGCAACCGTTATAGTGCTAATAACCTGGTCGTATCAAATGATGCTTACTGGCAATTAGTTGATGCGGCGCCGGTCACAGGGTCTGTGGTCCTCACGCACACTTTTGAGATGGTAGGACCCGCCCCTCAGATTCTTGATGTGCAACCCTTAACGCTTACCAATGATGCGCCTCAAACACTTAGCATTACGTTGGATGAAGCTCAAGATGGGGCGCGGGTTTGGTTGGGGTACCACCGTTTAGCGGCGGTTAACTGTCTGAGTAGTACTATGCTGCAAGCAACTGTGCCGGCGGGTATGACGCCGGGGGCATATACTGTGCGCGTCGCTAACCCCGGCACAGCACTGGCGACTTATGCAGAAATGGTACAGATTGTCTATCCATCGGATGCGCGTAATGTCATGCGTATTACGCACGGAGTGGGGGCGCCGGGAGATGAGGTGCAGGTATATGTAGATGCGGATACCCAGGACGCGATGACGGGTATTCAACTTCGGGTAAATTTCCCAGCAGACACACTAATCCTTATGGAACCTCCGGTCGAAGCATATCGCAGTCAGTACTTGAGTAGTTTTGATTATAGTACCCCGTCGCTTGGTAGTTTGATCTTATTGTGGACGGGGAATAGTAATGAGGCGATTCCTTCGGGGCAAGGCACATTAGCTGAATTCACGTTTCGCATTGCTGAGAATGCTGTGCTTGATACAGCTTACCCGTTAGCGTTTGATCAAGCTATTCTTTCCGACAATCAGGGAAACGCCTTGCCGGTGACAGCTATTTCTGGCGAGGTTCAGGTTTGTACGGATTGTTTTGCTGGTGTGCGCGCGGGGGATGCCAATGGAGATGGCGATATCAATGTATTGGATTACTACCGAGTCCTCAATATCATCTTGGGGTTATCCTCACCAAGTAGCGAGGAACAGTATGCGGCAGATGCGAATGGTGATGGACAGATTAACGTACTCGATCTCATTAGTATCGTGCTTACAATCCTTTCTGGAAATGGACGCGGGTATACGGCTACGCCTGAAGTGATGGCTTTGACCAATGTAGAGTCTTCTGTGATTTTGACGTTGCCTACTGTTCCTGCTGTACATGGAGATACGGTGACTTTGCCACTCACTTTAACCAACGAGATGGATGTGGCTGGTTTGGAAGTTCATCTAGCCTATAGCGAGGCATTGACTTTGACTGACATCGTCGCTACACAGCGTACAGAACACATGCGTTTGGATACGATGATGGGCGCACCAGGTATCGCCGGTTTTGTGCTGAGTTCTTTGAGTGGGAGGACGATACCACCTGGCTCTGGGGCTGCAGTGACGTTGATTTTTGAAACTACACCAGATACTGTGTTATCGCCGCTGTGTTTGACCGAAGCTGTTGCGGGTGATGCGCAGGGACAGCCCCTAGCTGTGCATTGGTTTGATCTTGTTCTGTCTGCGGGACAGGAACAAGAAGCACAACCAGGTGATAGCGTGTATTATGCCCACACACTTACGAACCAGGCCGACACTACTGATACCGTGATGCTAGCGGCTATATCATCAGAAGGGTGGTCAGTGAATTTTGTGAGTCCCGCGTACCCTGGAGGAACTGCAAGTTTGCCAGTGCATTTGGGGATTGGCCAGACTACAATATTCACCCTAAATGTGAGTGTGCCAACTGGTATAGTGGCAAATAGGGTGAATACGACCACCATCACGGCTACGTCATTGGGGGATCCGGCTGTTTCTGTTTCAGTATTCGATGTGACCGTAGTGAAGGACGTGGATGTGAAGGAGTACATCTACTTACCTATAGTCTTGCGCAACCAATCGTAAAAGTTGTTTTAGCGCGGTTGGTATGGATGAAGGCAGCCGTGAATTGCCTTCATCCATCTTCATGTTCCGTTTAGATCCATGCTATAATGGAAGCAAATGACAGGACGTAAGGGTAGGGGGTGCATAATGAGTGTATTAACAGTAGCGTTAGAATTGCCCCGTGACTTGTTAGGTGCCTTGGAGGTGCCGCAGACGCAGGTAGAGGCACGCGTGCAGGAGTTGATCGCTCTGGAGCTGTTCCGCGAAGGACGTATCTCATCGGGGAAAGGCGCTGAGTTGTTAGGCATCTCTAAACTGGCCTTTATCCAACGGTTATCTCAGCATGGCATTGAGTACTTCACGGAGACGCCCGATGAATTGCAGGCTGATGTAGCAGTACTAGAGCACCTGCTGCATGATGAAGACGGGCGCAGGCCGTAGTCTGATGCAAGTCGTAGCCAACGCCGGCCCCCTGATTGCTCTCGCGAGAATTGGACAATTCGAGCTATTGCACTCTCTATATGGGCAGCTATATATCTCCCCGGCGGTACAGGCCGAGGTTGTGTTCTCAGGTCGTGGTCGTCCGGGAGCAGGGGAAGTCACTGCCGCTACTTGGGTTCATATTGTAGAGGTTCGCGATACGACGGCGGTGCAACTGCTTCGGGAACGCCTGGATGCAGGTGAGAGTGAAGCGCTGGTGTTGGCGCTCCAGCTTGCGGCAGATCTCCTGCTGATTGATGAAGCACGCGGACGGCGGGTGGCTGAAGCCCGTGGCTTGCCCAAGACGGGGACGTTAGGGACCTTGATCGCTGCTAAAAAACGGGGGCTTATTCCGGCGGTGGTTCCCTTGTTAGACAGTCTCCAAGTCTCTGGATTTCGGATGAGTGTTGACTTGTATCGTGAGGTCCTGCGGTTGGTCGGCGAAGACTGAAGCCCTATGGCGTTAGCAGGTAACCACTCAGCCTGGCACAGGAGTCTGAGCAGGTAGAAAATCGGGCCAGAAGGAACGCCCAACCGAAGCTAATTCTAAAGTATGCAGCACGTTTTGACCATTCTTGCGCACCGTAGAGATATAGGCTGCAAATCTGGCAAAAGGTCTGCACCCCATCTAGGGTACGGAAACAACCAGAGACTTTTTGTTTTAATTTAACCATCCGCAGGTCACGTTCTGCCAGATTATTATCAAAGGGCACTTAAAAACCATACATATTGCCCCGCAATGGCGTCCGGGAGCGCCGACGTTAGAAGACGTGCAGTATTTGAAGGTGAGCAAACACGACGCGGTGCAAATGGGACATAAGTATAGTTGGGGGGCGCGGTTAGTGGCGTGGGGCACATCGTGGATCGCGCCGCAAAGCGTAGCGCGCGTGCCGAGTGCCCAGAGCGATAGTCAGCGTGCCGTGGCCCAAGTGCAAAAAGGCCGCCCACAGTGACCATCCGAAAGTAGTAGTGGGCGATAGCCTGTATTGCAATATCATCTTCTTGGCGGTGTTCTTACTGGTGCAGCGGGTGTATGCACTGGTGCGGATGCGGGGGAATCGGGTCTTTTATGCAACCCCGCCGCTGCAAGAGCCGGGCCAAAAGGGACGGGCCCGTAAGCACGGTCGCAAGTTCAAGTTGCACGCCTCGCAGCGACTCCCCGAACAAGATTTCTGCTTTCAACTGGGACGCCAGTTAGTCTATGCTCAGGTGTGGCGCGGCTTACATTTTTATCGCCTTGCCGCCCTCATTGGCAGCGTCATCCGCCTTGAATTCCTCCGGGCCGATGGGACGCCACGCTGCTTGAAGGCCAATCAGTCTACGGACTTACGCAGTACTCAGTTGAAGTACTTCAACTTGCGCGGCGCGCTTAATACCTCGCGTTGGCCGGGTGACGCATCTCCCGGTGTCGCACGCCAACGCACCAACCCAATTTCCCCATGTTGAATCTCCAATCCGGTGATGACTCCTGGCGTGACGCAGTGCCCAGTGTTGAAGTACGGCGTTTCCCCATACACTGCGCCGGCCATCCGATGTGTATGGCCACAAATCAAAACCATTTGATTGATCGCTGCCCAACTCATTAAAAAGCGTTCAAACGGATGGGGCGCATGTTCTTCCGGATGCGGGCTGGCAACCGGCACGAGTTTCCATACTTGTAACTGCCGCCATATCCGCCGCACGGTCATCCGGCTGACCCGGTAGAGCGTGTCACTGGCAATATCCGCCTGGTGACCATGGGTGACAAAGATCTGTTGTCCCGTCTGGCAATGTTGGAGAATCAACCCCTCACGCGCGACTAGGTCATCCTTATGAACTTCCCGGTGCATCGAGCCAGATACGTCGTGATTTCCAAACAGCAGATAGAGGCGCTGCTGCATCTCAAAACGATGCAACCACTCAAAGACTTGCCCGTGGGCAACGCGTATCGCATGAAAACCGGGATTCTTCCACAACTCGTCACCATCGCCGACCTCAATGTAGGTGAATCCCTCCTGATAATAATGGTGCAAGGCGTGCAAGAAAAGCGCCTCGTTGGGGCTGAAAGCGTCCAGGCGGCTGTTATCCCCCCGGTGACAATCACTGAAGAAGACCAACCGCGTCGTATCGTCAAACAACACAATAGGCGCGGCCTGGAATGCAGTGTTGAGCCGGTGATGGGCCAATCTCCGGCGCAGATCGTAGGAATGTAATGCCGGATAAGTCTGCGGTGAACTCCATAGGGTCAATTGTCGGTCGAATGTGATCATACCCTCACCTCGTCTAGGATACATATTTCCCAAACAATATACTATAGCAAGGTTAACCGGCTATTATGACCAGCTTAATATCTGGTTAACGTTCAATGAGTGCCGAAAGTATACCCTGTCTTTACAACCTATTAGCAAACCTATGACCCGTTGTTAACCCCCGGCTAAATTGCTGTTAATGGGCAGATGGTATTCTGAGCAGAATGATTTGGGTGTGTTTCATCGCAGTTAAGGAAAACCGGTGCGATGCACTTTCCGAAGTGCGTTGCACCTGTATTCCAACTGCTAAGAAACATCCCCAGTTTCTTGCTGAAAGCAGCCATCTGCTGTGCATGGCGACCGGGGTTGCTCATTTGAAACACACCCGAATGATTTGAATAGAGTCCCACCCAGGTGCGATATACTTGAAAAATGCGTTGCGCCTAAGCAAGGGAGAACACAAAATGCGCATTGCGATTTTTGCCGAAACGTTTTTACCCAAATGGGATGGCATTGCCAACACGCTTTGCCATCTGCTGGAATACTTGGTGGCTCACGAGCACACCGCGTTAATGTTTGCGCCAGAAGGCGCACCCGAACACTACGCCGGAGCGCCAATCGTGGGCCTACCCGCGTTTGCGTTCCCCTTCTACCCGGATTTGCGCCTAATCCCACCAATTATGAACGTAGAGCGACGCTTGGCTGATTTTCGCCCGGACATCGTCCATCTGGTCAACCCGGCCTTCCTCGGTCTCACCGGGTTGCGCCACGCCCGGACTCTCAACATGCCGGTCGTCGCCTCATATCACACCGATCTGCCCGGCTACACTGACATCTACCGGCTGAGATGGTTCCGCGACTCGTTGTGGGCTTATTTCCGCTGGCTACACAACCAGGCCGATCTAAACCTGGCGCCTTCGCATTTCACACGGCTGGAGTTGGAAGCCCATGGCTTCGAACGCGTGAGGGTGTGGAGCCGGGGTGTAGATACGGAACAATTCCATCCGGGCCGGCGCAGCGCAGAATGGCGCGCGCGGCTCACCGGCGGTCATTCTGACGCCCCACTGTTACTCTACGTGGGCCGGCTGGCCGCCGAAAAGCGTGTTGAGTGGCTGCGCCCAGTGCTAGACGCGCTGCCACAAGTCCGCCTGGCGCTGGTAGGGGATGGACCACTGCGCCCAGCCTTAGAAGCGCAGTTTGCGGGAGGGCCGGCCGTTTTCACGGGTTACCTGCGTGGCAACGACCTTGCCGCCGCGTATGCTGCCGCCGACTTGTTCACGTTTCCTTCGGCTAACGAAACATTCGGCAATGTAATTCTGGAAGCGATGGCTTCCGGCTTACCGGTGATTGCGCCACACGCCGGCGGTCCGGTGGATTTGATCCAGCACGGCTACAACGGCTTCACGTTCGCTCCCCAGGATCAAGCGGATTGGATCGCACACATCCGTCGCTGTGTGGCAGATCCCGCGCTGACCCGGCAGATGGGCCGGCAAGCACGCATCTCTGCAGAAAGTCGCAGTTGGGAGGCAGTTTTCGATGGGCTGTTGCGCGACTACGCCACCCTGCTCCAAGAGACGCCCACAACACTGCCGTTGTTGCTGCCCGCCGCGCCATCCGCTATGAGTCCTCATCCAGTCCCAGATAGTATCAGCGGTATGCGGTATCGTGAGGGGGAGCATCAGCAGGTGCAGCGACCGCCGCTTTGCACGTGACCGCCCCGGCGATCACTAGGCCACACCCCCACCACAGCCGCGCGCCGGGCACCACGCCCAGGTACACACTGCTGATGAGGGTTGAGAGCAACGGGGTGAAGTAAGAGGCCGTGGCGACCAGGAGCAGGTCTCCCTCGCGCATCGCACGCTCCCAAAACACGTAGGCTACCCCCGAGGCCCCGGCCTGAAACACCAATTCCAGCACCGCGCGCGTGGTGAACGTGGTGGCTTCCGGTATGCAGCAGCGGGCCGCGCCCAAGAGAAGGCCCGTGACCAGCATAAACACCGGCACCGCGCTGCCCCCCGTCGCCGCTGCCCAACGTCGGCTGAGGGTCGAATACAGCCCCCAACAACACGCGGCACAGCCGCCGAGAAGATAGGGGACGTTCAGGAGGCGCGCGCCCTGAGCGGGTTCCGCCATCATAGTGGAGGTCGATGGTGGCAGCAGCGCCAGAACAATCCCCAAGAGCGCCAGCAGCGCACCGGGGATCACCCAGCCCGTAGCCCGCATCCGCAGCAGCGGGATGGAGAGCAAAACCGTCAACACTGGCCACAAGTAGTTCAGTAACCCGACAATGAGAACTTGCCGGTGCCCTGCCGCCAGCCCCAAGCCCCCGTATAGACAGACCATATAGCCGACGAACAACGCACCGCAGCCCCACAGGTAGCGGCGATCCAGGCGCGCCAACAGCGACGCCGAGGGCGCGCGCAGCTTGCTAGTCACGACCAGGTACCCGCAGCCGACACTCCCACTAGCACCGTAGATCAACGCGGCGGTCGTCAGTATCCCTAGCTGTTCCGTCAAACTGCGACTCACCGCGACGGTGGTGCTCCACAGCAGGATCGCCAGGAATCCCAGTCCTGTATTCACTCCCCTGGTGCTGCGCAGGGATAGCTTAAGCTGTTTCGCCATCATCGTTCGTGGCCTCCCCCAAAGTCGATTTCTCGCCTGTGGGATAGGTTGGTTTCGGTAACGCCGCTTCCAATAACGCAAATACCGGCTCCAAGCCCTCAATCCCGGCGGCGCGGATCAGTTCAAGATCGCGCAGGGCATCACGTACCACGCCCGGGGCAGCGGTGATATTGAGGGCACGGCGATATTCGGCGAGGGCGGGGGCGAGAAGAACGGCGCGTTGGGCGGGGTCGGGCCAGTGTAGGTCGCAGACGGCTTGGCCGACGAGGGCGGTAGCTAAAGCATAACGTTGTGTATAGAGGGTGGCTGTTTTATCTAGCATAGTTCGGCAGAGGTTAGTCGCCTCTCTAAAATATAATTCGGCAGTTACATCATGCTGATATAAAACCACAATTCCCAACAGCAGTACTGCCAGATAATCGTTGTTGGTCTCAAATTCCAGAACAAGTCTATAGTTCGCTTCCGCCTGGCAAATATCTTTTTGGTTCAAACATATCTTTGTTAATCCAAGCAATTGATAGCTTTCCCCCAATTGATTATCCATTTCTTGAGACTTACATAAAGCATCGCGATAATACCCAGCGGCAGCCTCAAATTCACCACTTACATAACGAATATGTCCTAGACAACTTAAGCGGGTCGATTGACCACGCCGATCTCCTATCTCATAGGCGATATCAAGTGCCCGATCACAAAACAATTCAGCCTTTTCTAAATCACCCCACATCTCGTATAACGTACCGAGGTGACTCAACCACACACTTTCTCGCTGTCGATCATTAGCCTCACGAGCTAAACTCAACGCCTCTTCGTAAAGAGGAAGTGCTGATTCCGACTTTCCCACGAGCACATACGAGCGAGCAAGACTACCAATCCAGACACTCATTGATACAGTATCACCAGTAACGCGCGCGCTCTGTAAGGCTTTTTCAAAGAATTCTACTGACTTATCAACCTCCCCCAAGGTACGATAAGCCAACCCCAAATTTCCCAGATTCTCTCCTTCTTCAACTAAGGCATCTGTTTTCTGAGCAAACGAACAGGCTTTTTCATAATACTGAACCGCGCGCTCTATCTGGCCCAATAGATGAAATGCGCGTCCCAAACCATTGAGATTTCCGATCTTGATCTTCGGAGACAATGGATGCTCCAAAAGCTTCTCTCGCAATTCGATAAGTCGCGAGTAATATCCCCACAAAAATAAGTAATTATGATCAATGGCGTTTAAAGTTTGGCCAGCCGCATTGTAGTCACCTCCACCAATCTGATGTCCGAACTTAGCCAACTGATGATGGATATCATCATAAGTCCTCCACTCACTTTCCGGTTTAGCACTCCTGGCATAATACTCCGCCGCCCGTAGTTCCAAATTGCGACGATTGTAAGTTACGTTCTCGTCCTTCACGTTGCACGCCTCACGTTTCACTTACCGCTGCTTCAGGTATCCGGCGGTACACATACTCCCGATCCAGCGGGTGCAGGCTGTATTCCCCGGTCGCGCGGTTGAAGTTGACGAAGTAGCTGTTCACCAAGTGCCGCAGGCTGGCACGCACGTCCAACGCGGGGAACCAGGGTTGCAGCAGGAAACTGATGGCAGTGGCGTCCACAGGACGGTTGAAGACGGAGAGGGCTTCCAGCACCCGCTGTTCTTCTTCCCCCAAGCGCATATAGCCAGCGGCGATCAAACCCTCCATCACCTGTTCCCCAAACAGCGCCTCATCCGCCAGCAGTTCGGAGAGCGTGAGGGTGGGGTCACGGTCCAGGATACCGGCCAGGATTTCCAGGGCGCGGGGGATGCCCTCGGTGAGTTGTGCGGCGCGGCGCAGGTTGGCCTCCGGCGCAGCGCGCAAGCCCAAATGGCCGTCTTGATCCAGATCGCGCAGCAGGGCCATCGCCTCCTCTTCCGGCAACCCTTCCCGCAGGGGGATGCGGCGCGCACCACTGAGGGCGGCAGGTGCCACCTGCACCTGCTCCCGCGAGGTGGCGATCAGGCGCGCGCCACCAGGGGCGAGCATACAGCGCTCCACGAATAGACGCAGCCCCTCTTCCTTAATACTGTTATCCTCGTCCAGCACATCCTCCATGTTGTCCAGCAGGATCAGGTAGACGCCCTCCCGCAGCGTTTCCAGCAGGTATTCCACCTTCGCTTGCAGCGAGGTATCGCGGTCAGCCCAACGCGCGGCTAACCGCCCCGCTGCCGGGTCGCCCAGCATCCGGCCCACGTCGGTGTAGATACGCTCCAAGCTCAAGCCCGTGCTGCGCGCGCTGAGATAGAGAATACCATCCACCTGCAAGCTATCTGCTGCTACCGCCGTCGTGTCCGAGGGTGCAGTGGGTATGCCGGTTACCACCTCCAGTTCCTCGGCCAACTCCGTCAGCCGCCGGTGGCAGGCATCGCCCGGCGTGGCGGCATCCCGCAAGACGTGCAGGAAGAGGAGCAGGGCGTTTTCCGTGGCCCCGGCGCGATCCGCCTGCTGCGCAAACAGATAGACCACCGTCTTCTGAATCCGCTCCGCCGGATTGGCGGCTTCGGGCAGGCGATCCCGCCAGGGGGTGATCCGGGCATCCACAAAGACCGCGCGCAAAGCCTCATCGCTGCCGAATGGCCCACAGGTGCGCAGCGTCGCCCGCAAACGGCTGTAGAGGTGGGGCGGCAAGCCCACGGGGCGCACGTCCTCATCTCCAGCCTCCCCCGGGACCGGGGTCAGGGCTTGTTCCATATCGCCCAGGATGTGACTCACCAGCGCGGTCTTCCCCATCCCCCCACGTCCCACCACGCTGACCAGGCGCACGGTGCCATCTGCCAGGTGATTGCGTAATTCCAAGGCTTCACGGACACGGTCCTTGAACGTGTGGGTCACATCCAGTGGGCGCACATTGACCACGCGCTGGCGCTCGCGGCGGTCGGCGTCATCCCAATCGCGCTTGGTGCGCCACCAATCCATATCAGCCTCCAAGCGCGCCTCGGACCAGCCCGCAATCGCGCGATCCCAGTCCACATCAGCGCGGACGGACTTCTCCACCCGCACCAGTTCGTAGACCCGGTCAGCCTGGGCTATCCGCTGGAGCAACGCGCGCGCTTTGTTCCCCTGGCCTGTCACCCGCAGGTCAGCATCGTAGTCCACGCCCAAGTTAAAGCAGAGGGTGATCAGATCATCCTCGTTCAGTTGGGTACCCAGCAGTTGCCACAAGGGAGCTAGGTGTTGGGTCAGATTTGATGGATTCATAGGTCCTCCTGAAAAATAGCAAATAGCGAATTACGAATAGCGAATAGCGAATTATGAATACAAGCAAGAGTCACACAGAATTATGGATTTTGGTGGATTGGTTATGTGTTCAATGCAGCTTCCAATATCGATCAAGCCTACAACACGCTCTACATTTCCCAGGCTCAAATAATTGATTATTTGGGAGCTAACAGAAGTTAATTGCCCCACGAGCATTTCATATAGCTCAGTTAACTGCCGATAATATCCCCAACGCAACAAGTAACGCGTATCCACTGCTTGTAACAATATCCAAGCGCTATCATACGCCCCGGCTAAAAACCGATGCTGGAACTCCGCCAACTACAGGGCTAAGTCTTCAATCGTCTTCCACTCGTTTTCTGGCTTGCGGATGCTGGCATAGTAGTCCGCCACGCGCGGTTCTAGGGCGTGGCGGGTGTAGGGGGTGTTTTGTATTGGTGTCATTTAGTTAGCTACCTCCACCCTCACTGAAAGGCCAAGCTAGTTGCCATCTTTGGCCCGTCAGCTATACTCAGTAGATTGAAAAATTGGGCTTTTCATAACGGATTTGATTGAGCGTAATCTCCACCAGATACCCCGTATCCTGGCATTCCAGGAGGCGGATTTCAGGGTCGGCATAGGAGTACGAATCCGTCATCGGGTATCCTGCCTCCGGGCAGCGCGTTCACATAACGCCGTCAATTTCTCCACAATGCGCGTCTGAGTGTTCGCATCCAGGGGACGATCTTGCCAGAGGTTGCCCAATTCGTCGGGCAGATGATCTAGCGTCCACACCGGAACCACCGGCTGTTTCACTTTAACACGGCTTTCCTGGTTGGCCCACACCACAACCGGATTCACAAATTGCTTAATTCCGTCAGCTTTCAAGAAGCTGGATAGTTGGGCCGCGTTACGCTGGGCTTGACGACTGGGACCAGGCTTGATCTCTTTACGCCGCTTTCCCCGCACATAGCCCCAACGTGTCCCAGAGTTGATATAGTTGCCGGTGAAGTTTTTGACCTCCAACACCCAGACCCCAGGCGGGCCTACCAACACCGCGTCCATATCTGCTTTATACCCCGGCAATACGACATTGCGAAACAGGACCCAGTTTCCGTCAAGGTGCTGGCGCAATGAGTCAACCATCCTTTCCTCACCCTCATGCCCTTTCCGGGCATTCTCAATCTCGCGCTCGAACTTCTTGTCAGCACCCCCAATCAACCGATTCACCGCCCAAATACCCACCAGCAGCAATCCTAAAGCCAGGATAGCGCCGATGAGCGTTGCTGGCGATTCAAAGGGATTGGGAGGCAACGGTCTAGCCAGCGCAGATTTGATCGAACGGATCAACAAAACGGGGATCAATATCCCCCCCGCCCCCACGAACATCCCCTGGGCCAACGTCCAGGCCAACCGGCGGCGCATACTGTAACTCTCCCCGCTGGTCACCACTTTGAGTGGCCCCGCTGGTGGTGGAGGTTCCGCAACCACCTGATTCAAGCGCACAGCCAGCAAAACAATAGCCGCCTGCTGCACCCGTTCATCCCAAGCCTGCTCCACCGCATACGCCAGATCCTTAAGTGTAATCTGGCGTGCTGCCACCAGCGCGCCCATGGACTGTCCCTTAAACGGAGCAAACGGCCACAGCGTCGCCTGGGCTTGGGCCACGGTGATGGGCGCTTGTATAGCCGCCACCGTGGCTGGCCGAGCATCCACCGCCGAAGCTGCTATGGGGGGATCTACTGGCCTCTGCCGGAGGGCATCCAGTAAGAGGCCAGCAGCCTGTTTCAATTGCGGATTATACGCCTTCTCGGCGGCCCACGCCAGACGGCTTTCATTGAGGAAGCCCTCATCCAAGAGTTCCCCAACGGACGGCGGTTATTTTTCAGCCAATAGACGGCGCGAGCTTGTTCAATACTCATACACTCAGGTGCTGGTTTATGTATATTGTTAATTTCCCTCAAAGTGAATGTTATCCTCGATCAGTGTTTAGCAGCTTATATCCAACCTCGATACTCAACGCAAAACCCAATCGCCCATCGTTGACACCGGCAGATAACGAGCGTACTATGAATCCTACCTGGGCGGTGCCTGCGCCTGGGTACTAGCGCCCCTCGCGCTGCTGACGCTGGGGGCGTTTTGTTTGCCTACCGTCCCCAGTTTATCCTAAAATGACCAACTAGGCAAATCTATGGGCGTGATCTTGCAAAAAGATCTCGGCTGAGAGTAACATAACCTATCTTTTCCCATCATTACTGTTTCTCAAAATGGCCTATCCTGGCAGATCAGGTCGTGTAGGAGAAAACTCATTCTTGACGTAGGGTCTCGCCCGTCATCACTGCATAGCTACGTCGCAACTACGGAAATGCCCACACACGGACGAGGGCATGGGGACGTCAAAGTTTCGCATTTCCCCGGGATGTAGCCGCGCTTTCATAGCGCGTTGTCTATAACCAGCTTCCAAGACGAGGTATGGAAACCTCGGCTACCATGGGTGAGTGGGTTCAGCCGTAGGCGGTGCGAAAACCTGAGTTTCGCGGAGATTGGGCCAGTTTATTAATAACCGTACATACCGCGTGATTTAGGTTAATTGGCCCCACAGCAGATAGCGCGAGCTAAAACTGGCCCAATCTGAGCCGGTGCTGAAGAAACTATCACGGCGGACAATCTCCTCCAGTATACTATTGATCCCGCGACCTCGGACTATGTGCGTGCGGTGGCGGCATGGGCCGCCCGGCAGCACACGTGGGTTATCCTGGGTTGTACCCGCGCGGTGGCTGACGGTGCATACAACACGACCCTCATCCTTAACTGCGAGGGTATCCTCGCCGGTTGGTATGACAAAGTCCATTGCCAGACACACAATCAGAAGTTCCGCCCCGGGCAGCGGCTGCCGGTGTTTGCGTCCGATTTCGGGACGTTTGGGGTCATTCTGCGCGGACCGGCGCTGGCCGGAGACGGTGCACACGCTGGCACTCCAGGGAGCGCGCGTGATTTTCAATCCCATATACGGGATGCACAACGACCTCAACCGCTGCATGCTGCGCACGCGCGCGTATGAAAGTGAGGTCTGCATCGCGTTCACTCATCCGGGCCAAGCGTTGATCACCGGGCCACGTGGGGGAAGTACTCTGTGACGCCCCCGGCGCACACGTTTGTCGTCGCCGACGTCGATCTGCAGGCGGTCGATCAGGCCCGCGCGGGGGTGTCCGCACATTTGCGGGATCGGCGACCAGAAGTATATCGACTGTAAAAATGGTGCGGTCTCTCCCCCTGACGTCCCTGCAATATAAAACCTATTTCCACCAACCAGCCCCAGAGTACATAACTAGCCCCGTGGAACTAGCTAGCGCAGCGGATCTAGCGGCAAAGGCCCTCAATCCCCGCCTTAGCCCCCTATCGAACCTCCGCCTCCGCCCCCACCCGCACAAGCGACTTTAAAGGACAATGGACCCTTACAGCAAACAGCGATAGCCAGGGATCCTGTCTCTGCCAAGGTTTCTGAACCTGGCCCTTTATTTGCCTACCTGTCCAGTAGGAGTATGATCAGCAGCATACTATATACGAGGTGCTAGAGAATGCAGAACCCAATACTTGAGCAAGTAAAACACATGGCCCTCGCGATGCAGCGCGCACCGTGGGAACAAGGTAACCTGGCCCAAGCCTGCCTGGAACTCGGCGACGAGCGCACGACCATCTTATTAGCCAAGGAAGCGCAACTGCGCCAAACCGCCGATGGCCGCGCCGCTATTATCGGTCAGCCCCCCACGGTCACCGATCCCTGTGCCGTCGGGGAAGCGTTGATCTATGCCTATGAGAAAACGGGGGATGCCGCATTCAAGAAAGCCTATGAGCGACTGCTGCACTGGGCCCTTGTGGAGGCCCCCCGCGATGCAAACGGCATCGTCTATCACCTCCTCGGCAAGCCAGAGCTATGGGCCGACTCCATGTATATGCTGCCGCCCTTCCTGGCAGCGGCAGGAGAATATGATGCCGCCCTCAAGCAACTCGATGGCTATTGGGAGGCGTTGTTCGTCAAAGAGATCGGCCTGCTGGCGCATATCTGGGATACTGAGCGGCAAGTCTTCTCTCGCGGGGTGATCTGGGCGGAAGGCAACGGCTGGGCTATCGCCGCTATGGCCCAGATTATCGACCAACTGCCTGAAGAATATGCGCCGCACCAGCAACGCCTTATCGCGCGCACGACTCAGCTTATTGGTAACTCACTCAAATATATGCGCGACGACTACTTCTTCCACGATGCTATGGATGATCCCACCACAGTAGTGGAAAATGGGCTATCCCAACTCCTGGCGTATGGCATCTATCGCGGCGTGACAAGCGGCTGGCTGGCTAGCACCTACATCCCCGCTGCCGAGGCCATGTTTTTAGCGGTGCAGAGCAAGGTCGATGACTACGGGCTAGTGCAGGATGTGTGCAGCGCCAAGAGCGATTTCGTTATCCCGGGACCCAATGCGGAAGGACAGGCATGGTTCATTATGCTGTGGGCGGCCAGAGCGAGATACCAGTCAAGGTGTGCCCGCTGAAGCGAGCTGCATATTCCCCATGAGCGTGGCTAGGGTATCAACTGCGTGGCAGCGTTCCTAACGCGCCCACAGTATAAAACTCATTTCCGCCAACCAGTCCCAAAGCGCATAACTAGCCCCGTGGAACTAGCGCAGCGGGGTTAGGAGCAAAAGACCTCATTCCCCACCTTAGCCCCCTATTGAACCCCCGCCCCCACCAGTAAACGCACGCTGAGGCGCTGATAGATGTTAGGCGCGCCCTAATTCACGCTTTTCCCAGCACTCCGGCAAGACCGTCGAAAACCACAGCTCCACATATTTGCGGCGCAGCGGCGTCACCTCGTCATGGCCGGTGCGGGTGGCGTAGCTGTAGTGCAACAGGCGCAGGTTGACGGGAGGACGCACCGCGCGCGTTTGGGTATGCAGCCAACGCACATCCCCTATGGTGGTGGTGTTCGGACAGATACAGACCAACGTGCCTGCATAGGCCAACTCTCCCCACAGCAAGCGCGCAAAGTCAGCATAGGCCGGTACGACTTCACGAAAGGCCAGCAGGTTATGCCCATCACACGCCTGGGAGAACGGTGGGCCGAAGAAGAGGACATCTTGGTTTAATCTTCTCTACCAATTTCATAAATAACACTCTTACAGTTCATTTATCGTATCAGTTACCGCCATATCTCGAATCCGTTTTGACGGAGCATAAACCGCAGCAATAGCCGCACCAAAAACAAACAGAAGTATAATCATTATTGGTATAACAGGTAAACTCCAGGTAGCGTAGTTAAAATGAGAGGTAATAAGACTATCATATAACAGCTTACTAACCAACATACCAATTGCACAACCGACAGCACAACCGAACAAAGCATAGGTAAACGCTTCGGCGGCTATCATTTTTGTTATCTGACGTTCATCCATACCAACCGCACGCATTGCTCCGTATTGTTTTATTTTTGCGGACACACTCATAGAAATGCTGTTCATAATATTCAATACAGTAACCAAAGTGATAATTGCCAAAAACCCATATACAAACAACAGGAATGCAATATATGTGCCGGTAGTTCGCTGGTCGCGCTTGTCACTAAACGTGTACTCGTCACCTACTGCATTACGGATTGCTTCAACATTCTCGTCCGTCGCGTCTTTTGTTGTCTGTATTATGATAAGTGAGTAATCGGTTACACCCGTTATGCGCGTAAAGGTTTCGCCAGAAGTAATAAGTGTTATTTTCCCATTCGTACTGCCGTCACTGCTGAACGGGTCAAATTTCAACATACCTGCGATTTCAAGCTCCTTATTGCCTACCCATATTTTATCACCTATCTCTAACGGACTATCTTTGTCCCATGTTGTAAGTACATAATTACTGTCCCCATACACCTTTGAAATATCGCTGCCTTTTCTAAGTTCCTTATCCTTTGTAAGACAGTCTAAATTATATTCATCATAGGAAATAATATCAATCGTAATCGACAGCCGATTGTCTTTATTCAGTTCTGCTGGAATATCAAAACAGATCCTGCGACCAAAAGCATGCTTTACACCTGCCATACTGCTAATCTTATCAAGCAATGCGTTGTCTATCGAATTTGAACTGTCATTGCTTGAAATGTTAATGTCGGGAGCATCCGATGACTGGGGCATGAGGTAACCAACAAAATCTATCAAAACTGAGAAACTTAAAAAAAGGATAATGCTGAGTGCAAATGAGCCTGTCATAAGTAATAGGTTTTTCTTTGCCGATACTGCATGATGAATGCCGAGAGCAGTTTCAATTTTTGAAAAACGGATATTCACCGCATGGTGAATATTTTTTGTGCTTTCTGAATTACCCGATACTGCTGTCACAGGTGATACTTTAGCGGCCCGTTTCGCTGGAGACCTAGCGGCAATGAGTACCGTAACAACCCCCACAATTACTCCGCTCATAATGCCGATTGGGCTAACTCCAAAAAGAGATATATCAGAGAACTCCTCGCCGACAAGGAACCGTAGTGCAGCACATAATCCCCATGTGATTACAATTCCGAGTATGACACCTGCCGGAACCGCAGTTTTGCACCAGTTAAGAGCTTCCAGTCTTACGAAATGGATAATCTGCTGTCTGCTCATTCCAATACAGCGCATCATTCCGAAAAATTTTGTCCTTTGGGCGACATTACTGTTTATGCTGCTTGAAATCATCAGTACCCCGGCAATCAGTATCAGAACAAACAGTACTGCCGCGGTAGAATATAATGTCTGCACAGTTGTATTTCCGCTAAAGTCCGCTAATCCTAAAGTGACTGCGTTTTCATCTATATTTTCGTCTGTCAACCCGTATTGTTCATTTATACCTGCAATCTGTTTGCTTATTTCCGTATTCTCATGAAACTGAACATAATATACAGGAGCAAGCTCTCTATCATTCAGGGCACAAATTTTATAAAATGCTGTTTGGTTCATATATGCACTAATTGTATCATACAGCGAATTGAAACCTACGTCGTCTTCACCAAAGCCGGCTACAGTGTAATTCATGCTTCCAGAAGGTGCATTTATTGTAACGCTGTCGCCTATATTGATACCGAGAATAGTTTTAGCATTTGGACTAAGCATGATTTCTGTATCGCTCTGCGGATAAGAACCCTCTGCCAAGCAGTTCCGTATATCAGTGATGTACGTTTCATCAACGCCGTATAAAACCGCTTTTCTATCGCCTATATAATAATCATCTTCCCGATTATAATTTATCGCATCATACCACGACATGGCGGCAATGTCGGTGCGTAAGCTAATTTGCTTCGCAACACTTTCGGATATATTTTTAAGCTGTATATTCCAGTTACCATGTTTGTTAAGTAAAGTTGTTTTCTCCATTCTGACGCCCATATCTGCCATACTGAAAACAGTCGTTACCAAAAAAACAGCAAATATGATACATAGGAGCGTCATACGATTCTGCCGTCTGTGTACTTTTGCGGAAATCGGAATAAGGCTAAGATAGCTTTTCATTCACGGTACCTCCCAAAATCGGTCAGGACACCGTCTGACACCTGCAATACACGGTCTGCGGTCTGCGCTATACTTCGGTTATGCGTAATCATAATAATCGTCTGCTCATACTTCTTTGAGGTTTCTTTCAGTAGAGCGATTACTCCGCTGCTGTTCTGGGAATCCAGATTACCTGTCGGTTCGTCCGCAAGAATCAGCGATGGTCTTGTAATCAGTGCGCGTCCAATCGCTACTCTCTGTTGCTGGCCGCCTGATAATTGACTGGGCAGGTGATTACGGCGTTCCTTCAAATTTAGTACCGTCAGTAGTTCTTCCAGATACTTTTTATTGGGCTTCTGATAGTCCAGCAATACTGGAAAAATCATATTCTGCTCGACTGTCAATTCTGGAATTAAGTTGAAAGCCTGAAAAATAAACCCGATATTTCTGCGGCGGAAAACCGTAAGCACACTGTCTTTTATGGCAAAAATATCCTTGCCATCAATCAGCACTTCGCCGGAAGTTGGGGTGTCAAGCGCACCTATCACATTGAGAAGCGTACTTTTACCCGAACCCGATTCTCCGACTATTGCCACAAATTCGCCCTTCGGAACGGAGAAACTGGCGTTTTTTAATGCGTGAACGGCTGTTTCACCACTGCCGTAAATTTTAGAAATTGATTTAACTTCTAATAAATTCATAGTATAAGCACCTCTTTCTATTTCTGTATTTGAATCATATTGGAAGTATATCATCTATATCCTACAGCAAGATGACCGCAAGACTACAATTCTGTAGGAGTTAAAAAATTCATAACAAAAGTAGTACCAATTCCCAGTTCACTGTCAACCTCAATCGTGCCGTTGTGTGCTTCAATAATTGCTTTCGCAAGCGGCAAGCCAAGTCCGATACCCGGAATATTCTTTGAAAAGCGGCTGCGATAAAACCTCTTAAAAATATGGTGCAAATCTTCTGGGTGGATGCCGCTTCCGTTATCTTTCACTATAATCTGCACAACAGGCATAAACTGTTTCCATTCAATATGAATGGAATCCCCTTTTTGGGTATGGTCGAGAGCATTTTTTACAATATTGTCTATGGCCTCGATGACCCAATCGCGATCACAAAGAAGCGAGATATTCTCGGCACCAGATAAGACAATTTCTTTTTGTTCCCGTTTGGCTCGGTATGCAAAATGCAATTCAATGTCATTCATCATATCTGCCACATTTTCAGGAGCTTTTTCAATCACAATAGAACCCGCGTCCATCCTTGTAATTTTCAGCAGATTTCGCACCAGCGTTTCAATCCGGTCGAGTTCCTGTTCTGATAACGTGGCAAATTCTTTAATCGTAGGTAGTTCTTCTGCTTCATCTTGTAATAGCCCGTTATAAATATTCAAGGCTGCAAGAGGTGTTTTTAGTTGATGTGAAATATCGGATATTGTATTTTTCAAAAACTGTTTCGATTTCCCTTCATTTTCAGCGTGGGCGTTCAAAATGGAAACCAGAGAATTTACTTCATGAAATAGTCTGTATAACTCGCCTTCATCATCGCACTCAATACGCGCTGTACGATTGCCAGAAATATATTCTGTAATTTGTGTCACGGCGTTTTCCATAATTTTGTTCTGTTCCTTGAAATACCTGTAACAGGCTATCAATATTCCAATTCCCATACATAGAGAACATAGCAATATATAAAATGCTGCATTTTCTAATTCAAGGCTCATAAAAGACGCAGACAGTAAGGTAAATAGCAGTATACACATCAATATCCTATAAAATAGGGTCTTTATTTTTCTGTTTGACAGTATTTTTATTATGCACCTCAATTAGAAGTATTCCATTTATACCCCATACGGCGGATAGTTATTATTCTTTTGGGGTTACCTGGCTCATCTTCAATTTTTTTGCGTAGCCTGCGTATATATACAGTTAAGGTATTGTTATTTATATAATCTTCATTACAATCCCATAATCTGCTTAAAATCTGTTCTGGCGAAAGTACAATATCGGGATTTTCCATAAACAAACATAGCAATTTATATTCATTTGCCGTTAAGTCAAGCTGTTTCCCATTTTTATATACTTCTCCTTTTAGTAGTTGTACCTTTATATCATTAGAATTCAGTTCTGTATCTGCCTGACTGAAATTATTACTTCTGCGGAGCAAGGCATTTATCCTCGACATAAACACAGCCAACTTAAAGGGCTTTGTAATATAGTCGTCGCCGCCAATATCAAGTCCCATTATGATGTCTGTTTCCTCATCAGCGGCAGTAAGGAACATAATGGGCACTTTTGATGTTTGGCGTATTTTTCTGCATATATCAAAACCGGAACCGTCGGGAAGCGATACATCTAAAATTATCAACTCATATTTCCCGCCCGCCCACAAAGTATCTGCTTCAAGGCTTGTACGGGCAATATCTATCTCATATCCCTGCTTTTTGATAGCAAAAGACAGCCCACTTATTAAACTCAAATCATCTTCAACTAAAAAAATCCGTTTCATTTGTTTTCACCATCCTTTATTTCTCTGTGCTTATGCCGTCTATCAACGGGCTTTTCCGCGTCTTTTGTATCAGCCACATTCGGCTGATACGCGCCACTCCCGGTATACGGTTTTCCTCGCAAAGTTTCTGTACCCGTCTTTCTGAAATGCCCCATTTTTTCGCGGCTTCGGGAGCTGAAATATATTCCATATCCTCAAAAACCTTAAACCACCCAAAGACTGGAGAAAAGGCGTCGCCGAAGCCGTCAGCAAAATACTTGGTGAACGCAACCTCGAAGAGCGCTTGGATGAAATACGTAACATCATCAAACGTATGGATATACGTTGGGATTATGTTTTTTTCACCAGTGAAGAAGAATATCTGGAACAGCGGCTAAAGCTGCAGCAGGAATTAGAACAACTCACACCTATACCCGACAACGATTTGGAACAAGCTGTAAATCTACTTGAGCAGTTCACCACGCATTGGGAAAGATTGCAGGGTGACCCTGAGGCTCAAAGTGAATTGGTGAGACTCATCGTCCAGCGCGTGTATATTGATAGTGAGGATGTTGTGGCGATGACTCTATGCTCGAATTATCACCTGGTATTGGGCCATAACACAAATGGGCCAACTGAAAATTCAGTTAGCCCATTTATATACATGAGCGGGAGCGACGGGACTCGAACCCGCGGTCTTCGGCTTGACAGGCCGACATGTTAACCAACTACACTACGCCCCCTTGACGTTGTGAATAATACCATAAGTCGTTTTTTTGTCAATGGTATGCAAACATCAAACATAAAAAACAAGAAGATGGAGTGAACTAAAAAGCCCAATGATCTTCTTACCCCTTAACGCCTAACTCGTAATTTGCAGCTTGCCGGTTTACGTTCAGTTGACACTCTCCCCAACTCAACTATAATCCCCCCTGGGTCGGGTAGATAGCCCGACCTGATTTGTTGAGAGAAAACATCACTATGCTACAAAAAATTAAAGATCTGATCGCACAAAATCAAAAAGAGTTTACGCGCTTTTCTAAGTTCTTGGTTGTGGGGTTGATTGGGGCTGTTGTGGACTTCGGAACTTATAATGTCCTTCTCAACCCTATGAATGCCGCGGTTAGCAGAGGGGGGATGCTACACGCGCCGTTGCTCAACATCGGGCTGCAAGACCCGGAGACCTTCGGCCCCACGCTGGCCGGCACTTTTTCCTTTATATTGGCGGTGATCAGCAACTTCATCTGGAATCGCTATTGGACCTATCCCGATTCCCGCACCAAGCCGCTGGTACGCCAGTTCTTCCAATTCTTCCTCATCAACCTGACCGGCATCGTTATCCGCATCCCCATTCTAACCTTCACCCATAGGCCCTTTGCGCGCCTGATTAGCACAATTCTCCCATCCCTCACGCCCCAGGCCGAGCGTCTCGGCAGCAATATGGCGCTAGTGTTGGCGGTAGGCATCGTCCTGTTCTGGAATTTCTTCGCCAACCGTATCTGGACGTATAATGATGTGGAGTGAGGAATCAATTACGAATAGCGAATCACGAAGAAAAGAACATACCATCGCAATTCATAATTCGTAATTCGCAATTCGTAATTCGCAATTCAGTCTATGCGCATTGCAATTGATTACACCGCAGCAGCTCGTCAGGGGGCCGGAATTGGGCGGTATGCTCGTGAACTCATTCACGCTATCCTCAACGCGCAATCAGCGGCAAGGTTAGGGGATTTAGCAAATCTGTCGCAAGGCACTCCGTCTATGACCGCAAATTCCGGAGGCCACGACTATATCTTGCTGGCGGGAGTGGCGGGGTTGGGCGAACGGTGGCGTGCAGAGAAAGCGCGCTTGCAGGGCAGCGCGGCCTATCCCGATCACCTTGCCTTCCGTGAGTTGCCTATCACGGATGATTGGATGGCGCGGATCTGGCAACGGTTACGCCTGCCATTGCCCGCCGAAGTTTTCACCGGGGGCGTGGATATTTTCTATTCTCCTGACTTTGTCCTTCCTCCCCTACATTCCAGAACAAAGGCTATCTTAACCGTCCACGATCTTTCATTCCTACGCCACCCGGAGACGTTCACCCCGGCCCTACGCGCTTACCTAGAAACTGCTGTCCCGCGCAGTATCGCCCGCGCCGACCTCATCCTGGCGGATTCCGATGCGACACGGCTGGACATCATAGATTTGCTTGCCGTGCCGGAACGGAAAGTTGTCACCCTTTACAGCGGAGTTGTACCGCGTTTCACGCCAGGGGCAGAACCGGACGAACGCGCGCGCCTGCAGAATAAATATCACATCGGCGAACGACCTTACATCCTCTCCCTGGGAACTGTACAGCCGCGCAAGAACTATATCCGCCTGATGGAAGCCTGCGACCCGTTGACCGGTACCCACGATCTTGACCTGGTTATCGTAGGACGGCCCGCGTGGATGGCTGAACCGATTCTGGAAGCCGCTGCGCAACGTCCCTACGTGCGTATGATGGGTTTCCTGGATGACGCCGATCTTCCCGCGCTCTATCGCCAGGCCGCAACCTTTGCTTTTCCCAGTTTGTACGAGGGTTTCGGTCTGCCGCCTCTGGAAGCAATGGCGTGCGGTACTCCCGTCGTCGCTTCGTCTGTCTCAAGTGTACCTGAAGTTGTCGGCAATGCCGGCCTCCAGGTCAATCCGTCAGACACCTCCGCCTGGACCGAGGCTCTGGCGCGCGTGCTAGACGATGCAGGCCTGCGTGCCTATTTGCGCCGGGCCGGGCTAACTCGCGCCCGCCAATTCACCTGGACACGTGCTGCACAACAATGGCTTTCCGTGGTAGAATTGTTAGAAGTTAAGAATTAGGAGTTAGGAGTGAAGCGTGATGGATCAAATAACCATACACAGTTCTTAACTCTTAATTCTTCACTCGCAACTCTTAACTCACAATTTCTACGGGAGGGCTGGTGGAAAAGTATCGTACCTTGTGGATCGCTGCACTGGTTGCATTGTTGACAACCGGCGCATTTATAGTTACGCTGCCCTTACGTGGGATAGCGTTAGGATTTCCTCTGGATGATGCCTGGATCCACCAAACCTATGCGCGTAATCTGGGGCTACGGGGTGAATTCTCATTTATCACGGGCCGGCCCAGCGCGGGATCTACCGCGCCACTCTGGACCCTGCTGCTCGTTCCTGGACATGGGTTCAAATCAAGTGCCACTACAACAACACCAGTGCCCTTCGTGTGGACGTGGCTCGTAGGACTTGGTTCTCTTATAGCGACTTCAGTCGCCGGCGCGCGCTTAGCCCGCGTACTTTTCCCCGACCGATCCCTGGTCCCCTTGTTGACCGCCGTTGCAATAGCTGCCGAATGGCATCAAGTATGGGCTGCGGCCTCCAGTATGGAAACGGGGCTTTTCGCTGCCGGGGTGCTGGCCCTGTTAGCACAAGCCGCCAAATGGGGAGAGACTCCCCCCTCTACTGCCGCGATCTTCTGGACAGGCATGGGCGTAGGAACATTGGCACTGGTGCGTCCCGAAGGAGTGCTACTTTCCGGTATCCTGGGGCTGGCTCTCCTTCTCAAATATTGGCCTAACTGGCGCACTCTCATCCGGCATGGCCTGCTCCTTGCTGCCGGAATGTTCATCCCGTTGATGCCCTATATGCTGCTTAACCTGAGTCTCAGCGGCACTCCTTTCCCCAATACCTTTTATGCTAAGCAACAGGAGTACAGCACCTTATACGCCGCCCCATTCCTCACGCGGATGGCGCGTTTACTGATCCCCTTGATCGCCGGGCCACTGGCACTCCTGTTGCCTGCGTTGCTATGGGCACTTCCCCACCCTCGCCGACATCCCGCGCGATGGCTCCCCCTAATCTGGATAGGGGGAACGTGGGTACTTTATGCATGGCGATTGCCTGTGACGTACCAACATGGTCGTTATCTAATGCCGATGATTCCGCCACTGCTCGTATATGGGGTCGGGGGACTGTACCACGTGTGGGATCAAGCACGAGGCCGTCTCCCCTGGCTACTCACCCGTGCCTGGGCCGGGACAGCATTTTTGATTACGCTGATCTTCGTGGGCATTGGCGCAAACACTTACGCGACCGATGTCGCTATCATTAACGGGGAAATGGTCAATGTAGCTCATTGGATTAATGAGAACACCGCGCCGGATGCTCGTATTGCTGCGCACGACATCGGCGCGCTCGGCTATTTCGCCCAGCGTCCCCTGCTTGACCTCGCGGGACTCGTCAGTCCTGAAGTTATTCCCTTTATCCGCGATGAGGACAAACTCTTGCGCTGGATGGCAACCCAACAAACCGAGTATGTGATCACCTTTCCTTCCTGGTATCCGCAAATGGTCACCGATTCCCAACTCACACTCCTCTACCAGACTGATACGGCCCTCACTCGCGCGATGGGTGAAGATAATATGGCAATTTACCGGTGTGAATGGAAGTAATGAGACAAGGAAGCGGAAAAGAGAAACAACGGATTGCGCTCAACACACTGCGGCGCGTGCTGCGCTATGAACCCAATACCATCCAACGAATGCAAGACTTACTCACAGCAACTGCATCTCATCTACCGCGTATCATCGCGCGCCGTGTGATTGCCGCGCCCAACCATGGCCCGTTGGCAGTTCCGATAGAGGGAACCGTTGTCTTTGCCGATATTGAAGGATTCACCCCTCTCTCTGAACGTTTTGCCGAGGCAGCAGCCAAGTCCGGCGCGGGGGCGACCGTCGGCGCGGAAGAACTTACCGAACTTGTCAACCGGTTCCTGGACATTCTCATCACCACCACCATCCCCTATGGCGGCGACATTCAGAAATTCGGTGGGGATGCCGGTATGTTGCTCTTTACCGGGTCACAACACGCACTGCGGGCTGCCATTGCTTCCCTCAAAGTACAGGAAGCAATGGCAGCCCAAATGGGCGAGGTTAAGACATCTCTGGGACAATTCCCCTTGCGCATCTCCATCGGGATGGGGTCCGGACGCATGGTCGGAATGGGGTTGGGCAACCAGGCAGGCCGCGAGTGGTTAATTACCGGCCCACCACTGAGGGCTATGGGGCACGCCCAGGATATCGCACCTTCAGGAGGTGTGGTGCTAGACACTAGCTCTGCTGAAGATGTTTGCGGTACATCACTGGTGTGTGAACCATTAGAAGAGGCTAAACTTTTTCTGGTCAGGGAAGTCCTTGTAGCCTCCGAGAATCATCCCCTGGACTTACTACCCTCCCCACCCCAGGTACAAAATACAGAGCGATTGAATTGGCTGCTCTCGCGGATGGATGCGCTAACACCCTACCTCACCCCTGGTCTACTGGAACGGCTAACCACTGCCACCGATCCTAACACCGTCCAACAGTGGAGCGATCATCGACAGGTCACCATCCTTATGCTCTCATTGACCGGATTTCCTGATCTCAGCATCTATTGGGATCGTCCAGAAGCCCTACAACGCGCAGTCAATGAACCCAATCAAATTTTCACCCACGCACGGGATATCATCCAGCACTACGATGGCGTAGTGAACAAAATCGGGGCATCCCCCAAGGGCGCGTATCTGATGGTATTATTTGGCGCGCCGAAAGCACATGAAGATGATCCCTTGCGAGCAGTGCTGGCCGCACTGGAGTTGCAGGCCCAATCTGACATACCGTTACGCATTGGCATCAATACAGGCTTCGTATTCGCCGGGGATGTGGGCACAGTCGACCGTCGTGAGTATACGGTTATGGGGGATGCGGTGAACCTGGCACACCGGTTGATGTCTGCCTGTCATCCAGGCGAGATCTGGCTTGGACCGGATACAGCACACCATCCTATTATCCAGCGACGAGTGACCGGGAGCGAGGGTCTCCCTCAGACCCTCAAAGGCAAAAAACAACCCATTACGCCTTTCATAGCGCGGGAAGTTCGGCAAAGCCTGGCAGGAACAGAAGCCGAAGACCTTCCCCTCATCGGGCGCGAAAGCGAACTCGCACTGTTGCGCGCCGCGCTAGATAAATTGATCATAGGGCAAGGACAAACCACATTCATCCATGGTGCAGCCGGTATGGGTAAAACGCGCCTGGTACACGAAATTGCAGAACAGGCCCAAAAACTTGGAGTTCCTGTCTATCTAGGCGCGGCCCCTTCTTATGGTTCCCACCTGCCTTATGCTGCCTGGAACGCGCCGTTACGCGCGCTCTTGGGTATGGATAAGATACAAGATGCCGCGCAGGCCACACACCTGCAAGCCCAACTGTCACATTATCAATTAGCAGACTGGGCCGCACTCCTGGCGCCTGTGGTTGGGCTGGAAATCTCGCCATCCCCGGAGATCGCAGCCCTCACACCTGCTATGCGCGAGCAACAACGTCAAATCGTCTTGCGCACACTCTGGGAACGCGTCACTGAAAAAACACCATGTGTGCTTATTTTGGAAAATGCACAATGGATGCCCAACGCCACATTGACCCTGGTAGATGTACTCATTAAATCGGAGAGCAAGTTCCCTTTGTTATTCATTATTACGTGCCGGGATATCTCCGAACTCGCAGAACGCTGGCATGACCAACCCAACATGCTTGACCTTGTCTTAGAACCACTGCCCAAGCGTACCATTTATACCCTGGCCCGTAGTGTGGCCCGCGCGCACCATCTACCGCGTGAGGTGGAGTGGTGGATTGCAAAACGCGGCGCCGGCGTCCCCCTCTTCACGATTGAGGCAGTGCGCACACTTGTAGCTTCCGGTGTTATAGCGCGCGGCGACGGAGATTGGCAACTGGTACAACCTCTTGAAACGGCCCCTCTACCTGAAACAGCGTATGGGCTACTCCAAAGCCGCATAGATCAATTGGAACCTCCGAGCCGCCACCTGCTCCGCTCCGCCACTGTGGTGGGTGAACAAATGACCGTGCCCATGTTAGTTGCGGGTTATGGTGAGGAATCCCGCCCGGCCGTTGAACGCCGGCTCAAACACCTTTCTCCCCTGGGTTTAGTTACCGGCGACGAAGAAGGGCAAACGCTGGTGTTCCGGCAGCCATTGATCCGTGAAGTTGCCTACCGGGGCCTGCCTTTCCGCATCCGGCGACTGATTCACCAACGGCTGGCCGACTACCTTGATCAATACCGGGAACAAGCAACTTCCAACTGGATGGCGTTGTTGGCCTACCATGCATTTGAGGGTGAAAAATGGGAATTGGCCATCCAAGCAAATCTGGAATTGGGGAAACGATCTATCAACAACTATCTGACCGACCAAACTCTCCAGGCATTTCAGCGCGTGCTGGATGCCCTGGATGCCGGGCAAATCCATAATGCCACACTGCGCGCCGAAGCCCACCATAATCTAGGAGAAACGCTAACCATTACCGGCCAGTACGAGCAAGCACTGGCACACCTGGCACAGGCGCGCGCCCATCTGCCACAATATCCTCAAAATGATGATATAACGCAATTAGCTCACATCGAATATCACACAGCTTCAATATTAGAGGCACAGGGACAATACCAGGCCGCTTTTGACATCGTCCAACGTGGTCTGGCACTGCCGGGGATCACAGAAACTCTGGAAGGGGCGCGTCTCTATCTGATGGGCGCAGGATTACATCACCGTCAGGGGAACTACACGCAAGAAGAAAAATGGGCAGAGCGGTGCGCGATGTTAGCCACCAAAATAGCCAATGATGAAGCCCTTCGTATCCAGGCCAGAGCTTTCTACTTGCTTGCTTACCTGGCTTCTTTACAGGGCGATACAGTCCGTGCCCTGGCGCTAGGTCAGGAAAGCGTCATGGTTTACCAAAGATTGCAGGACATCCTTGGTGAAATGGACGCTCGTAACAACATGTTGGCCGTGTACCTACGCTCAAGCCAATGGGCTAAAGCTGTGGAACATGGCGAGATAGCCCTGTCATTGGCCACGCGCATCCATCACACCGAAGGGCAGGCGCGCATATCGGCCAACCTGGGCGAAGTCTACCGGTATCAGGGTAAACTCACCGCCGCGCGCGACGCCTACCAGCGTACCCTCAAAATCACACAAGATAAAGGTATCACTTATGGCGAGGCACTGATGGAAAATAATTTAGCCGCAGTTGCCCTGCAAGAAGCAAAATGGGAGGAAGCTGCACAACGGTTGGATAGAGCAGCATATCTATTCGAAAAAATCGGAGCCAAGGGAATGTTGCCCGAATTACACCGGCAATGGGGAGAACTATATTTGGCACAGGGACGCCTTACTGAGGCCCTGAATGTAGGAGAAATTTCACTAACTCTAGGACGAGAACAAGGGGCCAACCGGGAGATCGGACGCACACAGACGTTCCTGGCAAAAGTTCACCTTGAACTCCAACAACATACCCAGGCGCAAAATATTCTCGCAGAAGCCCTCAACACTCTACATGAAGTCGAAGATTACTATGGGGAAGCTCAAGCAACCATGCTCGCAGCACGTGTCGCTCATGCATATCAAAACAAGGCACTTCCCATCTTAGAAAAAGCTATCTTACTGTTTGAACAATTAGGAGCAGCGTGGGACTTAGAACGCGCGCGCGCTTTACACAATCAGTGGGTGTATGACCAGAGCACAACGCGCGCCCAATCCAACACATTAAAGGAGGATGGAGATGAAACCTGACACACGTATGATGTTAGCTGTATTAGGAGCAGTTATGCTGATGGGGTTAGGACTGCTGGCAAGTGGGTCCACACCGGCGCAAACTGCGCCGGAAATTTCGATAATGGAAACCGATATTCAGGGGTTTACGGCCTTTATTCCCCCTTACAGTCAAGGCCAATGTGCTATCCCCTACTACACGATCGAACCTGGACGATTACCAACTTCTATCCACATTATGAACCCCTCCCCTCTCACAACCACTGCGACGCTCTATCTGTGGGGAATGGATGGAGGCAATTGGCGTGATGCCTCGGCGGTACTTCCGATTGAGATAGCGGGTTATGGCAGTGCTGTTATCTCGCCCGACATCATGCGGGAAGTATTGCCTTCGGGTGTCGTTTCTGGAAGTGGATTCCTAACCTCGACCGCCACAGTCGTTTGCCTGATTAGACAAACACCAGATGCAAGCTCTCCTTCTTACTATGTAGCATATACACCTAAATATGCTGGCATAGAAAATGTCCTGATCTATCCGTGGGTAGGGCAACTGCCGGGGCGGATGGATCTCACACCGCGTGTCTACCTTCAAAATACCAGCCCCGAAACTACCACTGCCTATTTGTATCTTTACCTGGCCGACACGCTGATTGATACACCGACACTTACATTGCGTTCTCACGAGACAGTAATCTACGATCCGATCCTGGCAAGTGGGGGCACGTTGAGTAACCAACCGGGAGTCCTCGAAATAAGTGGGGAGATCGCCAGCTACATGACATTAGTCAATGTTGATGGCCTTCCCGTTGAAGCCTGGGCGCCAGTGCGCCAGAGTTCTAGCGGAGAAAAATTATCTATCCCTAGTGTTATTAACTTACCGGACAGTATTCAAACAGAGTTCTGGGTTACACAGGGTTCATATAACGGGGCGACATTAACTCAGACTCATACTTCATATTATAATGTAAACGGGGATTGGATTTCTACTACAGCGAACATACCCCTTCCAGTCTATACACCTCAGCGTGTGCCCCTGATAGACGCGTTTGAAATGGGCAGCCTGGATTACGTAGACAGTAGTATGCTCTGGCCTCCACTTTATGGACACGTTTTTGAAAGGCTCTATACAGACACAACAGGAAAAGATCTGGCCGGTTATACCGTCGCTGAATTGTGGGAAATGCAAAACAGTATGTTCTATCTTCCCACAGTCCACCGCTATCCTGACGCAGCTACTTCCTATTGGGTCTATAATCCAAACGATATCGCCGTTACTGCTACATTAACTATCTTTGATACGCAAGGACGCGTGCGCATGAGCCGGCAGAAAACTATTCCCCCACTAGGAAGTATATTATGGGATCAAACCGAAATGCCTGTGTTAGGAATGGGATTTAAGGGGAGTGGAACCATTGCCACCAGTGATATGTATACTTATTTGATGGTCGTAGGTTATGAACGCAGCACGGACCATAGTGGCACAAATCTGGATCCTAACGAATTCAATGACACTCCTAACCGCGCAACCCCCCTCACACTGCCGGGAACACAAACCGGCTATATTGAATGGCAATGGGATCGGGATTGGTTTGTCTTTAACGTACCGACACCCTCACTTATTACGGCGACTCTCTACAATCTCCCAGAAGACTTCGACCTCATTGTAGCCCCACACCCCAGTTTACTCCCACGGCTGTCCACCAAGCAAACCCTCGGTTATCTGGATGATACCGCGCAGGAAAATGAAGAGGGTTATATTGAAAGCATTGGAGAATGGTCATCTATTGGAGAGTGGTCCTCTATCGGAGAATGGTCCTCTATCGGAGAATGGTCATCCATCGGAGAGTGGTCCTCTATCGGGGAATGGTCGTCCATTGGGGAATGGTCGTCCATCTCAGCAAACTCATCAACTATCACAGAAATAGTCAGGTTTGTGGCACTGCGCCCCGGTGATTATTATGCACTGGTAATCCCGGCAAACGCCAATACCGTCTCAGATTCCCCTTATACGCTATACGTAGAGGCTTCTCCCCTACCGGATATACAATGCACATGGAAAAGCACAATATCCCCTACGCTTAATATATCCCCCTATCTCGGTGACTCAGTCACACCCTTCAGTCCTACGCTCACGCTCATCCTCTACAATCCTACGCGACTGGCACAAACTTATGGGACTGAAGCATTAAACACACTCACCCCTACCCTACAGGCCCTGGCCGATCACCCCAATGTACGCGGGTTACTCTACCCGGTTGAGTATAATGCCACGGTCGCGAATCTTTATACGATGTGGAACACATCGTATTGCAATCCATTATCGGCAAACGATGTCGTTGAGGCCATTCGCTACCATATTATCTCCCCCACCCTGGCGACTTACCCCACCCTGCGCTTTATCACCCTCGTTGGCAACGATGAACAAGTCCCCCTCTATCGCCAATTTGATCTCGCCACCATCGCCAATGAGCAACAATTTACGCCTAGCAGTGCGGTCAGTCCTACCAGTGCGCTCTATGCCGCTACCCGGTGGGGATTCTATTTGACCGACGATGCTTACAGCACATCCCCTGGCACAGAACTGGGCTGGCGTGGGCATTACTTCTGGCGCCCTAGTAAAGCAGCAGGACGGCTCCTCGAAACTCCGGCGGAAATCGAGACACAGATCACCACCTTTTTAGCGCGTGATGGACAACTCAACAGTGCGGATGGACTGGTCACAGGTTACGATTTTCTTTCGGATGCAGCAACCGAGATCGCCAGTACCCTCGCGCAAATGCAGGGGACACGGCCTACACAACTTATCGGCGAAGCATGGACTGCCGACAGATTGCGAAACAACTGGCCCAACAGCCTTGACGCCCCCGATCTTAGTTCAATTAACGCGCACTTTGAACACTGGCGCGCACTGCCCGCCACCACAACGACCGGTATCTTCTACAATACAGACATCGTCAATGCCACCGCCGCACTCTCCGGCACACTAGCCTGGTCAATGGGATGTCATGCCGGTTACAATGTCCCCGATGTAGTGGCTTCGAAGGCGGAAACTACGCCAGACTTTCCACAGGCCTTAGCCCAAAAGGGTGCGGTCTGGCTGGCAAACACCGGTTATGGCTACGGCACCGACGATGCTATTGCCGGGTCCGAACGCCTAATGCTTTACTTCACCCAGGAACTGGGTCGCTCCGGCCAGATTGCGATCGGTGAAGCGGCGCGCCATGCAAAAGTGCGTTATCTGCGCACGTTGCCCCCTGGTGGGCTGACACCCTATGACGCTAAAGCTATTATGGAAGCTACACTCTATGGCTTACCTATGTACACCGTGCAGGTTCCGAATCCGCTCCCTACCACAGTTTACCGACCACCCATTACACTAACAAAAGGCTCACAACATCTTCTAGGTACACACCTGCGTACACTTGAAATTCAACTAGAACCCGATCTACAACTACGTACCGGCGAAAATGGAACTTATTTTGGCCTGGGACGGGATTCCCTGGCATGGTCGCATGGTACCGTAGGGCGACCCTTGCTGCCTTCTGCTGCGATCCCGGTGCCGGAAGTAGGTACGCTTGAATGGATACCCAAGAATACCCTCTTACTCTCGGCAGCTCTCGCCCCTCATGCAATTGACCCCATTATCGTGCGTCCCGTCACCGACACTGCACGCGCTGAACCGGAACTACAGCGAAGTCTGGGGTGGCTTTCTCCTCGCATCTTTACCATTAACAAAACCGACCCGGACGCACCACAGATTGCAGCTACCTTTGCACTCTTTAATGCAAAGACCCAGGAATTACGCCTGTTAGAAACGGCTAACATAGAGGTATTCTACACGCGCGGCGAGAGTGAAGACAACAACGCGCCCATCATCCTGGCAGCTCAAGGGGAACGGATACCCAACACGTCCAATGTGGAATTATACGCCAATGTAGAAGATGCTGAGACATATATCACGCAAGTTTACTTCACCTTCATCACAGCACAACAGATATGGAGTGTACCACTAGCCCATGATTTGACCGACCCCACCGGACAAGGGTGGGAAGGTGAAGCTAACGATATTCCTAAAGATGCACGTTATATCTTACAAGCAGTAGATGCAGCGGGGAATGTCGCACTCGCGACGGAGAGAGGATCCTATATAGCATTACAAGAGGAGACAACCTACCTTTACCTTCCCCTCATTGTACGACAGTAAAACGAGTAGGGGAGCAGGGAGGCAGGGAGCGCAGGAGAGAGGGAGCAGAGGAGATAGAATAAGCACCTCTGCTCCCTTGCGCTTCTGCTCCTGTATATGGTAGCCGAGGTTTCCATACCCCGTCTTGGGAGCCGGTTATAGACCATGCGCTATGGAAAGCGCGGCTACAGGAGACGGTAATGAAGAACGCGCTATGGAAAGTGCGGCTACATCCGGGCGAAATGCGAAACTTTGCGGAGATTGGGCCAGTTTATTAAAATCGTGCATACCGCGCGATTTAGGTTAACTATTGGCCCCACAGCAGATAGCACGGGCTAAAACTGGCCCAATCTGAGCCGGTGCTGCAAAACTTTGACGTCCACTCTTCTGCGTCTTTTCAATTGGCAAGAAATACGTCTTGTGCTACACTGAATAGGGGAATTCCCCCCAAAAAAATCGTTTCCATTATCAATAAGGAGGAGCTATGTTAAGGAAACAAACTTGGACGTTGGTTTTGCTACTGGTGTTGCTGTTAACACCTCTGATAAGTGCTTGCAATACGCAGGGTGCGGACGATGGCGAATTCGTCTTCGGCGTTGTGATGGTCGGTCCCTATAACGACCATGGCTGGAGCGAGGCGCACTATGAGGCCGGCAAGTACGTCGAGGAGAAAAGTTCCGGCGCAAGGATGATCTACCTGGATAAAATGAACTCAGCGGATCGTCCCGAAACCACAATGGAACAAGTGGTGGATGATATGATCCAGCAAGGCGCAAAGCTCATCTTTACCTCATCCGACGATTTCCAGGATGATACTGACGTGGTCGCGCAAAAATACCCCGATATCACCTTCATCAACATCTCCGGTGATCATGCCAAGATCGGCACTGCACCTAAGAACCTGGGTAACTATATGACCCAGATGGAATATATGAAAGCCGTGGCAGGTTGCAATGCTGCTTTAGCGACCGAGACCGGACAAATTGGATACTTGGGGCCCCTGATTAACAACGAGACCCGCCGTTTGGTCAATGCTGCCTATCTGGGCGCGCGTCACTGCTACGAAACCTACCGGGGTAAAAACGCCGATGATCTGAAGTTCACGGTCACCTGGATCGGCTTTTGGTTCAATATTCCCGGTGTAACACTAGATCCCACAGAGGTTTCCAACGACCTTTTCAACTCAGGAGTAGATGTGCTGCTCTCCGGTATTGACACTACCGAGGGCATTGTTGTGACCAAGCAACGCGCCGACCAAAACGAAGCGGTCTTCAGTATCCCCTATGATTACCGCAATGCCTGTGATCAGGCTCCCGATGTCTGCCTGGGTGTCCCCTATTTTAACTGGGGGCCTGGCTATCTAAACATCGTTAAGGAAGTACGACAAGGGAAGTGGAAGCAACACTGGACCTGGGACGGACCAGATTGGAAGGGCATCAATAACCTGGATACGACCGGTACAGGTTATATCTATGGCCCGGCCACCACCGACGAAATGAAAGAGAACCTTGAGGAATACATCAAGTTCTTGGGCAAAGAGGGCTGGGGCGGACTCTTCGTCGGTCCGCTGAACTGGCAGGATGGTTCAGCTTGGCTCGCAGATGGCGCAGTCGCCAGCGAAGACGACATTTGGAAATCGCCTCAACTCCTGGAAGGCATCGAAGGACCGAGCAAATAGTAAGATACGCAACAAGAAAGTACTAAGAGTATTTTTCGATTTCGAGCAATGCTCGAAATCGAAAAATACTCCTCGAAAATCGGCATTATATGTACGTAGAACTACACAACATCCACAAACATTTCGGCGCAGTGCAGGCCAACAACGGCATCACGCTAACATTGAAGCCAGGTCAAATTCACGGACTGTTAGGTGAAAATGGCGCGGGTAAAACCACGCTGATGAAAATTCTCTCTGGTTACCAGTCCAAGGATAGCGGCGACATCTTACTTGATGGGCAACGCGTAGATTTTCACTCTCCAGCAGAAGCCATCCAGGCCGGCATTGGAATGTTGCACCAGGATCCCCTGGATTTTCCCCCTATGACGGCTCTGGAAAACTTTCTCCTAGGGTTTGATACTCGCCTGATTCCCAATCGCCGAGCGGCCCGCGCCCGTATGCGCACCCTGGCTGAACGACTTAATTTTGCTATTATTCCCGATGCACCTGTCGGACGGCTGACCGTCGGAGAACGACAACAACTCGAAATACTCCGGCTATTGGCACTAGGCGTACAAATCATCATTTTGGATGAACCTACCACCGGTATCTCTGCCCCACAAAAAGTTCAACTCTTCCAAACCCTACATCAACTTACTCAAGAAGAAAATAAAACCGTGGTTTTCGTCTCGCACAAACTAGAAGAAGTCGAAACGCTGTGCAATGAAGTAACCGTCTTACGGCATGGCCAAGTCACCGGCAACCAGGAAATGCCGGTTCAGATAGAGACCCTCGTGCGCTTGATGTTTGGACAAAGTGTGGCTTTGCCGGATAAACCCCCATTGCCTATTGGCAAAACTGTACTTACTGCTGAAGACGTGATGATTGAAAACCAACGGCTACAAGTTGGACCATGTCATCTCGCTGTGCGCACTGGCGAAGTCATCGGGATTGCAGGGATGGAGGGCAGCGGACAAAGTCATTTTTTGCGCGCGCTGGCCGGACTGCTAAGCCCTCGCCATGGCCATATTACACTCGCCGGACAACAGTTAACCGGTCACCCTTACCGCGAATTCCTTGCCCGCGGCGTCAGTCTACTCCCCGCCGACCGCATTGATGAGGGGTTGGTGAAAGGATTGAGCATTGCCGAGCATTTCCCGCTCCGCCGATCCACGCCATTTTTCATCGACTGGGCCGAAAACCAGACCTATACCCAGGCGCAAATTGATTTCTTCAATATCAAGGGGCGACCAGAAACACCCGTAGATGCGCTGTCTGGAGGTAACCAACAACGCGTCCTGCTTGCACTCCAACAACCTAATTTAAAGGTACTGTTGCTAGAACATCCCACGCGTGGTCTGGATATGGAATCTACCCGCTGGGTTTGGGAACAACTACTCAAACGCCGGGAAGATGGAACCGCAATCCTCTTTATCTCCGCCGACCTGGACGAGATTATGACCTACAGTGATCGGGTCGTCGTTTTCTTTAACGGGCAAATGCGCCCCCCCTTGCCAACATCATCAGTGACAGGAGAACAATTGGGGTATATGATTGGGGGTAAAGAGAGTAAGGAATTAAGAGTTAGATGCCATGCATAAATATTTATCAAATGTACTTATTCAAAAAGTTATATGGGCGGTCGCGCCGGTTATGGCGGCGCTATTGTTGACCTCATTGCTGCTGTGGATTGTGGATGCGCCTCCTCTCCAGGCCATCGGCACATTGTTGAACGGTGCTGTCGAAAGTCCACAGAAATGGGCCGATGTGGCAACCGCCTGGATGCCGCTGGCCCTTATCGGCGCAGGCTTAAGCTTAACCTTTGCCGCCGGGCTATGGAATATTGGAGCTGAAGGACAAATTCTCTTGGGTGCAATCTTTGCAACCTGGGTAGCTCGTACCTTCACACTACCACCGTTCCTATTACTCATCCTCATTGTGCTGGCAGGGATGTTAGGGGGCGCGCTCTGGGGATTATTAACAGGTGTACTCAAAGTTTACAGCCATGTTCACGAGATATTTGCCGGGCTTGGATTAAATTTTATCGCTACAGCCTTCATCATCTGGTTAATCTTCAATCCCTGGAAACCGGAAAGCGGCGCGACGATGTCCGGTACGGAACCTTTTCCACCGGCAGCCTGGGTGCCACGGCTAGGCAATACCCGCCTTCCCCCGCTAGGTATTATCCTTGCTCTATTAGCTATTACGCTCAGCTTTTTACTGCTCAAAGGTACGCGCTTCGGACTCGAACTACGCGCGATGGGCAAAAACATGCGCGCGGCTGCGATACAGGGCATACCCACCCACCGCCACATGTTACTCGCTTTCGTCTTATGCGGTGCGATGGCCGGCATCGCGGGCGCGATGCAAGCCACAGCCGTCTACCATCGCCTTATCCCGCGTATCTCTGGTGGATTTGGATATACTGCAATGCTGGTGGTGTTGTTGGCCGGCTATCGTCCAGAACTCGTGCCTGTGGTTGCACTCTTTTTTGCTGCTGTGGGCGTTGGCAGCCCCCGGCTAGAGTTAAATATGCAACTTGATGCCTCCTTAGGCGGCGTCATTGAAGGATTAGTAGTTCTCTTTGTCCTCCTAGGAACAGGCTTACGCAAACGCTTGAAACGTGAATCATAATGGATCCATTTATTATCAATACTCTGGCCTCGATTGTCTCTAATGCCGCGCCCATCATTTTCGCGGGCGTGGGTGAAACACTGACCGAAAAATCCGGTGTCACCAATCTCTCATTGGATGGCACCATCCTGCTTACTGCAATGACGGCCTTTGCCGTGACCATTAACACAGGCAGTGTACTACTGGGTTTTCTGGCAGCGGCCTTCGTCGGCGCGTTGATTGCGTTCATTGTAGCACTCGCCAGTATTGAGTTAGAACAGGAACAAGTCGCTGTGGGTTTTGTCCTCACGCTTCTCACAGGCGATCTCAGTTCCTTTCTAGGAAATCCCTATGTCAATCGTCCCGGCCCTTACCTGGGGCAGCAACCTATCCCACTGCTCAAAGATATTCCTCTGCTTGGACCAGTACTCTTCAACCACAACATAGCAATTTACGCCAGTTATGTGGTCATTGTGTTGGCCTGGTGGTGGATGAACAAAACACAGCCGGGACTTAAAATGCGTGGTGTGGGGGAACAACCTGCATCGGCGTTCGCGCGAGGCGTCAATGTCAATGGCACACGGTACCTTTACACGCTCCTCGGCGGGCTGCTGGTGGGTATTTCAGGCGCGACCTATTCACTCGTCGTCAAGCTTGGCTGGAGTCACAACCACACCGCGGGAAATGGGTGGATCGCACTCGCCATTGTCATCTTCGGCGGCTGGAATCCGTGGAAGGTTGCCACAGGGGCATATCTCTTCGGCGGACTAAAAGCACTGGGCAGTGTTCTACAGCGCAACCCAACTTTCGTCAACGTGCCAACGCAGATCTTCTCTACTGCGCCGTTTGCATTGATGATTCTATTCCTGGCCCTAACTAGCAGCGGTCTCACCGACCGTTTTCTCAATCTTTTTCCCCCCCCTCTTCGCCAACACTTGGAACACATCCTACGAGGTCATGCGCCAACGGCTTTAGGGCAGCCCTTCCATCGCAACTAAATTTAAGTATAATAAGAATATGATTCTCTGCCCAAGGTAACTTAACACTTGGCATCAAACTTTATACGGCTGCGGTGCGGCCGTCAGATGAAGGTTATCCGTTGGATAACGGTTATCCGTTGGATAACGGTTATCCGTTGGATAACGGTTATCCATTAGATAACGGTTATCTAATGGATAACTTGAATCCGTTGTTACAGGACCTCATACTAAGGGGGCAATATGAATCGAGATAGATTCACAGTTACATTCTGGGGTGTGCGTGGGGGGTATCCCACACCTGGCCCAACAACAGTTAAATATGGTGGCAACACAACCTGTGTGGAAATAGAAGTTGGCAAACATCGCTTAATTATTGACGGTGGGACAGGCATTATCCCGCTTGGCCGGAAGATAATGCAGGAACATTTCGCCACCGGAGAACCCATTTACGCTACAATTTTAATCACACACACACACCATGATCACACACAGGGGTTTCCCTTCTTTGTCCCCACCCGCCTGCCAGAATCTTATCTCAACTTCTTCGGTCCCAAGTTGCTCTTTGGCGAACCGTTTGAGGAATTCTTAGGGCGGGTAATGCATCCTCCTGTTTTCCCAATCGGGTTAGAAGAATTGTACAGCAAACGATGCATTGAGGAGACCGGGCGCGGTGATACAATTATTCTAACCGATCCCCATGAATTGGCCCAACACTATGCGCTCGGCGATGCAATACCCGATACGCCAGATGATGTGGTCATCATCAAAGTCGATCACGGCTACCACCATCCTAAAAACGGGATCCTTTTCTATCGCATCAGCTATAAAGGCCACAGTGTAGTGATAGCGACAGACACTGAAGGTTACATAGGCGTTGACCGGCGGTTGGTGAAATTTGCTCAGGCTGCCGATTTACTAATTCATGATGCGGAGTATGATGAACATGAGTATGCTGAAGAGGCCGTCTTACGCCAGGGATGGGGACATAGTACATGGGGGATGGCAGTGGATGTCGCAAGAGCGGCTGAGGTTAAGCAACTCGCGTTAATCCATCATAGTCCTCAGCACGATGATGCGTATTTAGAAGGTATGGTAACTAAGGCCCAAGCCATTTTCTCCAATACTATCCTTGCCTGTGAAGGCGAAAGCGTTGAGTTATTATAATATGACACCTATCCACACAATTGCTATTTTAGGCGGTACTGGAAACGAAGGACCGGGGCTGGCATTGCGCTGGGCGAAAGCGGGATATAGAGTCTTGATCGGCTCCCGCCAACAGGAAAAAGCCGACCGGGTTGCTAATGAACTTAACACCAAACTTAGCGCGTATCCTACAGAAAACCCCATAGAAGGGGTAACCAATCCGGAAGCTGCACGAACCTGTGATGTAGCCGTGTTAACGGTCCCTTATCAAGCGCAAAACCCACTTTTGGAACACCTGAGAAGTGATTTACAGGGCAAAGTTTTGATCTGTGTGACGGTAGCACTCAATCCTCCAAAAGTTACTCAGGTGTACAGCCCCCCGGAAGGGTCAGCTTCGGAACAAGCCCAAGCAATTCTGGGTTCCGGTGTGGCGGTTGTGGCAGCGTTCCAAAACGTTGGGGCATATCATTTAGAAAACCTGGAGCATCCGGTTGCGTGTGATGTTCTCGTCTGTGGGGATAAAAAATCCGCCAAGACCATTGCCATCGAATTAGCCGAAGCGATAGGGAGCCGTGGGATTGACGCCGGACCCCTCGTCAATGCACGCGCGGTTGAAGGATTAACGTCTATCCTCATAGGCATCAATAAACGTTACAAAGTACCTGGTTCAGGTATCCATATCACAGGGATGGAGATACCAACCACACTCTAAATCCAATAATTTTTACTATGAATACAAATGCACAAATTACATTATATGGGCTGCCGGGAATACCGAATATCCAAGCAGGCGATGATCTGGTACAGGTGATTTTAGACGCCCTCAGAGACGCCGACCAGGAACTTCAAGATGGGGATGTTCTGGTTATCACGCAAAAAATTGTATCTAAGGCTGAAGGGCGTGCCATCCCCTTGGAAACGGTCACGCCTTCGCGCAAAGCAGAGAAGGTGGCCCACACCACCGGAAAAGATCCACGCTTAGTCGAAGTGATCTTACAGAACTCACGCAATATTGTGCGCCAGCGTGATAATTTGCTCATTACCGAGACACGCCACGGCTGGATTTGTGCCAATGCAGGCGTAGACCGTTCAAACGTCCGTGGTCCAGAGGGCAATGTCGCACTGCCGCTTCCTATTAATCCCGACGCTTCGGCCACACTCATCCGCGAGGAATTACGGGCGACTACGGGCAAAGATGTAGCTGTGATCATCAGTGATACACATGGGCGTCCCTGGCGAGTGGGAACTGTGAATTTAGCGATCGGGGTTGCCGGGATGTTGCCCCTTGAAGATCAGCGCGGACAACAAGATATGTTCGGCTATACATTACGCGCGACTATTATAGCGCGTGCCGATGAATTAGCAGCGGCAGCGGGTCTCATAATGGGACAGGCCGCCGAAAGATTACCTGTAGTGCTTATCCGTGGTGCCAAATACCCGCGCGGGAGAGGACGTGCTATAGATTTGCAACGGGCACCAGAACAAGATCTATTTCGATGAGATACACAGGTATGACAGAAACAGATACAAAATTTACAATTTCACTCAGGGAGGTGATATAACATGTCACAAATCGAAATACCCCGTGTCGCGCTTTACCTTCAAGATGCCCATCCTATTCGTGAGGGGATGACCTATGCACAATATGCGGAACAACGTGGCTTTGAGGCTGTTTGGCAGGCTGAAAGTCGCCTGGTACGCGATGCCATTGTCCCCATGGCTGCTTACGCAGCGGTGACCCATACCATCAAGATCGGGTCCGGCGTCATCAACAATTGGACCCGCAATATCGGTTTACTGGCAGCCACTTACCTGACATTAGATGATCTGGCTCCCAACCGCATTATATGCGGCATCGGAGCCTGGTGGGATCCGCTGGCGCGCAACGTGGGGGTCACTCGCCGTAAACCCCTCCAGGCCATGCAAGAAACCATCGAAGTGCTGCGCAGACTATGGGCTATGGAAAATGTAACTTACCATGGTGAATTTCATTATGTCGATGGCATTGAACTGGACGTCGTCCATGGACGCCGGGAACCACGCAATATTCCCATTATGATCGGAGCCACCGGGCCGAAGATGATGGAAATGACCGGCGAGATCGCAGATGGCGCCGTGCTAAACTATTGCGTTCCTCCCGAATACAATGACAACGCAATGGAATTGTTGGATAGAGGGGCGCGTAAGGTCGGAAGAACGGTCGAGGACATTGACCGTCCGCAATTGATCGTTTGTTCAGTCCACGAGGATCGTGATGAGGCCATTCGTGGCGCGAAGATGTTGCTCACCCAGTATCTGGCCCAGCAGCCCCATATCGCCAAGGCAAGTGGTGTCAAACCCGCCACGGTTGAAAAAATCCAGGCGATTCTAGGCTGGCCAGCCACCAAGGAACAAATTAAAAAAGCTATGGTATACGTGCCGGATGAACTGGTGTTACACATTACGGCTACCGGCACACCGGCACAAGCCCGTGAAAAAGTAATAGAATATATCAAACGCGGTGCAACGTGTCCAATTCTTTATCCCCTAGGCGATGTCAAATTAATGATTGACACGTTTGCCACCAAACCGGCATAAACTCGACCTCATACCCCAGGGCCTTCTTAAAAACCAGGGCTATCAAACTTACAACAACCAGGATTATTGTAACATTTACATTGTATATAGGTGAATAATATTTGGAAATTTCGGCTTCTTCGATTGTAGTCTTAGGGGGAACCGCGCTCGATCTACTTGCACGGGTCCCCTACTATCCGATAACGGATGGCAATGTTGTCGCTACTAGCCTAGCCCGGCAACCCGGCGGGGTGGGCGCAAACGTTGCCGTTGGGATGGCGCGTCTAGGTCAACAAGTGATTTTGCTAGGGGCGATGGGCAATGATGAAACCGGTGATTTTTTGCGTGCAGAACTAGAGGACGCCGGAGTAGACATGTCTTATGTTCTGATACGGCCTAATATGGCCACACAAAGCTGTTTTATCGCTGTCAATCCACGTGGTGAACGCCGCATCTACGCCCTACCTGGCGCTGTGATCTTGGAAACCCCAGCGGAACTTAATGAGGAGGTTATTCGCCAGGCGCGGGCGTTGCATATTGCCCCTTGCTACAAAGAAGTCGCATTAGCAGCGATAGCCCTGGCACGCGAGTATGATCTCTTTGTCTCTTACGCGCCAGCAGACGTTTATTGGCCACAAGGACCACAAGCCGTCCGCGAAGTAGCGCGTCAGGTAGACTTACTCATCCTCAATCGGGTTGAAGCTGCCGGATTAACGGGATTAGATGATCCACGCCAGTCTATCGAACGATTACTGGAATGGGGATATGGCCCACTGGTATTGACGCTGGGTGAAGAGGGAGTCCTAATTGGAGACCAAGGACGTGCACTAAGAATTCCGGCCTATCCAGTCTCTGGTGAACACGGGTATCTAGTAGAAGATACTACTGGGGCGGGAGATGCCTTTACTGCTGGCTTGGTAACAGGTATCCTGATGGGACTTTCATTAGATCGTGCCGCGCGGCTAGGTACAGCCGTAGCAGCTCTAAAATTACGTGAATCAGGGGCACAAGCGGGTTTACCTACCCTGGAAGAAGCATTACAGCTTGCGTTACAACGTGCCGAACTGCTCGTGCACGCTTAGTACATTTTAAAACGCCTATTGGAGGCAGTATGAATTTACTCAGAACCATATTAGACAACGGTCTAAAAGTTATGATCCGGGAGGCCCACACGGCTCCGGTTGCCAGCTTTTGGCTCTGGTACCGAGTCGGAAGCCGCAACGAGCATCTAGGTATCACAGGAATTTCCCACTGGGTTGAACATATGCTTTATAAGGGCACCGAACGTTGGCCACGCGGAAGCGTGGATCAAGCCGTTGCCCGTGAAGGCGGTGTATTCAATGGCTTCACCTGGTATGACTTTACTACCTACTGTGAATCTCTACCCGTGGAAAGGGTATCCTTGGCTATGGATATTGAGTCAGATCGTATGTCCAAAGCGCTTTTTACGCCAGAGGATGTTGCTTCTGAACGCACAGTCATCATAAGTGAGCGACAGGGAGCCGAAAATTCACCTTTATTCTTACTAGAGGAAGAAGTATCAGCAACCGCCTACCACATCCATCCGTACCGCCATGAAACCATCGGATATATGTGTGACTTGGAAACTATGACCCGCGACGATCTCTACCAACATTACCGCACCTACTACACGCCCAACAATGCCGTCCTGGCACTAGCTGGCGATTTCAATGCAGGAGAAATGGAGCGCATCATTGAACGTTACTTTGATCGTAATGAACGAGGTTCGGATATTCCGGTTATCAATGCCATAGAACCCCCACAACGTGGAGAAAGACGCGTTATCCTGGAAGGGGCAGGGCAAACTGACTATCTGCAAGTCGTTTACCATGCTCCCGAAGCCAAACATGAAGACTTCTTTGCAATAACGCTCTTGAATGCGATACTCAGTGGAGGATCTGCTTTTCCTGTCGGAGGTGGCTTGAGCAACCACACCAGCCGTCTTTATCGTGCCCTCGTTGACGCAGAATTAACTGTAGATATTTATGGCAGTCTCATACCCACCCTGGATCCTGGTCTTTACCGTATCACAGCCACCGTGTGGCCAGGGCGCAAAGCGGAAGAAGCTGAGAGCGCTCTACAAACTGAGATCGAACGCCTACAAAACGAGTTAGTGACAGAGAAAGAACTAGAAAAAGCACGTCGTCAGGCCCGCGCACTCTTCGCCTATTCCAGCGAAAGCATCACTAATCAAGCGTTTTGGCTCGGCTTCAGCGAAATCTTCGCCGATTATGAGTGGTTTATGCGTTATCTTGATAACCTAGATATGGTAACGGCAGCAGATGTACAACGCGCGGCACAAACCTACTTAGGAGTGAACAATCGCACAGTCGGATGGTATTTAGCCAAAGCTGCTGCGGATGATCTCTGACTGTGTCCATCTCTGAGTTACAACTTTGTTTGGAGGTCTTAATGTACAGTAGAAAACCTAAACGTTCCCTTCCTGGTCCTGATGATACCCTGCGCCAAACATTGCCCAACGGGATCACGGTGTTGGCGCGCGAAAACTTTGCCAGCCCCTCAGTGGTCATCAGTGGATATATAGAAGCGGGCGCAGAAGATGAACTATGCACCTTACACAGCTCTCGCAACTTATGTGGTCTGGCCAATTTCACCACTAGTGTTATGGAACGCGGTACTCAAAGCCGATCCTTTGATCAACTTTATGAAGAAATCGAATCCGTTGGTGCACGTCTCGGTCTAAGTAGTGGCACACATATCTCAACATTTGGTGCAAAAGGACTCGCTGAGCATCTACCCTTGCTGTTAAACATCACCCATGACATTCTACGGAATCCAGCCTTTCGCACCGAGCAAGTAGAAAAAGAGCGGATGGAGATTTTGACGGATTTCCAAGAACGCGCCCAGGACACACGGCGGATGGCATCCCTACTTTTTCGCGAGCTAATCTATCCAGACACACATCCCTATCACTACAGTAGCTCCGGTTACCCGGAGACTGTTTCCACTATCACGCGTGATGATCTGGTAAACTTTCACCAGCAATACTTTGCACCAGCAGGAATGACTGTTGTTATCGTAGGCGCGGTAAAATCTGAAGAAATGGCCGATATCGTGGCCGATGTTTTCGGTGATTGGAGCACAACTCGCCCGGCGCGTACCGCATTACCAGATGTTCCGCCTCTTACAGAACGGAAAGAACAGCGATTAGCCATCCCAGAGAAAACCCAGAGCAATCTGGTGCTTGGGTGGCCCGGTCCCCCCCGGCAACATCCAGACTTTATTCCCTGTTATCTGACCAATAATATCTTGGGTGTTTTTGGAATGTACGGACGGCTGGGCAAAAGGGTTCGTGAAGAAAACGGATTGGCTTACTATGCTTATAGTCACATAGACGGCGGTAAAGGACCGGGCGCATGGCGCATTTTAGCCGGTATTAATCCCACCAACATAGACAAAGCTATTGACTTAATTTTGGAGGAATTAAAACAAATTCGTGAAAACCTAGTCTCTAAAGAAGAATTAAGTAACAGTCAATCCTTTTTAATCGGAAGTTTACCTTTGCAGTTGGAGACAAATGAAGGCGTAGCCCATACACTCGTCAATATAGAACGTTACAATCTGGGATTAGATTATTTGCAACGTTACCAAGAACTGATCAGCAACGTTGCCACCTGGGATGTGCAAAAGATGGCCCAGCGTTGGCTAGATCCGGAAAATTTTGCGCTTGCTATTGCCGAACCGGCTGTCCCGGCATAAATAGCCTTTGTAGACCTGTAAGGTCTGATCCTGATTCGGATGAGGTGACTTACGTTATGTTAACTACTGGTGTAGATTTGGTAAAAATTCCACGTATTGAGCGGCTGCTCGCGCGCTACGGGGAGCGATTCCTGGCGCGCGTCTATACGCCTGCCGAAATCCACTATAGCCGCCAACGGGTGGCAGAACTAGCGGCGCGCTTTGCAGCCAAAGAAGCTGTATCCAAAGCATTGGGAGTAGGAATGCGGGTGTTATCGCCTCTAGGAATTGGATGGCATGATGTAGAGGTACTCAACGATAAGCGCGGCAAACCCTACCTACTTTTGCATAATCGCGCCAGGGTACTGGCACAAGAATTGGAACTCACTGAGTGGTCTGTCAGCCTCAGTCATGATGGAAACCTGGCAGTTGCATTTGTTGTGGCGATAAGCTGAGGAACTATGCGTGCTGTCGTACAACGTGTATCCCACGCTTCGGTGCAGGTCGCAGGACAAATCGTTGGGGCTATTGACCAGGGGTTAGTTGTATTACTAGGTGTGGGTGAAGGTGATACCGAAAACGAGGCACATTGGTTAGCCCATAAAATTGCCAATCTGCGCATTTTTTCCGATACAGAGGGCAAGATGAACCTCTCTGTAAAGACTATGGGCGGCCAAATCCTGGTTATTTCTCAATTCACACTCTATGGAGATCCACGGCGAGGTTTTCGACCATCGTTCGCACATGCAGCTCCACCAGATATCGCTGAACCGTTAGTCGAAGTCTTCATTGCAGATCTCAAAACAGAGGATGTTCCCGTTGCCACAGGTATCTTTCAGGCTCACATGAGTGTAGAATTAGTCAATGATGGGCCGGTGACAATCCTTCTGGAGAAGAATCCCACGGAAAGTGGTTTACCGGTGGGGGGATGAAAGTTGAATCCGTAATCCGCAATTCGCTATTTTCAAGGGAAATTTACATGGCTGACTTTATTACACAATCCACCGAGACGCAACTATGGATCTGGTTTTTGTTTAACAGTATGATCCCGCCACAACGCGGAAAAGTATTACTGAAACGTTGGCAAGATCAAGCTCTGTCGCTAAAAGATATAGTCACGCAACTACCACACCGCGCAACAGCGTTAGGATTGACACCAGAAGAAGCAGCTAAATTTTCAGACTTAGCCACTACCCAGGTCGCTAATTCACCGGCATCCTCGGCTTTACGTTGGGATGAAAGCCTTTACCCCAACGGGTTGCGCACACTTCCACTAAAGTTACGCCCGGCCCTACTCTTCTATTCAGGAGCCGTGCAGTTGCTGCAACATCCTATCGCCTACCTGACGCCTGAACCATTATCTGATACCGGTCAAGAAAACATCACCGCCGCGATCAGTCTGCTATTGGGTGAAGGATTACTCCCTACGGTTTTCTTCGATAGTCCACAAGCTACACTTCTGTTGGAAGAAATGCACACCACCGAGGGCGAAGTATTATTATTCACGCGCCAGGGACTTAATATGGTGCAATTCACCCCTTATCTCACCGAACTTCTCAACGCTGGACGCCTGCTTATGCTCAGTCCCCTCGCACCAGAAGCCACCCACAACCCAGCCTGGAATCCTTACCTGGAACAAATCGCCTTCACCGCAGCAACGTACTGCATCACGTCCGATATCAACGCGCTGCCAACATCTCCACAGGGGAACCGTCCTATCACATTACTTCTATCCGATACAGTGCTGCCGGCAGCCATTCCCCCCGGCACGCACATACTCGAAATCCCGGAGGAGATATTGACGTGGATAGACACCCCCATTTCCTCAGATATAGCGCCATTAACATCGGCGCCACTGCCACAACCAACAGCAGTTCTAGAAGCTCCTCCCCCTACTCCAGAAGAAATTCTCAACACACTCGAAGCCGGGGGGCGTGTGCCAGAAATCCTACGGAAGAAGCTACTCAACCGAACCTAAATTGTAACTATTGCACACCGATCAAAGCCACCGCATCTATTTCGTTCCAAAATCCGGTACGCGATTCATCTAAATCAATGCGCACTTGTTTCACCCGATACGCGGTTTCAGGGAAGGAAACAGCTAGTACTCCTGGACACGGGTCTGTATCATCCTCCCCTTCCCAGACAATTTCTCGATTCCCCTCGGCATCAAATATGGAAATTCGGGAGATAGCCCCTCGGCCAAACGTTTGATAGACATGAACCTCTAGTGCATGCACCGGTTTGGCATACGTTAGCTGGAGCCATTCCACACCGTTGCCCCGCCCCGAAGCCCAAGCACGTGAGTCATCAGCACACATATTCACATCAGGTGCACCCGTGGCACGGGTCACGCTCCAATCGGGCATCCCAAACGACGAGCTGGCTTCAGCAGCTATTGCCCACTGCGAAAATTTCTGTGGCGTCGCCGTCACATCTGGATCAAGCGAAGACACATAGCGACAGGCTGGCAGCAACCCAATTAAGATGGACAAAAGTACGCGAATTGTTAATTTACGCATACTTTTCCATCAATAGGTTAATCTCATCCAACCCCGGCGGTTCAAGAATGGAGGGGAAGCGCGTGCAACAGACGGCTGCGCTGGCAGCGGCAAAGCGCACGGTGTCTTCGGCGGACATTCCGTTGACCACACCATAGACAAGACCTGCGCGGAAGGTATCACCGGCAGCTAGGGTATCCAACACGGTCACGGGATAGGCAGGCAGCGTCGCGGGGTGCGCTATCTCCGGCGACGTATACAACATCTCCTTACCGCCGAAAGTGAAAACAACCAATCCCCGGCACACAGTACGATACTGTTCCAGCAAAGTCGTGTAATCTTTGCCGGGATACGCACTCTCAAGAAATTCCTTTGAACAAGCAATAGCTCTGGCATTCTGTGCCAGAGCATCATCCCAGCGCGCATCCAGGGTTACATAATCGATCCCGTGCTGCACACAGAGGTTAGCCACACGATGGGAAGTTTCGCCGAAGAATGGATCAACAGCTACACAGCGCGCCGCCGCGATAGAAGCCGCACAAGGTTCTGTCCACAGCTTGCGCGCGCTGGAGAAGTGCTGTCCAAACCAGCCGAAAACCGTGCGGCTCTCCCCATCGCAGAAGACGATGTCGCGCCAACCATCAAAATCAGGCAACGTGGGCAGCAGTGAACAATCCACGCCGTAGCGGTTAAAGTACGCAAGCAGTGGTTCGGCAGTCGCCTCGCCGAACATACAACCGTCGAGCTGTGTCTTCAATCCCCAATGACTCAATAAAATCGCCGCATTGCCCCCTTCCCCGCCGGGCATCACAGTCGTTTGCACGATCTCCTGATAGCTATCCGCTTGCGGGAAAAGGGTCTTTAAGCGATGAATAGTTGAGAGAACGGTCATACCATAGACGTAAATATCAAATAGATAAGTCATAGATAAATCCTCAGTAGATTAAGATAAAGTAAATAATGAATAAAACAAATAACCTGTTTTGGGATATTCCAAAATAGGTTTTATAGTTGATTAGAATATAAACATAGGAGACATCAAATGATAAAGTCCACATTTTCAAAAGAATATCAACGTTTGTGTGAATTAATCATTTCCGCAAGACAAAAGAGTCGACTGACTCAAGTAGAATTAGCTGAGTTGTTAGGAAAGCCACAGTCATTCGTATCCAAATATGAACGCGGTGAACGCCGTTTAGATGTGATTGAACTTTTCCAAATTGCTAACATCCTTCAGATTCATCCTGTTGATATAATGATGCAACTAAAACTAGAGTTTTTCCCAGCAGAAAATCCAAAAAACATCTTGGACCTTTGGGAAATTACATCTCAAGATTTAACCGAATTGCTCAATCAAAATCCAAGTTTGCGCGGAATGCTTTTTGGTTATGCGGCAGAATTTAAGCTACACGAATTATGGTTAAATCATCCTGATATAACTGAAGTTGTTAAAGATGATGACCATGATCGCAAGAAGAAAGGAGATCGGCGTATCGTATATAAGAGCTATCCATTTATCATAGAGGCAAAATCACTTCAGACCAACTCCATTGCACGAGTTGCTGAGCAATGGCAGGGCAAAGCTCAAGTAGATGCCAGTGATCGTAGAACAATCTTCTTGCCTGACGAGTCTGAAGTGACGACCACTTTATTGCAAATAGGTGAATTTGACATACTGGCAGTGAATGTATTCCCCTTTGAAAATAAATGGCATTTTGTTTTTGCGAAAAACCAGGATTTACCCCGAAGTACCTGGCGAGGATATACAGCAAAGCAACAATCATTTTTACTCGCTTCACTCATTCCTGTTACCTGGCCTCCTGAACCGCCCTTTGTAGATAACTTGTACACGTTGTTAGACGAACTTATTGCAGAACGCGCTAAGAAGATTTCATAGCGTCTACAGTTTTCCCCTCTGGGACTTTTATAAAAACCAGGAAGTAGGAATGATTTTTCCGCGCGTGGACTTGCTTTTTGATTCGGCTCACACCCGGCTTATTCTGTCTAACTAAAATAAATAAATCCTTAGCATAGAACCCCATCTTTGCATAAGCCAGAATAATATCCACATGGGTCAAGTTTTGCCGATTCGCGCTAACAGCATCCTGACATTTGACAATCAAAACCCCATTTTCTTTCAAAACGCGATGGGCTTCTCGCCCAGCCTGAATATAAAAATAAGTGACGGCATCTTGCCATTTGGGGCCTTGCGTCTCTTCTGTACCATTTGAATAGTAATTCCGAAATGCAGCATAAGTTCCAGATCCCGCTTTCTGTCCAGAATTGCGGTAAAAGCCTTCCATATAGGGAGGATCTAACACGACGCAATCTAGGGACTCTGATTTATATGGCAATCTCCGGCAATCTGTTCCGGTTGCAATATCGGAAGCTAATACACGATAGTCTGTCGGAGAAACGTTGCGCCAGAAAACACCCCTTCCATACGTGACATCTGCAACAAGCGATCCTTTAGGCACATGCAACTTCAATATATCAAGGAATAATACATCATTTGTGCCTACAAAAGCCGACATAATTAAGTCGGTGGTAGTCTTACCACCTTGGACTCTAGTTGTGGCCTTTTCATGGAAATCAAAAACCGGCAATCTGGGTTGCGTATTCACCATAACTCTCCTGATTATCCTAAAACAGGTTATTCACTTGTTAATGTACCATAAAACTGAGACTAAACAAGCCCGATACTAACTGCCCATCCCGGTTTCAATAAACACCGGTATCACTGTCACACCGGTTTCAACTTCTACATAAACGGTTTCGTACTTGGCGCGGTTGGCGTCGTCTACAGTTTCCACAAAGAGAGCTAGTGTGATGGTGTCCAAATCCAATTGATGGGCGTAGTGCGCGGCTTGGTCTGTAATGCCCCCCTCCTGCGCCGGTTTCACCTTGCAATTGCCGCGTCCCCTCCGCAATCAATGCTTCGCGAGGAACATAGTAATGTAACGCCGTATTTACAGGTCCATAAGAACTAAACTTACGCATCATTTTGCTCCTATGTGCTCGAACTGTCGTTTACAATACTATGCAGGTTAACAAGCTTGTCAACTAAGAAAGGCATCAATGTGAACGGGGTCGGTCAATGTGTGACCAACCCCGCAAGAACAATATGTGTTGTATTGAAATATTAGCTCGTTGAGCCATAGAACGCAACCGAAGTTATCTTTACACTAACTGGATCACAACGGTGCAATGCGCCGAGGCCGGTATGTGCAGGTTAAGCATTACCCACTCACCACCTACAGAAGAAATGGATTCTAACGGTTGCCCATCAAATGTTACCGCATATTCGCCATCCATCAAACCCGCAATTTGGAGCGTCGTGTTATGCGCGTCCAGCGTGCGATTCTCCAACGTGAACTGGAACATCTTCAGGTCTTCATCCACAAAAATGGGAGTATGGGCCGTAAAGCCATCTCGTCCTAGAAGTATGTGCAACCGGCGCACGTCTCGGATAATGTGGAATCGCTGCCGCACACCATCCTGGGGAACAATGCCCGCTGCGGTCGGCAGACCACCGTAGACAGTGCGACCAAACAGGGGATCATCCACCACAACGGTTGCTGCCGTGCGCAGCGCGCCCGCATACCCCAGTTCAATCTCGCCATCGTAGAACCACGCGCCCCGGCCATTGTGTTTGCGGATCCACATCGGGCCATACTTTTCAGGCGTGATAGCCCAGCCAGATGCCCCGTCATTCTCACTACCGGGATACCAATAGCCGTAGTTACTCTCCGGCGTCCCGGTGTTCATCAATGCCCAGGAACTCAAAGTCGAGGCATACCCCAATCTCAGGTACAATGCAGGGTCTTGCGCATAGTACAGCGCATAGTCCACAATAGCCCACCCACCCAGTTGTGACATATAGCTCAGCGCATAGGCGGACGATTGGCCGCCACGATAATCACCGCCCAATAGATAATAGGCAGGCTCTACCCATCCCCGCAGCGCAATGTTGGCCTGCAATTGCTTCTCCATAAACGCCTCAAAATCCGCGCGTTTGACTTCCGGGTGGGAATACCACTTATCCTTATATTTATCGTACCACAAATTCTCATCCGGCTCCAGGTTATGTTCCAGCCCGTATTTAGCGACAGCGTGCGAGGTTTCAAAAGCTGTGGTATCAAAGGGATATTCTGAATCGAAAGGATAGGGATCATCGTAGACAAAATACTTCACCTTTTTCTCCCACTCCCCCCTCAACCAAACAGCCTGTTCATGCCAGCCCTCCGTCTCCAATGCAGTAATGAGGTCTATGATGAGCAACTCATTATACAATCCCAACGTATAGGCCCAATAACCCTGCGCACCCTGTGGCAGGTCATCGCTGCCGCCCAACGTGAAGTGCGCGCGCGCCGTCCCAAAGGCACGCGCCAGATACCCCATTTTATCCAGATAATGCGTCATCCCCGGATATAGGCTGGCAATTTGGTACATGTGGAAGTAGAGCATAATGATGTGCGGGTAATCGTAGCCGCGCCAAATGTGTTCCAGTCCCCGACCTTGCGAACCAAAACTATGTTCATGATGGCGATTCTCATACCAATTGGGAACACCATAAATGAAATAGGGATACGGGTCTTCCGTATCGGTACGCTGGAGTTTACCCCACACAAAGTGTTCAAGGTAATATTCAACGGCAGCTATCTCCTCTTGCACTGGATAGTGTACGTTCTTGGCAGCAATGAAGGGAGCTTTCGGCAAAGCCGTATCGTCACAAGCAAGGACATAGCCCCACCAACCATCGAAACCATCCGTATCATCTGGCCCGCGCAGGACAGCGTGGCGCATATCCCACACCGAAAAAAGTCCATCATACCACTTGTTAGCGTCACGATGTTGCTGTTTGTGAACAAGAAAACGTGTTCGTTTGGCAATCAGTGTCTCCAACGGCTCAGTGACAAAAAATTCCAAAGGCATCACCCAACCTTCACCATACTGCACTGTCAGCAGGTTCTCGCCGAGCCGGCCAAACACAACCTCATAAACGTGTGTATCCGATTGCAATTCACCAAGATAGGTGACCTGGGTCTGGGTAGGATATTCGGGTATGATAGTATGCTCACGCTGTTTCGTCCTCAGCGCGAAACGGGCCGGTAGTTCCACAGGCACAGTCATCCCTGGAATAACGTGAACATCGAAGCCACCTTCCTCATATAACACGTCACGCACCCCAGCATAATCTTCAGCCCAGCGGAATTTGAACCCGTAGGTCAAATCTTCAGCCGGAGCCAACGTCACGTTGGTATGCGGTTGTCGCCAGGTACCGCGCGTTTCTCCGGCTCCGTTCACTGCTGAGTGAATATAAACCCAATACGGCGCGCACGCGATGCGGCTGCGATCTTGCATATCATACTCTTCATAATACTCCAACTTCGTGCCCGGCAACGGCGTCATTACCAGGTACGGTCCGACCCCGTTAGGTCGCTCCCAGAAGATAAATGCACCATGTCCACCCATGAAGCTGTGCCGGGCCACAACACGGGTGTAGTTCGCCAGGTTATCCTGGACGAACTGCCGGTTGAAGGGTAATGGCAGCGCGATGTCACCTAATTCCAGTGGACGGTCCCCGGAATTATGAAAACGCAACGTCCAGGTCAAACCATCATCCTGCAATGCAAATGTCACAGTCAACGTAAAATCACGAATACCCCGTGGCAATTGTCCAGTTCCAGCATAGTGAAACACCCATACCCCGTCATCATGTGTATCCACACTGCGTATATCACCGGAGGCGAAAGCCGTCACCGCGCGCCAATCCTCGTCAGCATACCGGTAACGGATCACGACATCACCCAGAGTCTCCCCCGGCCAAAGATAATCGGTATCAAAGACATCCCCACCCGCCTTGAGGCCGGTGAGACCGCCACGATTCCAGGACAAAACGAAAGAATGGGACATAGCTGGCTGGCTCCTTATAAAAGAATTTTTCCCGGCGGACGCGTCTGCAGTCCGCCGGGAAATCAATTTACCATCGTGAAATGGGTGATAGGTTAACCCAAGTCATAATCTCACTTCTGCCTGATCGGGAAATAAACAGTGTAGCGCTCATCCTGAATTTCATATAGCGGCACGAAGCGCAGACCCCGCGCCTGACCACGCACCCGGTAACCGTGAAGCCAGAACCACCATTCACGCTCATTGTCGGGAACCAGTAAGGTTTCGGGATGTTCCTTATCACCGTAAAGCAACCGTTCATCGTCGCACAGTCCGGCCAGCACAACGGGGCCATCCATAAAAGCAACTGTATCCGGTTCATCAGGCAGTGGACTACTCCACAAGCCCTTGGGGAACTCAACACGCACCGTATCACCAGTCTGCCATGTACGTTGCAAAACTAAAAAGCTGGAGGGTTCAGCAGTCACGATTTGCAGTTCTCCGTTCACCCAAACACGCGCCTGTCCAACAACCCACCAGGGAACACGTATCTGCAAGGCAAACCTCACCGGTTGTTCACAGTGGAACTCAAGAATATTCACTTGCCGGTCGGGACGAGAAGTTTCCCCGTCCGACTCTTGGGGAGCAGCAGTAGAAGACTCAAAGTCGAATGTTTGTGTTATCTTAACCGGAACTTCATTCCATTGCCAGGTCAATTCAGTGGGGATATACTGACTCACAACCAGCCCATCATCATTTTCGTAGTACACGTGATTAACGTAATCTGTATGCGCCTGTACCAATGAGCCGTGACAACACCAGAAATCGTTCGTCGGCGTGCCCCATATTTTAACCGAACCGGCTTGCAGCGGTAAGAAGTATGCGATCATACCCGTCTCGCCATTCTGTTGCGCCAGGATGCCGTTGTAAAGGTTGCGCTCCCAATAATCAGCGTAACTCACATCACCCGTCCAGCGCAGCAGATAATCGGCCAGGCGCATCATATTGTAGACAACACAATGTTCCTGATTCTTGTCGCCGAGGCGGGCGGCAAACGCAAACGGCGGCGTCCAAACTTCACCGGTGGTCTGGCTCCCGGTGCAAAACACACCCCGGTCGGTGACGGCAGAACGCCAATAAGCTTCAGCAATGTCACGCCATCGCTGCTCCCCGGTGACCTCATAGGCACGCGCAGCCCCGTGCGCTTCGGGAATAGTAGTGTTTGCGTGGCGATTGGTCAGCGGGTCCTCACCGGCCAATAGCCGCTCGAAAAGGCGGGGACGATCATAACGACGCATCAACTCCAAGTGTTTGGGAGACTCTGTTATACCATACAGGTCGGCCCACACTTCCAACATGCCACCGGTCTCTACATCTAAAATATCGTCGAGTTCCTCACGTGAAAATTGTCCCGTCCAGTCGTAAAACCAATCGGCCCACCGGCTCAACACATCAAGCGCCTGCTCATTTCCAGCGAGGACAGCCATCTCATAAAGGCCCATTAGGGGTTTGTGCAGTGTGTAATGTGGCGCCCACACACGCTTGCCACGCGCAATCCAATCCAGATATTTTTCCGGGATCGGGCCGGCCCACCCATCGCCATTCTCCTGCTGGCAGCGGGCCAATTCAGCAACAATGAAATCGGCTTTCGCCTTGACCTGGAAATCGCCGGTGTTGGCATAGATGCGGGCAGCGGCGGAAAGCCAGTGACCGAGGAAATGCCCACGCAACTGGCAAGTCGGGGCTTCCCACCCCCAGTGAATATCCTCAGGGCGATTGCGCGCACTCCATAAGCCAGCTTCAAGATAATAATTCTGAAGCAGATTTTGATTGCTGAGACTCATCACATAATTGTAATTCAACTCGGCCCGTTGCTGGAACAAGCCGGGCAACAATTTGACAGTTCCAGGGGGAACCAGACGAAAGATGGTCTGCATAATGAACTCTCCTTATAAAATGAAGATTAGAAATTGGGTAATTAACTTTTTTTATCCCTTTAACCCACTCACAGCAATACCCTGGATAAAATAACGCTGCGCTAGAAAGAAAATGACAATAATAGGTAAGATCATCATCGTAGACGCAGCCATAAGCAGGTCCCAGCGCGTGCGTCCCAGAAACGCATTTCGGAAGGTTGCTAATCCCAGGGCCACCGTATATTTATTGGGATCCTTGGACAAATACAACAATGGCCCCATATAATCGTTCCACGATCCCATAAAAGTAAAGACAGCCACAGTCGCCAGTGCGGGCTTTGCCAGGGGCAACATAATGCGCCAAAAGATACCCAACTCACTACATCCATCTATACGCGCTGCGTCAACTAATTCTTCAGGCAAAGTGCGGAAAAACTGCCGCAAGAGAAAGATATTGAAGGCCCCGCCGCCAAAAAATGCCGGTACGATGAGCGGGTAGAATGTATTCACCCAATGGATACGGCTGAAAATCACAAAAGTGGGGATCATCAAGACCACACCGGGCAACATCATGGTAGAGAGCACAACACCGAACCAGAAGTTTTTTCCAGGGAATTCAATACGCGCAAAACCATAAGCACACAATGAAGCGCTCCCCAGGATGCCAATTTCATTGAGAATGAGGATGATGAATGTATTCTTAAGATAAACACCAAATGGTTTCGTCGTCCAGGCTTCGACATAGTTAGAAAATTGTGGCGGGATGGGAATCCACTGAGGAGGATATCGAAAGACCGCTAATTGCGTTTTGAGTGAACTGGTGACCAACCATAGGAACGGTAAAATCATCGCGCAAGATCCAACCACCAGCAACAACCAAATAAATACGCGCCATATATGCTCACCGGTAACACGTGGCCTCGCTGTGGATCTGTTTTTCGAAACTCGGATAGTAGAAATTGCTTCACTTTGCATAGTCACACTCCTAAGCACAGGAAATGAGAAATTGGAAACGAGAAACCGGTAACTGATTACTGATCTCTAATCTCCGATTACTGATTTCCACATTTCAGATGGCCTCATAATGTACCAGACGGCCTACATATTTGAAGACGAACAGTGTCAAACCAAGAATAATGAAGAAGAGAATCCACGCCAGCACTGCCGCATAGCCCATATCAAAGTATTGGATACCAGTGCGATAGGTGTAGAGTACGTAAAATAAGGTTGCATTTTGTGGACCACCTGCGGTAATTAAAAAGCCAGCAGTAAATACCTGGAAAGAGCCGATAATGCCCATAATCAGATTGAAGAAGATTACCGGTGAAATAAGAGGCACAGTCACATTCCACAACTTGGCCCACCGTCCCGCGCCATCAATCTCGGCGGCCTCATACAGTGTCTCAGGGATGCCCTGCAATCCGGCCAAATAAATCACTACACCGCCGCCTAATCCCCACAAACTCATAATGATCAAAGCCGGCATGGCCCATTCGGGATCTTGAAGCCACATAATCTTAGGCAAGCCTACCGCGCGTAAGATAACATTCACCAGTCCAAACTCGGTGTTGAACACAAAGTTCCACAATACAGCATTTGCCACAGCCGGCACGATGCTCGGAATATAGAAAATAGTGCGAAAGATCGCAATCCCGCGCACTTTTGCGTTCAATAACACCGCGATAAAAAAGCTCAACACCAGGCTCAGCGGTACCGAGATGAGCGTATACCTTGCCGTAACCATGAGTGAATGTAGGAATAGCTTATCTCGAAAAAGTTCCTTGAAATTCTCCAAGCCAATGAAAATCGGTTCCCGGATCATGTTCCAATCATAGAAGGTTAACCAGACAGCAACGCCGGCAGGTAACATAAACCATACAAGGAATCCTAGGATGAAAGGTAAAATAAAAAGATAACCGGCGATCGTCCTTCTCCCCTGTGCTGTGCGCGGAGCAAACGATTTTAACCAAGAAGTATTTACACTCACGTTTTATCCCCCCCTTATTTCTATGTCAAGTATTCCCTACAGTTATGCGACTAAGGCCACTGGGGAAAGAGACATTTTTCATGTTCGGGCTACATCCGAACATGAAAAATGTCTTTATATCCTCATTTCTACACTGTACAGACTATGCAAACTATTTAGGGACGCGCCCGCTCTTCTTCCATAACCCCGTTAGCCTCGGCCACAGCCGCGGGCAGAACATCCGCCGCTTGAGCATCACCAATCCAGATTTGGTCAAAAACCGGCGTGAGTGCGGTCTCATTAGCCTTGGCATAACCTACCGGCATCGTGAGATAGTGACCGTACTTAGCCGTATACTCAGTGACAATCAGATTGTAGCCATCGGGATGTTCAGGTGGAACACACCAGTTGGCGATGGCCTCATCCGTCATCAACGCGGACTGACTCGGCAACCACAGACCATTTTGACAGTAACGTTCCTGGAACCACGGTGAGGATAAGAAACGAATCAATTGCCATGCTTCGTCGGGGTATTTAGTATCCTTCACAATGGTGACCAGGTGTGCCTGCATATCGGTGGCCGGGCGTTTCATCTTAGGAAGAACGCCGGTCCCTAACCCGCCCTCAATCTCCCACAACCAGTTCAAGGCCCACGAACCGGTATTATACAACGCGACCTTCTTGGTCTCCAGGAATTCAGCTTCACCCATTCCCAGGGACTCAAAAGAGGCCGAACTTGGCGCTACGTGATGCACCAGGGTAAGATCGGCAATACGTTGGATGGCTTCCATAGCCTCTGGTGTATCAAGCACAATCTTTTGTGACACTGGGTCCACCCAATCCACACCATTGGACTGTACAGCAGCATGGAGCGGGATCCACCATGTTGGCCAATAAACTCCCCAGCGTTCAACACTATCGACGTCGAAACCAGCCTCATTCGGATGTTTCCCATTAACATCCACCGTCAATTGGCGCGCGATATTGAGAAATTCCTCCCACTCCCAGGCCTCATCCGGGTCATTGCTGGGGGGGGCGATGTTCAATTCCTCAAAGAGAGCCTTGTTGTAGTAGAAATGTGGCGCTACCCAACATGAACCAATGCCATACCATTGTCCTTCAAATGAACAACGATCAGCTTCCTGGGGTTGGATCCAATAATCTGGCTTTGACATTTCAGGATCACTGGCGATGTAGGTATCAAGCGAAAGCAGCAGTTCATCCTTACAGAAGGTACGATAAACATCACTTTCAACTCGGGCACAATCGGGGGGAGTACCGGCAGCCACCAACGACAACAGTTGCTCCAACCTGGAGACGCCCTCGGCCTGTTCTACCTGAATCCATTCGATATTGGGATTTGCGTCTTCAAACTTGGCTTTTTCTTCTTCCCGCCAATCTGAACCACCGGGTTCTCCCAAAAATTCAAGGGCTACTCTCTCCGCGGGTGGAGCTGCCGCGGTAGGCTCTGAAGATGATACATCCGCAGCTTGTGGAGTGGTTTGTGTCCCCTTCGATCCGCAGGCAGAAAGGATAACCGACCCACCGGCTAATCCCGCCATCAACAAAAACTCGCGCCGACTCATATATTTGGTTTTCATGATTCTTCCTCCATAAAGTTTAGTGAATAAAATTCGGAAACGGGTAATTTGAAACTAGAAACTGGTAATGGGGACTACAGACAGATTCCCAATTTCTGATTTCCGATTACACTTAAACAATATCCTGATGCTACAACTCGTGATCAGGGAGTGGCTCACGACAATCATCATGTAATAACCGTTGCTGACGCAGAATGCTGCTCTGCTCCGGCTCGAATTGCCATTCACCGGTAAGCGCACCACACGACTGGCGCACGACTAACTCCCCTTTTACCAACGTCGGTTCAATCACATCCACTTCTTGACTGATCAACCGCAGCAGGAATTCTGCCGAAATGCGGCCCATCTCTTCACAGGGCATTTTAACCGTTGTGATCGCCGGCCGCACAAACCCGGAGAAATCGCGATCATCAAAACCGACTACAGCGATATCTTCTGGCACACGCAGTCCAGCATCCTGCACCGCATAAATCACTCCCAGTGCCATCAAATCATTAGCGGCAAAGATCGCCGTAGGCCGAGGCCTGCAAGTTAGCAATTGTTGTGTGACAACAAAGCCACTTTGTACTTGCCAATCCCCTCTGCCTACCAAAGTAAGATCAAAAGGTATACCCCACGCGGCCAATTCTTCTTGATACCCTGCCAACCGGTTAACGGCTGCATCCCAATCTTCCGGGCCATTGATAAATGCTATTCGCCGGTGGCCCAAACAAGCCAGGTGACGGACGGCCAGCCGCGCGCCATATAAATCATCCGGAACTACTGAATTACGATTCAGGGAATTAAAGAGACGATGTACAAAGATATGCGGTTTTTCTATCAACTTGGCGACTTCATCAGAAGAGCGCGTGTAAGACTCTACAAAAATAATGCCATCTACATGCCGTTGTGACAGATCGGCAATGGCTGCGCTTTCCACTTCCGGATCCCAATCCGAGTTAATAATGATACTGAAGTAATCATGTTGGCTCAAATAATCGTGTATTCCCCTGGTAATCGGGGGGATGAAGGGACTGAGGACATTTTCAACAATGAGTCCTATAGTAAAAGTCTGTTCCGTGCGTAACCCCCGCGCGATAAGATTCGGACGGTATCCTAATTCCTCGGCTACTTCAAGCACTTTAAGGCGAGTTTTAGAAGCCACAGGATAATCGCTGTTATTAAGAACACGCGAAGCAGTTGCGTTGGAAACACCCGCGGCTCGCGCCACATCGGCTAATGAAACAGGCACTCTAGTTCCCTCTAAACAGAATACAAATAACAGAAAACGTTTTCTACAGGACTGATTATAATAGAAAACGTTTTCTTTGTCAAGTAGTAATTTCCATCTTGACAAATGCGGTATACTGGAAAGTGGAGTTTATTACTATGCATTATAGCCAGATACTCATCATTGAAGACGATCCTGCCGTCGGCCAAAGCTTGAAAGCCGGCTTGGAACGTGATGGCTTTGCTGTGATCCTGAAAACAACAGGGGCAGAAGGATTGACATTTGCCCGTGACCACCAGCCGCACCTGATTTTGCTGGATGTGCGTTTACCAGACAGTACCGGTTTTGATGTGTGCCGCCAGATGCGTCAGTTAGGACTGCGGCAACCGGTTATCATACTCACTGCCCGTCGTGAGGAAATGGATAAAGTCATCGGACTAGAAGTAGGCGCAGACGATTATGTCACCAAACCCTTTGGCTTACGGGAATTAGTAGCACGCATCCGCGCACAACTGCGCCGGGCGTATGGGGATTTTGCCACAACAAGTGGAGACATACTCTATGCGACCGATCTGATCATTGACCGAAGACGTGGCCTCGTGCAACGAGGAAAAGAAATTTTGAATCTCACTCCTACTGAATTCCGCCTGCTCGTCTATCTAGCGCAACATCCGGGACAGGCACTGACCCGTGCCCAAATCCTTAATGCGGTGTGGGGATATACCGCTGATGTTGAAAGTGAACGCACTGTCAACGTTCATATTCGTCGCTTGCGAGAAAAAATAGAGCCAGATCCAAGCAAACCCCGGTTGATCCTCACCGTGCCGGGAATTGGCTACCGGCTCGTAGGATAAAATAAAAAGATGAAGGACAGCCCGCCACGCGCGGGCTTTTGTTTGCTCCAGATTACGAACTTGTAATCTTCCCGCAACCGCTATGAAACCTCGATGCTTGATACTAGAAATTGGTTGTTAGACACTCAAAAGTGGGGGAGGCTTTCCAGCCTGCCTGGCAGATAGAAATGTCTGTCCTACTTTATTATCAGAGGAATTACCCATTAACGCGGTGCGTTCACCAGCGGTTGGATGAAAATTTAGGACGAAACTAAGTTTTCAGGGGTTTTCACAATTTGTCGATTTTAAATTTGCCAATTTGCGATTTTCAAGGGAGGATCATTTATGAAACATTGGTGGATTGTTATCTTTTTTATTTTGCTTGTAGCTGTTGTGGGCGGCGCAGGTTATCTGGGGTCGCGCAGCGCACAGGCAGAAGCCACACCTGTTGTACAAGCCCCCCCCGTCGTTGCAGTAACACGTGGTGATGTAGCGCAAACGGTTACCGCGCCGGGAAAACTTGTGGGAATACACCAGGTTACTCTATCATCAGATGTAAATGGACGATTAGCTGAAATCAATGTACGTCCTGGAGATATTGTCGAAACAGGTGAAGTACTGGCACAATTGACGACCCATAATCTGGAAAACGCCCTCATCAAGGCAAAATTGGACTTGCGTCAGGCAGAACTGGCATTAGAAGAATTACAAAAACCGGTAGACGAAGCTGATATACGTGCCGCCGAACATAACGTAGACCAGGCTGCTGCCGCATTACATGTTTCCCAGGCACAACGCGACCATACGTTAGCGGGGAATCTGCACCTCAAAGACTTACCCGATGCCCGCACCTCCGTGAAAGATAAACAAGAATGGTACGATTCACGGCTCAAGTTACATCAACAGGAAGGGTTAGATTATTGGTTCGTGGATCAGGCGAAGCAGGATTTAGAAGAAGCACAAAAGCATCTACAAAGACTCGAAGCGCAGGCTGCCCTGGAACAACGCAATGCAGAAAACGAGGTGACAAAGGCTTACCAAACACATCAGGAAGCGCAAGATAGTCTGGCAAAATTACAGGAAGGACAGGATTCGTTGAAATTGGAGGCAGCACATCTTAAAATCGAAATTGCACAAACGACACTTGACACAGCGCAGCACGATCTGGAAGCTGCCGCCATCACTGCGCCCTTCGATGGTGTCATACTAGAAGTTAAAGCAGGTGCCGGCGAAACGGTAGTTGCCGGTGACGCGCTTATCGTACTCTCTGACCCACGCGCCGTCGAAATTGAGGCTAATGTCATCGAAGAAGATTTCCCCCTGGTCGCCGTTGGGCAAGGCGCGGAAGTGTTCTTTGATGCGCAGCCAGAGCTTGTCCCCGTAGGAACCGTGGCCCGTATCGTACCACAGCGGCTTCCCGGCGACCGCCCGCTCTATCCCGTTATCATTGCCATGAATGAGGAACTACCCGCCACATTAGCACCAGGGATGACGGTTGATGCATCCATCGTGCTCGACGCCCGCGAGAATGTCTTACGTCTGCCCCGTGCTATCGTCCATGCCCGCAGCGACGGCACGGCGGTGGTCAACGTATGGGATGGGCACACCCTCGCTGAACGTGACATCAAGGTTGGTCTGCGCGGTGACGTGTTCGTCGAAATTCTTGAAGGGCTGGCAGAAGGGGAAGAGGTAGTGGCAGAATGAGCGAGGCAACGAATCACGAATCACGAACTACGAAGGCATCCACAGGCTATATTGTCATAGAAACAGAAAATTTATGCCGCACATATCATCTGGGTAATACTGAGGTGCAGGCGCTCCGTGGGGTGGATATGCAGGTGGCAGTAGGGGAATTTGTAGCGTTGATGGGGGCATCGGGGAGTGGAAAATCTACACTGCTACATTTACTCGGTTGCCTGGATAGCCCTACACAGGGTATCTATCGCCTGGCGGGAAAAGATGTGAGCCGTCTGTCACATCGCGCCCGTGCCGAGGTGCGCAACCGGCAGATCGGCTTTGTCTTCCAGACATTTAACTTATTGGCGCGTGTCTCAGCGTTAGAAAACGTAACGCTGCCCTTACTCTACCGGGGGCGTGTTAAAGGCGCGCGGCAACGCGCCGCCAGCACTTTAACCCGTGTTGGGTTAGCAGACCGGATGCATCATCGCCCGCAGGAACTTTCCGGTGGCGAGCGACAGCGCGTTGCCATCGCCCGCGCCCTTGTCACCGATCCCGCCATCCTGCTCGCCGATGAGCCAACAGGCAATCTCGACAGCGAAACAGGCGAGACAATCATGCAGTTGCTCGCCGAGTTGCACGCCGAAGGCCGGACCCTTATCCTCGTCACTCATGACGCGCATGTGGCTGGCTACGCAGAACACATCCAACAAATGAAAGATGGGCTGTTTATCAGCTAAAAAAGATATCAGTATCAGGGGAAAGCATCAATTTGTCAGCAGATTTTTCACTGAGACGCCAGGACGCTAAAATGCCATTTATGGAGGAGTATTTATGAGCCGAGTTCACTGTCAAGTGACGAAAATTTTACCGCAGATTTTTTTAATTTTAATCCTAATATTCTCTTAATCCTGTTATTTACAGAGGGGGTTATCTAATGAAACGTACAATTGTGATAGGCAGTGGGGTTTTAGTCTTAATGTTGGTGTTGGCTGGCGGTGCGTATTTTGGCGCGCGGATGTTGCACACGCCAGAGCCAGCGGCGTCAGGAGACGGGAGTGGACGGATGATGCAGATAGTCAGTGATACGGGCAATGGCCCTATACCGATGAGCGTCAATTTTACACAAGCGCCGGAATTGCCTGAACGATCAGCGGAAATCGCGGGCATTTTTATTCGGCGCCAGGATAATAGTATCATCGTAGGGACTGGTAATATTATGATAGGTGTAGGCGTAAACGAGGAAACAGGTGAACGCACAATCGACTTAAATGCTGACGGACCAGAGATTGAAATCGTGCTGACGCATGATACGGTCATCTACAAAGAAACGACGGAATGGACGTTTGATGCAAATGCAAAATCAGAGAACGGCGAGATAGTTGTTCCCCAGACCGTCACGCGCACTGAATTGCCAGAAACGTTGGAGGGAAATATCGAATTTCAGATATGGGGCGAAAAGCGCGGCGACCGTGTCATCGCGGAGGTGTTAGTTTACCGCGAGGTCACTGATTGGTAGGAGGAAATAATGACGTTTTGGAACACCTTGCGGACCGCGATACTAGGACTTCGGGCTAACAAACTCCGTGCCGCGCTGACGACGCTAGGCATTATCATCGGCGTAGCGTCAGTCATTGCGATGCTGGCACTCGGCAACGGGGCACGAGCCGCAGTCGAGGCCAGTTTCCGCTACCTGGGCGCAAATCAAGCACGGATTAGTGAGCGCAAGGAATCTGAAGACGGTGAATTCCGCGCTGTGGGTGAGACATTAATCTACCAGGATGGTCTAAACATGCCATCTGCTGTGGAACTGGTAGAACGTGTGGCAATGTCAGTCAGTGGGCAGGCCAAGGTGCGGCGCAGACGGGTGGTGTTGGATATAGGCTACAACGCACCTACCGCGGATGCGATGCAAGAATTGGCCTCTGGGGGAGAATATCAGCCGGTGGGCTGGCCAGAGGGGACCCCACTCACAGTGGATGCCTTTATAGGCAAGGGTCGTTTTTTCTCCCCGGCAGAGGTGATAGATGCGGTAGAAGTCTGTGTGTTAGGTTACGAAACCGCTGAAGATCTTTTTGAGGGCGACGATCCCATCGGCGAAACCATTTACGTCAACCGAACGCGCTGTATTGTCATTGGTGTGCTGGCAGAGCTAGAGACAATAGACCCAGAATATCGTTATCGTAGTAAACCTAACGAGGGCGTCTACCTGCCGATCAGTACCGCCATTCGCCATTTCTATGAAGACGCCCCCACCGTGTACATCACAGCGTACATAGAGGATGAGCGCAGGATGGATGAGGCGAAGGCGCAAATCGCAGCCTTTCTGCGCCAGCGCCATAACGTTGAGAAAAATGAGAAAGGTGAGTATGAAGATGACTTCAATATCACCACGCGGCAGGATATCCTCGGCGTACAGCAAGAGGCAGCTAACACCTTCGCGTTGCTCTTGGCAGCGATGGCAGCAGTGTCGTTGATCGTTGGCGGCATCGGGATCATGAATGTGATGCTGGTCAGTGTCACCGAGCGCACGCGCGAAATCGGTACACGCATGGCTGTCGGCGCGCACCAAGGCGACATCGTCGGTCAGTTCTTGCTTGAAGCGGTACTCCTTAGTGCAGGCGGCGGTGTGTTAGGCATCGCAGTGGGGATTTTGACCATACCCCTGGCAGCAGCACTGAATCAAGGGCTGGCACTGCTGTCCCCCACCAGCATTCCATTGGCTTTTGGCGTCGCGTTATGTACGGGGGTGATTTTTGGACTATATCCCGCGTTGCGTGCAGCGCGGTTGGATCCGATAGAAGCACTGCGGTATGAATAAATCAAAATCCCATGAACGCTAAAACTATAATCATCAGCATATTAATACTAATCTTGTTAACCGCTGCGTCTTTTGTCGGCGGGCGTTGGATGCAGTCTCCGGGAGCGGCAATGCCATTAAACTTCTCAGGCGACGAGGTAAACACAGACACACACATCGAACGCACCCCCGCCCCAGATCTACCTACACGTAACCCAGACATAAACGGTGCCGTAACCCGTATCATAGATAACAGCCTGTTTATTGGCACTGACAACGTTACATTTTCCATCACCCATGATGAACAAGGGGCATCACAACATAGTATCAACTACACTGGGCCAGAAATGGAAGTACTGGTCACACATAACACGACTATTTATTGCGATACCAACTGGCAGGAAATATTCACCTATTCCCAGGAACAAGGCACGCTCCAACAGGAAATCGCGCCATGCACATTGGCAGACATTGAAGCCCAAGGAGGGTGTCTCTCGGTCTGGGGCACACAGCGTGGTGACCGGCTGATAGCCGAAATCCTGCTCTATACAGGATTTTGAGCAAGATTCAGAAACCTTTCCAGGTCAAACAAAGGGAAAATGCCAATCTAACTTAAACTATGCCGGATTTTGACATGTAGTGAGGATGCTGGATACTAGATAAGTCATATAGCGTCTAATTTAGGAGGCACGTCATGGTTAAATGATCTATCCGTTGGCGGTTAGCGTTAAGCTTTGCATCGCTGGCGTTGTTGGTGACGTTAGCACTAGGCGCATTGGTGTTGGGCATTTTACGTGATTATTACGGGGGACAAGAACGCAATTACTTAAGAAGTAATGCCTACGCTATTAGTTCATTAGTTACCGATATGATACAACAAGATCCATCGCCCACAGCATTGCAAACACAGATAGAGAGCTTAACCTTTCTGGCGCAGAGCCGCATCCGTGTATTGGATCCATACCACAACGTCATGGCGGACTCCGGCTCATTCAATAATGTCAGCATCGTCATGGTCACAGATGGTAATATCAATCAGATACTCCAAATCACCCTACCCAATGACTCCACTTCAGGAGAGGCGAGAGCAGACAAGCGCGAAGTGAATGTTTTCTTAGAACATGAAGTGTTCACAGATGTAATGGGAGGCAATAGCCCCCATATCCCCCTGCTTACCGGTGCGCAGTCTAACACACTTTGGTTAAGCAGCATGGAGCCTATATCAGACACTTCGGCTACAGGGGCTATTCTGGCAGTAAGAACACTTTACGGCTTTGATCTCAGTGCAGAAGCGGGCCAACCGGAGCAGCGATCCAACGTCACTATATCGAAGCAGCAATCCAGCGTCACCGTACAAGCCCCCGTCTGGCAGGCAGATGGCACGCTCTGGGGCTACGTGGAACTTTCTGAAGGGCCGGCTTACGGCACACAAATTGTGTACAGCGCAGCACGGGCCTGGGGCATTGCAGGGATAATAGCCATCTTACTCGCGGCAGGCATCGGATGGGTGATGAGTCGCAATCTCAGCGCCCCGCTAGTGGCACTTACCCAGGCAACAGCACAAATGGCAAGCGGTGACCTTTCAACACGTGCCCCGGCAAGCGAGCGTTTAGATGAGTTAGGCACACTTGCACGGACCTTCAACCAAATGGCAGTGCAAGTTGAGGAAACCGTGGTCACGCTGCGCCAGTTCGTCTCCGATGCGGCACATGAGCTTCACACCCCACTCACTGCACTACGCACGAATCTGGAACTGGCAAACGATGCCGTGGCCGGTACTGACGCGATATCGCGCGCTCAGACCCAGGTCACTCGCCTGGAATCGCTTACCGAGGGATTGCTGGACCTCTCGCATGTTGAGGCCGGAGAACGGACGCTCATGCCAGTAGACCTGACAGCATTAGTACACGAGATAGCAGAGATTTATGCGTCTCAGGCAGAGCAATCCGAAATCACGTTCACGCTTGATGTACCGGATGAGGCACTCAGCATCCGGGGAGATGCAACACAATTGCGACGTATTGTCACCAACCTGCTTGACAACGCGCTCAAATTCACGCCGGCAGGGGGACAAGCTACGCTAACCTTGCACAAAACCGAAGCACAGGCCTGCCTGACAGTGCAAGACACCGGCATCGGTATCCCAGAGGAAGATTTATCCCACTTATTCCAGCGCTTTCATCGCGGGCACAACACCGCTGACTATCCCGGCAGTGGATTGGGCTTGGCCATTGTCCGGGCTATCGTTGAAAGACACGGGGGCACGGTAAGGGCAGAACAACAGGCTGATGGCGCTCGTTTTAGTGTATATTTGCCAATAGAGAGTACTTAACTCGAGTTGCCACCTTGTCTAGATTGGGCCAGTCTGTTGAATGTTTGAGCGTGATTTAGGCTACGGTAGCTCACATACATAACACTGGGGTTAGCACTAGAGACTGACCCAATCTCTGCTTAGGTTAAATAATAGACTGGACTCTGGCGAAAAACACCTTAGCATGGACAAAAATCTAATACATAAACAAGGGTTTGAGCGCAGAACAAGGAGTCAGTCAGATGAACCGACGGCAGTATTTAGAGCTAGCGATCGTGGTTGGCATGGTGTTGATCGGCAGCGTGGTGGTCGCGCAGCAAAGACGCGCGGTGCCGGCTCAGACACCGGCAGTAGCGTCCACGGCGACGCCTCCCCCACTGAGTGGGCCGGCCACCCAGACTCCCACCATACCGGTGCCCGAAAGCGCCACCGCCACTGAGGTCGCGGTGACGCCGGTGG
>JAFGFI010000321.1 GCA_016931185.1 Anaerolineae bacterium
GCCACGCCAGTCGCGCCCGCCGAGATAGTAAGCGTACTGGTGAAAGCAGGCAGGCAGCTCAATGAGGGCCGCTGTGTCGGGCGGTATACTTTCGCCGCGCAGGAATGGCGCGAAGTTGTGGCCTTCGACAGTACCGGGAACCGGCAGCCCCACTAATCCTAACAGCGTCGGCATCAGATCGGGGGAGTTGATGGGCGTATCAATTTGATGGGTATCCCGATTGCGGGCCGCTGGATAATGCATCCCCTTTGGAAAGCGTAGTAACAGCGGTACGAGAATGGACTCATCCCACGGACGTTGTTTGTTCCGCGCGCCATGCGAACCGGCCATGTCACCGTGGTCGGACGTAAAGACGACGAGTGTGTCACCGGCAAGTCCGGTCTCATCCAGGGTACGCATCAATTCACCAAAACACCGGTCCAGCGCAGAGCAGTGGGCGTAGTAGCCGGCAAGCCACTCGCGAGCCTCCGTCGCAATTTCCTCCGGCACGTTGGGGCGCAATTGGATGGCGTTTGGAGTGTACAGTTGTCGAAATTCCTCCGGCGCGGTATTGTAGGGATCGTGCGGTGGCCCCCAGGAGAGCATCAGCAGGAAGGGTTGGGTCGAATCGTGGTTTTCAATATACGCTTGCGCGTCTTTCGTCTGCGCGATAGCATCGTAACCTTCCCACCGTAGCTTTTTCGGGTTATCCCCAAAATAAAATGAGGCATTATAGTCATGCGTACATTCCTGCACCTTCCAGTAGTCGAAGCCCTTGTGCCGTTCCGGGGGGATGTACGCGCTGCGCCCGTGACCGTCAATGTGCCACTTGCCGATATAGGCGGTATCGTAGCCGGCATTTTTGAACACATCCGCCAGGTAGACGGGCTCGCTTGAGATCGGCACATCATTGACGAAGACGCCGTGGGTGAGTGGATATTGCCCCGTCATTAGTGTGGCGCGCCACGGGCTGCACACCGGGCAGTTGGAGACGGCGCATGTGAAATTCAGGCTCTCCTCCGCAAAGCGATCAAGATTAGGCGTCCGCACATTCGGATCGCCCGCGTAGCCCGTAGCTTGCGCCCGCCACTGGTCGCCAAAGATAAAAAGAATGTTGGGTAAATTATTTTTGCTCATATTTTAGAATACCAACGCTATCTGTTCTTTATGTTCCATTGAATATGTTCACCTGTTTGAAGCATAACCGGCATCTCAAGCACAACCTCACCCACACAAGTCAGTACAAATTTTCTTAACAGCACCTCTCCGTGCAGCACGCGCAAGGTTACGCCCACATCATCTCCGGTGACAATTTGCCGGCACGTCCCCCACGCATAGCCATTGGCCCAGAAAAACGTGCCGGCCTGCGCCTTGAAAGTCATTGTCTGCGTGATGGCGGAATAGTGGAAGCCGGTAAGCGCGAGCACGGCTGCCCAGCTTGCCATTGCGCGCGCGTAGTGGTGGCCGCACTCGGCTTCATCAAAGGGGCTGCGCTTGCGCCCATCGTAACGCGCCCGAATGGCGGTGATGCATTTAAGGGCCTGCTCAATCTGACCTTCGTAGAGCATCCCTACGGCCGCGGTATATTCAAAGCCCGTCATTGCCTCACTATGATAGGGGAACGGGCGGCGAGGACGATTTCCACGCGGATAGGTCGCCATCAACAGCGCGGATTCGTCGCCCAACACAAAGCTGCGCATCGGGTTGAAATGGCCGTAGAAGCCTTCCCGGAAGTTATACTTCATAATGTTGCGGAGCGTCTGTTGCACGTGGTCACGATCCAGCAGATAGCCCAAATCGCAAATGTGCGCCATAAATTGCCCGGCCAATTGATCCACCAGGCAGCCTGCCCCCAGTTGGAGTTCCGGTTCCTCCAGGTTTGCCGTCCCCATTCCCACCTGCAATCCCGGCGCGATGGCTTCCGCGTCGCGTGGAGGGCGGATCTCGTGCTCATAATATTCACCGTTGAAGAGATGCGCGTCCGTCCATTGGCTGCCACGTGTGAACAGGTTGCGGCAGCGGCCGGCGAATTCGATGTCGCCGAGGGCACGCGCCATCTCCTCGCCCGCGCGCAGCGCACCCAGGTACCAGGCTTGCATCTGGGGATTTGGCCCGAAATATTCAACATCCATCGTGTTATGCTGTGTTCCTTCCATCACGCCATCCTGGTCGGCATCCCACCCACCTGGTATCCAGCAGAACGCCAGCGCCTTTTTCGCCTGCGGCCAGAGCGATTGCAAGAATCCGGTGTCGCCGCTGAGCTGCCACTCGCGGTATAGCTTCATCATGCACCCCAACTGCCCATCGGCGGCGGCAGCGTGGCTTTCCTGCGCCCGTTCCAATGGTAGATGGACGCGGAAGCTCATCAAGCCGTTGTCGTGGGTCGCGTGGGCGAATTCGACCTCGCGCATCGTTTTTGCCAGGTTACCAAACAGGAAAGCCGTCGCCTGTTCGTAGTTCCAGACGTGGGTACACGATCCCAGGCAGCAGCCCTTCTTGTCGCCGCAGCCCTCGAAGCCAAAGAGCCGCCCATCCTCGGTGCGGAAACACGTTTGGGTGCGCAGGCTGGACAGGTTGAACAGTGTGGCCTCTTTCACCACATCCGGCAGATCGCTGGCGCAGAAAGCCTGGACAAACTGCACCGTGCCGGCCTCCAATTGGGGCAGTTGGGGTAGCACAGATTCCACCACGTCCCATGCATCCCGGTAGCGAGTGGCATAATAATTACCTATCCGGTTGGGATCGCTCGTTGACGCGCACGCGCCGGCGCAACCGCAAGATTCTGAGGGTATTTCTACCGGCGTCCACGTCTGGCGATTCGGGAAATGCCAGGCAAGAAGGAAAGTCACCATTCGCGTACTGTGGGCGGGAATAATCTGTTTGACGGCCAATGAGGCGACCGGCATATCCACATCGGGTTCCGGCGGACACACTTCGATTTCCCCATCTGCACTGAAATCGTTCCAAAAATCCAACAGAGAATCGCCCCAGCTCAATTTACGCCAATGCGTGCGGTGGCTGATGCCCTCAGTTGCAGTCGTAGCAAGCGCCATCGTGCCCCATTGTTCGGCGGTAGGTGGCACACCACTTGAGCGCATTAGCAATCCCTGTCCACGAAAGTCGTTGACATTCTGCTGTGCCCCGGCCGGCACGGGGTTATCCAGCCAATCTTTGTGAGTTGTTGATCCGTCCATCCCGATGAAATTGGGCACCGTCCCGCAAATAGACGCTGTAACCGCTTCGGAGGATGGATTGGTCAGGACAAAACGCAAGATTGCGATGGGGAGTCCGCTGAGATCGGCGTCGCCGGGAATGAGGGGGTTGAACGCCTGGAGGCGTACCTCCAGCGGCACGTCGGGATCGGACAGGTATACCTGTCCCAGGGGGTAGGCGGCCGCGAAGCGCGTGTGGCGGAAACGCGGTAGCCCATGATTCTGTGCCGTACTCCCCGTTGCACCCTCGTATTCGCTTACATCCAACGGCCCTTCTAGCGCGCGCGTCACCGCAGGCCCATTGGTAGGGCGAGCATACAACGCGAAGAACGCCGGGCCAGGGTTGAAGCCTTTAGCGGGACGGTTCATAATTTCCCAATCTCGCAAGTTGCCGCGCCCACCCAATGACACTGTGCCGGTCCCAATGCCGCCCAAAGGCAGGGCGATGCGTGCTAGGTGATCCTGGTCATATTCGGTCAATACCGGCCATTCGTTTTCATATTTCAGTCGCATATCTGTTTCCTGGTCCTATTTTTTCACGCGAAAAATTCATAACGGCGTGTCCACCGTTGTGTCTCGCCGGGCTGCACGCTGACCGGCACAAAGATTTCCGCGCTGATGACGTGAGTCGTACCCCAGACGGCGACACGATCAGGGGTGAAGTCGTCATATTCGCGCATCCCAACACCACTTGGCTCGTGGATAAGTTCCCACTGAGGGGCATCGGTCCGGGTGAAACCGAGGGGACGGCAGTAGAAAGCGTGTTCCGGTGTAGCCTTGCAGCGGATATCGCCATCCTGGATATCCAATACTGCCATCATCTGCGCCAATTGCTCGGCAAAAGGTTCGGAGGGAGAGTCAAATTGGATGGTGTAAGGCAGGCGCAGGCGATAATCCGGCCCCATCGCGTGCCCGTCAATGCCGGTGAAGTTGTGGATATATTCGGTGGTCTTGATAGGGCTTTCGCCCACGTTTTCCAAGACGTAGGCAATGGTCAGTTCTGCCCCATCGATGGATACAGTTTTGGTCAGTCGCGCGGCATAGCCCCGGCAGGCTACCGGGTCAAGGATGAAAGTGGCCTGCGTTTCGGTGACGTCAATGTGGATGGGGAACCTGGCGGCGATTTCGTGGGGCAGGAAAAAATTATAACCCGCCCTGCGGGGGCCACGGGAATGGCCCTCTCCCTCAACGGGAGGGGGTTCAGGTTTGACCAGCAGGCCAATCCCGAGCTTGGGGAAGCACTCGCCCGGCTGCGCGTCATCATATCCGATGGCTTCTTCAATCCCAAACTCATTGCACAAACCGCTACCACCGGTGCCCTGGCCTGGTTCTAGTGATTCCGGCACACAATACGTGTGTGTCCCATCCAGCGTCACTTGCGTGATAAACGTCGTCCAATCAAAGCGCGTCCCCGCGTATACACTGCCCGGTTGGGCGACTTCGACCGTGAGGCGGTCATTCTGCAAAAAAATCGGTGAACTCTCTATGATTTTCATGAAACTCGACTCCTTTTCGTAAATAACCCAGGTTGCTACTTACCTGTTCCTGATTTCTTAGATGTACACGACAATATCATTTTGAGTAAGTACGATTATATGATCAGTAAGAACTAAAAGCAATCTGATGCGATAGCCCTATTCACGCAACCCTTGTCTCTCATTTGGAAGATGCTATAATTAAATCGATTTTATATTGTTTATTGTTTTGCAACATACTGACGCGCATCTTGAGGGATTGTCTCTCAGGAGGTAATATGACCTCAAGCACTGAAATTAAACTTTATCTTGATCGTGCTTATCAAGAATTAAAAGCAGCAGATAGCAATCTACATCTAGCGTATTACAATGTGGCTGTTTCCCGCGCCTACTATGCAATGTTCTATGCTGCCACCGCGCTATTGCTCAGCAAAGATGTTTCTCGAAGCAAACATTCAGGAGTACTCTCTGCTTTCGGTGAATATTTTGTCAAGACGGGATCAATCGAAGTTGAATATGCTAAGATGCTGGGACATGCATTTGACTCTCGTCTTGATACTGATTATGATATGACTTTTTCAGCTAATTTGGCGCTGTCGGAACAAATATTGTGCGATGCGCAGCGGTTTGTTAAGCGTATTGAGATTTACCTCTATCATGCAGGTGTTTTATGAGTACCCGTTTGGATCTGGCGCGGCGTTTTGACTCGTTGTCCGACCAAGAGCAGCAAGCTGTATCGGCATTTGTTGATAAGATTCGTCAGCGCTTTGGCTGCCATTTGGAGTCTGCTGTGCTTTTCGGTTCACGAGCGCGTGGTGACGCAACACCGGATTCCGATATGGATGTACTTGTCGTGCTAGATCACGTTGACCTGGCAATCCAGCGCGAAATCCGTTATCTTGCTGTTGATGTCTGCCTAGCGTATGGCATCTACCTTTCCACCCGTGTTTGGAGCCATGCTCACTGGCAGACATTAGCCACGTTACAAACTATGCTATACCGGAATATTCAACAGGACGGCCTCTCGCTATTGGGGATGGAGGGCTGATCAAATGTGATTGCCGGTGTTTTTACCAGTTCTAGCGAAATCATCAATGAGGATTGGTACCGGTGATAACTATGTTGTTATGGGTCTGCGTTATGTATTCCTGATTTGCTGGATGTGCGCGGCAATTTCATCTAACGTGTATAGATGATGCCGTAAAACGCCATAGTAGATGTCGGCACTGGAAATATCGTGCTTGCTGATGCCGGTAATATGCTTCTGGTGCTTAAGATTTAAAATGATTTCCCTGGTTTCCGGTGTAAGCTGCTCGCGGACAAGCTCCATCAGAGCCTGTTCTTGTTTTGACGCCTCATACAAAAACCAGACCTCGACTTCCCAACGGACAGTCTCCACCGGGATCTGTAGAGCCAGAATGTAACCTTTGGGCCTATTGGGGAAATGCCAGCGGGCAAAGTCTCCATACTCATACCGTTGGAAGAAGTCTTGATCAAGTAAGTTATCAAGTACTGCTCTGGAAACTGTTTTGGGATCTGCCGTGATCACATCAATATCAATATCCGGAGCATACATCAAATTAAGCGCATACGCTCCCGTCAACCGTGGTTCGCCAAATTTACATAGGGTTTCGAGAATTTGCGACTGTTGTAGAACAAGGTCAGCAGTCTTTTTTACATCTTTAGAATTGCATGACATTTTGTTTTTAAATTGTCCTTACACATTTTATAAGGGTAGCAATGGTAGAACTGCCTCTTGTAAAATAGGTAATAACAGGGTAAAAGTTATCGTGAACAAGAATATTCCTCCTATTATACCGGCTGTCATTAAGTTTTTGAAATGTGTAGAGACACGATCTTGATGGTGTATCCAGTGAATTATAGCGATGCCACAGAATAATGGCTCCGACAAGAAAATAGGATCGGTAAGATAGGCTAACACCCCCCCATTGATCACCCGTTGTGGAGCGATACCAAATGCTCGCATTGAAATTGGGTAGAGAATTGGTGTTCCATGCGCGACCATATCCAAAATCAGATGTGATAACCCGCCAAGTGCTACTAATCCTGCTACCGTTTTGATGTATGTACAACGTTTTAGCATATTGAACACCAACCATACTAACCCAAAAACCAGGTAGACAAATACACTGTGAGTCCAAAGTATGCTGTGGTTGAAAAAGCCACGGAATAGCGTGTTATAAATAACATCAAAGTCAGGTGCAACCGTACTTCCTAAGGCTGTGGCCCAAAGGAAGGCCCGCTGAGTTGGATTCCATTCAGACGCCCAATTCAACTTTGATTGTGCTGCCACAAAGTATCCGGGTACAAGATGTGCTACTAACATAGTTGGCCGACCCTTACTTGATGATTATCCTCTTGGTATTCATTCATCTTTGTAGTTCCATAGTGCCTTCATATCCTGTATCCTATCTATTCTTCACCATCACCTCCCCTACCGGTTCTGCCGGATACGGGCCGGGTTTACCTTCAATATACTGATTGAAAAAACGTTGCGTGGGATAGGCAAAAGCAATATCATTGTGCTCTGCAAAGCTGGTCAGTATTGCTTCCCAAAGCTCATGGGAAGTGCCGCGACGCCGGCGCGGTGGGCATAGATAGCGCAAGGTCAGCCGCAACCCAATTGGCAATTTCCAGGATGGTAAATTCAAACAACCGGATATCTACCACGTCCCCTGCGTGCTCTCCAATTTGGATGCGGTCACCGAATTCAAAGGGTTTGCGCCAGATAATGAAGGCCCATCCTACCAGGTTTTTGAGGGGTTCGTTGAGGGCCACTGCCCACCCGGCGGACAGCAATCCCAAGTACGTTGCCAGGGAACGTCCAATATTTAACCAGGTTATAGCCGCCGTGAGCAGACAGAGCAGCGCGGTTACATAGCTGATATTTTTGCGCCACGTATAGCGCACGCGGGTGTCGTCGAAGCGTTGCCAGGTGATGTTGAGGACGAGCCGGCGCAAAATCAGCAACACCCCGCACATCGTTACGAAAACCAGCAGCTTGAACAGTGTGCTAGAAGCCAGGCCAAAGGTTGTCTCAAACCATTCTATCATTGATGTTTCCTCAAGAGTTACAGATTACTCTCGTTTCTTTAAGATGTCAAACCGAGCGTTTCAGAGAACGTGCTATGGAAAGCGCGGCTACATTGTAACACTTGTGCGCGCTAACAAGAATTTTGGACACGGATGCACACAGAGTTCACAGATAAAGGCAAAGAGAAACCCGTGTTTTTCGATTATTCAGGCGGCGATTTGGATTATGCATATCCAGGAAAACCGAATAAAATCCCGGGTACCTGTGTTAGATAGAGTAGAAGAGACAGACAACGCTATGGATGACGATGCGAACAATCTTATAGGGGAAGGTGAAGCCAACGAGCAGATATGGGTACGCCAGGCTCAGCGTGGAGACCGGCAGGCATTCGGTGAACTGGTACGCCAGCACCGGGCCGGAGTTATCCAGGTGATTTACCGGATGTGCGGGGATGCGAATCTGGCAGAGGACGCGGCGCAAGAAACTTTTATCCGCGCCTGGCAGTATCTTCATAAATACCAACCCCGCGCGCCTTTCCGTAACTGGTTATACCGGATTGCGACAAATAGTGCGGTGAATCTATTGCGTCGCGAGCGCGAGATGGTAGATGTGGAGGATTTGCCGCTTACCAGTCCAGAGATGGGGCCGGAGGCTACAGCCGAAGCTCAGGAGCGTGCCGAGCGTGTGCGGCAAGCGGTGCTGGCTCTACCGGAGGCCAGCCGGAGTGTGCTGGTGCTGCGGGAATACAGTGGCTTTGCTTACCAGGATATCGCTGATACGTTGGAGATTCCGATTGGAACCGTGATGTCGCGCTTGAACTATGCCCGGAAGCGATTGCGAGAGCTGTTGATGCCCTACTTGGAGGTGCAATGATGGAACAACACGTTACAGCCTGGCTGGGAGCCTATCATGATGGAGAATTGTACGGACACCGGTTGCGGCGTGTGGAAGCACACCTGGCGCAGTGTGAGTCGTGCCGGGAGGAACTTGAGACTTTGCGCAGTTTGTCTTCTCTGTTGCAAATGCGTCCGGCAGCCGAGACGCGGCTGTCAGAGGAGCGATTTGTTGCGCAAGTTGGGTTGCGTTTGCCGCAGCAGCCTGCACAGTCAGCGTGGTGGCGCGTATTGGAAACCGGCTGGCGATTGATTCCGTTAGGGACATTGGGTGCCTGGGCTTTTGTTCAAACGGCCGTTATCGTAGCCATTGTGGTGATGCTCGTTGCACAATTCGATATAAGTGGAGGGTTGCTTACGGAATTAAGACCGGTTTCGACTCATCATACTTGGATTGAATTGGGGCTTGGAGTACTAGGGATACCGCCCGATGTATTTACACAGATGCTTCCCGTACTATCTTGGGTCAGTATGCTCGGTCGGTATCTGATGATAAGTCTGTTTCTGTTTGTCGTTATGGCATTGGTGTATTTAAGTTGGTTGGCAAGTTGGTGGGTTCGCCGTCAACATCAAAAAAATCATATCTGAAAATTTAGGAGGTAATGATGGATCACGTAAAAATCTTAAAACGTGCATGGCACATTCTGTGGAGTTACCGCGCGCTCTGGATCTTTGGTATTATCCTGGCCCTGACGACAGCCTCTGGCGGCGGCGGCAGCAGTGGCGCCGGTGGGCGCAGTGGGGGTAACAATGGTATAAGTCTGGACCCATCGGGACAGATCCCAGGAGACTTTGACACATTCGCGAGAGGGTTTACCGAAAGGATTGCCGAGATTGTTCCGGTTCTCATTGGCTTAGGCATTGCATTGGGATGTTCGCTCATCTTCCTAGCCATCATCGGCCAGATCGCGCGCTACGTAGCGGAGACTGCCCTGATACGGATGGTGGATGATTACGAGGAAACCGGAACCGAACTCACGATGCAGCAGGGATTCCGCCTGGGATGGTCGCGTAAGGCATGGCAGTTGTTCTTAATCAATCTGTTGATTGACCTGCCGGTGGTGTTAGTCTTTATCGTGTTGTTCCTGTTGTCGGGGACGCCCCTGTTTATGTGGGTTTTTGAACAAAAAGCGTTGGGCGTCTTGGGCACAATTTCCGCCATTGGCCTGTTCTTCCTGGTCATCTTCCTGGCAATTGTCGTCGGCGTCGTGATCTCGTTGCTCAAACATTTCTTCCATCGCGCTTGTGTACTGGAAGACCTGGATGTGATGGCCTCAATTCGTCGAGGATACGTTTTAGTGCGTCAGAATCTTAAAGATGCCGGCTTGATGTGGCTCGTTATGGTCGGCGTCGGCATTGCCTGGGGTATTGTTATGATCCCGGTGGTGTTACTGGCTGTGTTGATCGGCGCGATTGTTGGTGGGGGTGTGGGCTTGTTGGTGCGTGGTCTGGCGGGCTTCTTCTTCAGTGGCGCGGTGCCCTGGGTATTCGCCGCTGTGGTAGGGGGACCTCTCTTCTTGTTGTTAATGGTCATTCCCCTGGCTTTTGTCAGTGGGTTGCGCGAAACCTTCAAATCAACGACTTGGACGTTGACTTATCGCGAGATATGTGCGTTGGAGAATCTGAAGTCAAGAAATTCTTCGGTTGAGGAGTTGGAAATTTCTCCGGTCGAGTAACCGCTCAAATATCAAGAGGATGAAAGCTTCATTTCGCGTTGGCAAACGAAAGTCTGCCAACGCGAAATTATTCATATTATTTGGGTGTATTTCATTTGAGTTGAAGAATGTACTTACGTCAAACGTCAAACGTCAAACGAGAGCGCGTTTTGACGTCTGACGTTTGATGTACCCACTAACTCATTTGAAACATACCCATATTACTTCATTGGAGATGCTTCTGAGGGCACGAGTGAAAAGAATGCATACCCCGACCACGGGCCAATGCTTCCTCTAATATCTTGTGTCTGCACGCGCCAGCGATAGAAAACAGCAACATTACACGCTAACTCCATTGAGAAGGAAGGATTGGAGACAAAATCGGAGCTTATTGATTTCCAACTCCCTGTCTCTTCCATAGCCCCTTCAATCTGAATCAGATAACGCTGAACAGGATGCTCTGATCTGGATGGAGACCACTCAAAAGCAACTTCAAGTGACGTTCCGGTACAGGTAAAGGGAATATCTAATGGCGATCTCAGGATAGGCGCATCCGGCCAGGGAGTTGCAGTAAGCCAGGGAGTCGTAGGTGTTGGTGCTATTTGTGTAATCGTAGGTGGTGTACAGGCAAAACACAACAGCATCAAGACGCATGGAATGACAGCTTTATGGTTTGACATCTGATACCTCCATCAATTTAATGAATTTCATTTCCTCAATAGCGTCGTGTCATCCTCGACCAAAAAAAGCATTCCTCGAGAGGGCAAGGGTGCAGGGGCGCGGAGGGGCAAGGGAGAGAGGGTGATTTCTACTCCTCCGTGCCGTCGGCCTCGACGCGCCTCCAATGAATTCTCCTTGGCCTCAGCCTGAGCCTGCTGTGCATGTGGGCCGGCGGTTGGGAATGTTAAAGGAAGAAGGATGAAACGTGAGGCGTGAAACGTCAGACGTCATCCGTCAAACGTCATTCGTCATTCGCATTTCGCCGGAGGTACTGTGACCGAAAACAATATCGTCTTACTGTGGGCTAAGCCTGTTTTCGATATCCAAATTGGTGCCGAGAAAAACAACATTGAGCCCGGTACTCGGGCTTTTTGAACCTTAACAAATGAGCCACAAAGTCCGCGCTTATGTGCGGGGGCTGACAACAAGCAGGATCTCAATACGCAGGGTGACCCCGCAGCACGGCTCCGCCTCGCTAGGAACGACGGCAGCGACGCTTTCACGCATTTCTAGCACGGGTAGAACAGCGCGATGACGCCGATCTCCCGGGGTTGCAGTGATACCATCTGAGAACCAAACGGTTGCACTTGGGTGTTGAACATACTGTCACCTCCTTCAGGCTGGATGAGGCCCAGTTATCTTATATGGCTCACTTGTTAATATACCTTTCATTAGAATGTCCGTTCTATGTCAAAAACAGGCTTGGTGTGTTGCATATAGCGCCCCACATAACCACATAATTGTCTCCCGCATTTATGTCTGGAGTTTGCGCTCCACAAACACCATAAACTCCCGAAACCCCTGCTCTAAGGTAGGCGCAAAAGGAGAGGCGACAACCGTTTGCTGATCCCCCTTATGAAAGTGAAAGGGGAAAGTTGAAATCTCAGCCCAGTTTGTATCTGGAAAGTTATCATAACGGTAAATGTGACCCTCAAGATGTTGTCGTTCCCAATGAAAACCAAAACGCAAATTAGATGTACGCGATGCCCATACATCTACATAACTGGTATCAATTAAAAGTACGCGCACTTTGGCTCCCAGCGTATCGGTTTGCACAACGATGTTAGCAAACTCAACTTCTGCGATGCGCCGTAGAGGCTCAAGTGGCGTCATGCTAAGTCCTCTAACGAATCTAACAACGTATTGCGCTTGGCCTCCAAATAGTCAAATGTAAAATAGTCCTCAAAGGCTTCATCTTCGTGAATTTGCCCATCTTGAACCTTACAGTCAAGCTCAGTAATGGTCGTGACGCCATACTTACGCGCCAGGTGCAAAAGTTGAGATTCAGTTAAACGCAACTGATGACGCAAAAACAAACGCAGACTCTCCCGTTCCAACTCTTGCGGTGTAAGACTAAGCCTAAGTGCAATGGTCTCATATATCATTATTTCACTTCCCCATAAATGATCCGTAGATTATGTTATAAAAAATCTGGTATGGTTTGAGTTAGATTTCCACTTTACCTTCATTTCGCCGAGAAATGTTATGCTATTCAAGGTATAACATCTGACAAGCAAGATTTTAGAACCTTGCCAAAAATCCGCTAACTTTAGTATGTTTTCATTATACAACCTTCCCCAATCCGGTCAACGAAGGTTCATTCTGGTATAATGTTGTTGGGATTCTCATAGGCTACTCTCGTGAGGAGTTTTCTGCCTATGATACCCCTTTTTTCTTACAGTGTCACCTTTGCGCTACTGTCTCCTGTAGCTTAAACGATTGTTGACACACAAAAAAACAAGTCTATACTTATGGATAGAAATAATAATGTGTAGGGTGATTTTACGGAAAGGCGATGAGGAGGGGTATACGGAAAAGATTCGGTGTACTAACATGCTAGACCGACCCCCAAGTCCTGGTGGGGAAAAGGCCCTAATACAGCCCCAATTATTGGCTAGAAGGGGGCGGCCTAACATCCGTTGAAGCCGCCGGGAAGTGGTAGTGGGACAAGACGGGGGGAAAGCGCGGCGGCTTAACTCCTTTTTAGCTGCTTGCGTGTGCAAAGGATATAATATGTCATCTACAGTTTCTAAAAACATTATTTTGGAGCAAGTAAGTCAAATCCGGAGTTTTATAAATAATCCGAGAAAACATTATGAGTTGCGTCAAAATAAAGCGATGTTTTCGCAATTGTGCAGTTCATTCGACATTATTGAGGATACGGAAGAAGCAATAATAGCATATACAACAATGGAATTTCGGGAGGATAAGTCAGTCTACTATCTATGTGTATATGGTCTTCTGCAAGCAATTTATGTTCAGCAAGATGCAGTAATAAATCTTAGTGAATCCTTGGGTTTACCGGAGAAGATAAATACATATCCGGTATTGAAGGATATACGCGAAGCAAGAAATGATATCGTAGGTCATCCTACGAAAAGGGATCAACGCAAGGGACAACCTACTTCTTACCATCATATTTCGCGGATAACATTGAGTCAATCAGGCTTTCAGTTAATATCCTATTTTGCTGACGGTTCGTCTCCTCAATTTAGAAATATTGACTTGCAGGAATTGATTACTAAACAGAGAGAGTTTATTTCAAAAATTCTCGGTAGTTTAATTACTCAGTTAGAGGCAGAAGGAAAGGCGCATAAAGCGAGATTTAGAATGGAAAAATTAGTTGACATATTTCCGAGTACACTTGGGTATAACTTTGAAAAAATATTCGAAGGAATACACAGAGACGATTATGCTGAGTTTGCAGATCTAAACCTGCAACAAATTCAAGAGATAGCCTATAATTTCCGTGAAGCGGTTAAAAAAAGAAATATGGATTTTTATGAATCGTTACAGGAAGAATATGAATTATTGGAGTACGCCAGGACGCATTTGAACGAATACTATCTTGCTAGAACAAATGGAGAAGAAGCAAAAACAGAAATCCCCACCGTTAAAATTTTCGCAGACTTTCTTCAAAGGCAATTAGATACACTAAGAACATACGCGCAGGAAATTGATCAAGATTATGCCCAGTAGTAAAAAGGAAAACGCGGCTAACATCGCTTCCACCCGACCGCGC
>JAFGFI010000322.1 GCA_016931185.1 Anaerolineae bacterium
ATCCTGGATGAGGCCACCAGCTCGGTGGACACGCGCACGGAGGTCCTCATCCAGCGGGCGATGGACAAGCTGATGGCCGGGCGCACCAGCTTCATCATCGCGCACCGCCTCTCCACCATCCGCAACGCCGACCTGATCCTGGTGATGAACGAGGGCGACATCGTCGAGCAAGGGACACACGCGGAACTGCTGGCGCGTGGTGGCTTCTACGCGGAGCTGTACAACAGCCAGTTTGAGGGGATGGCCAATTAACCAGGGCCTCTGTTGTTACCGTATTATTCGATTGCGAGCTTTGCTCGCAATCGAATAATACAATCTTTTCTCTTCCGGATATGGTCGTGCGTATCCGTTATTAAGAAGTTCTCAAGCGACCATACCCGTCACGGTTTCAATCTTGACTTCCCCCTTAACTGGATTCACTTTCCGCAATATAAACAGCCCATATAGTAACAGCGGCACGCTGATAATGAGCGTATTAATGACTTGCGCCATCGTGTTATTGGCAATAGGAACCTGGCTTGCCCCGCCCACTGAGATATGGCGCAGGCCACCCGCCATATCCACCAATGCGTGCATTACCATCACCGGCCAAATCGAATTATTCCGCAAAAAACACGCACAAAACGCGACACCAAAGACAAAACTGTAGGTCATTTGGGTCAGGCTCGCCAATACAGGCGTGCGCCCAGCCAAAAAGTTGAAAATATGGCTTATGCCAAATAACACACTAGCTACCAACACCGCCCGGTACACGCCTCGCCTTGAGTTCCCCCACTTTTGCAGCATCACTACCAAAACAACGCTGCGTGCCATAACCTCTTCAAGAAAGCCAATCGCCAGATTACGGAAAATGTAGATGACGAGCAACCCTGGACGTGAAGTATCAATCACCAAACTCCCAGAGATCAAGGAATCGAGATTGAGCAATGTGAATATCACAAACGGCCATACTAACCCAACAGCCCGCCACTGCTTGAGCGGCGTGAATCCTGCATGTTGGAACAAATCCAGCTTGAGCAACAGCCACACCAGCAATAATCCGGTCAGTGTATGCCCAATGAGGACGGTCACAAGTTCGTCCCCAGATTGTCCTACCCACGGTATAAATATCCGCCCAAATGGAACTTCCGTCAACAATCCTGAAATCAGAATAACGAGAAGTGAGAATATTACCGGCCTATCATAAACAAACTGTTTCCACCCTTCGATCCGATCAACGTTTTCATTTTGCGACACAGACATAGACATACACTAGCCTCCTTGGTATTTCTTTTGAGTTTATGGGTAACCGTTGGTTACCTTGCAAAAGCATACCAGGCAGATGTCGCGTATTGATGGCCGAATTGTCTCAATTTTGTAGTAACTGATTTATAGGTTAAGAGCCTCCGCGTTTTTTGAAATTGTTCATGATTTGAATAACTCCTAAATCTCGCCGCTTTCTCTGTTCAATTCCTGGATACTGGCCCACGCCATTTCTTGAAGTAAAGCAGCCTTACCCTTATCGACAACGGCTCTAACCCCGTTACATAGTCCAAATGTAGCAGGCAATCCCACAGGCGTTTCCTTGAAGAAAATGGCGTAGAATACGCACGCGGTCAGGTAGCTACCCAATATATTCGGATGACTGCGATCTTCTGTGTGCAACACTAGGGCAGGCTCCGCCGCGCGCACTTTGCGCCAAGCTTCACCGACGGGCGCGACCCTTGCATCAATCTCACACGCTATCTGTACGTACATCTTGGTGATCGTGTCTTGCATCTCTGGGATGTGTTGCCGCGCCCAGGTGAGATAGAGGACGGGGGTTGCGCCAACCTTGCATATTCTAGCCGCCAACGACGTCGCCGCGCTGCGCATTTTGTCGGGGTCCGTAATTGTTTGTAGGCTATAATCTTGTAAGACGACAAAACTCCAGCCGCCTTTATCAATGGCGTCCAACGTTGCGGGATTGCTGTACAGGTGCCATTCCAGCGACTTGCCGCCGCTCGTCACCGCTGCTGTTTCCAACGGTTTACCGGCGGCCTGTGCCAGGTCCTGCAGCATACCAGGGAGATCGTTAAAATACGTATAACTATTGCCGATAAAGAGTATTTTTATTAAATCCATTTTGCTCCTCAGTAAATAACAGGATTATGAGAATGTTAGGATTAAAACCATAAAAAATCTGCGTGCATCTGCGGTTAAATTTTCGTTTCTCTTATTGAGGTTCATGGATACCTTCTGGGTTAAACGAAACTTGCGTACGGCCAACGGTCACAACGCTGCGAACGGGCGCGCCCGGAAACATTGAGGGCTTGACCTCCACCGTCGCGGTGCCCGCAACGATCTGTTCGCACGCCGTAATCGCATCGGATAGCACATCTTCTCCCAAAGGTTCTCCTAACGCCCGGAAATCATAATGTCCATTGTAATAACGGTCATACCGGTCACGTATGCTGTACAATCGCTTGAGGTAAAACAGCGCTTTTTCGATCGAGGTGAAGTTAGGTGTCCCAGGCGCGCCACCACCTAAACCAAGGTTACAATTAACTGCATCCCCCAGAAATAAGATACGAGTGTTTTCATCCAGGAAGCAGATCGATCCGGCTGTATGTCCCGGACATTCATAGACCGTGACTTTGCGGTTGCCTAATTCGATCACCTGCTCATCCTTAAGTGGGTATAAGAGCGGTTGTGGTCCCCATTCGGTAACATCCACGTCCAGATTATAGGCATACTCCCCCTTTTGTCGTTCAGCAATGAAGTTGATGTATCCAATGCGCCCTTCAACGTCAAGTCCGATACCCCCACCGGTGGCAAAGGTGGTCATATCTTTGGGATGGATATAGGCATTGTCAAACGCGCCAGCGCCCCCGACATGATCCACATGGTTGTGCGTGTAACATACCATCACGGGCTTGTCCGTCAGTGTGCGAACAAAGCCTTTCAAATCACCGATGCCTACGCCCGTGTCAATGAGCATCGCTTTATCATCGCCGATGAGCAAAAACATCGAGGCACAGTCAAACTCGCCGATCTCATACGTGTTGGGAGCAATCTCCGCATAGGGAAAATCTTGTGTTTTCATTTGATAATCAGTTCTCCTTTGCTATTATAAAACAGCCGCAGGTACAAGTGAACTATGTGCGATTTGGTCTGTCTCTTTGTCCAAGATCCGGAGTGCTTCTTGGATATGGGTAACCGCTTCGATTTCAAAATAGGCTTCGCCGCATTGTGTACATACCCAGGCATCCACTGCTTCCCAATGAATATGGTAGCCTTTTCTATCTACATTGAAAGGAGCTGCGCCTTTTACCATTTTACCTTTGCAATACATACATTCCATTATATTACCCTCTGTCGAAAATCTGATGACCATAATGCACGTTCTGGGATATAGGCGGTAATAATAGCCAAATATTCATCTTTTGGTGCGCATACCACGTGTACAGGACGATTTCTCATATCAAAGCCTAATATTAAGCAGCTATGCCCGCGTGCATCTTCTGGATAATCCTCTATAACTTCACCATGTGAAATAACGGCCAGTACATCTTCAGGGGCGATCATTCGTTCTGGGCGCGCCATCTGCCGCATAGTGTGATGCATTACCAAGCGGGTTCGACATTATAAACCGCATCTTGATGCTGCACTTCATATTCGCGCCGCAAAATAGCGTAGACATAATCGCCGTGAAAGGAACCATCCACGTTTTTTCGGTTTTCGCGCAAATGCCCTTCCCGCGTGAACCCGCAACGCTCCAGAAGTCGCCAACTGCGAGTATTGTGTTCGTTGCAATCGCTTATCACTCGATGCGCGCCCATACCGTGAAAGAGCATGTGCAATACACCCAAGACGGCTTCGGAGATAAACCCCTGCCCTTCGTGATGGACATCCGCCACATAGCCGATAGTGAATTCGGGTAGGTCCCAATTGGTCGGTCCGACGCAGACCTGTCCAATCCACTCGTCCGTCCCTTTTTTGAAAATGCCGGCGAAGAAATACTCGCGCGCAACCCAAGCTGCGGCCAATTCCCGGACCACGGCTTCCGCGTGGACTTCTGACTCCAGGTGGAGCAATACATTCTCAGACTCGAATTCAGCCAGATGCTCTCGGTTGTGCTGTCCGGCAGCAAAATACATCGGCCCATCTCCCGCTTTGTAAGGCCGCAGCGTGAGACGTTTAGTTTCAATACGTTCGGGAATGTCTATTAGAAATTTGTTCATAGTTATATCCTCTAAAAAACGATTTGTAGATATTATGGCATAAACCGTTATCTTTTCAGTTCCCTAAAGCAACCTCTTGTTTGACATAGTCAAGAAATTGTTGCCCATAGCGTTCAAACCATTGGACATTGTTGCGACAGTACTGTATAGGGGTTGCTATCTGGGCAAGGTCCTGTTGACGCCCAAGTCGCAAGAGCGAAGCCATAACACTTCTCAGCCGGATGAGCATAGGAAGCGCGTGAACTTCCTGTTCCGATAGCACGATCCAGGGCCGGTATCCCTGGAAAAACGCACGAATCGTTGCCCAAGGCTCTGGATTTTCCCACACGCGCATAGTCATCCGTAAAGCCATTGCGACGTCAAAAGCGCGTGGCGCGGGTGTTGCAAATTCAAAATCAAGGAGTCCACGCACCTGGTTTTGAACGATCATAACGTTATTAGGCGAAATATCGTTGTGGCATAGTTGCCAGGGAAGCGTTGGATATTGGGTATCGAGAAATGCCTGCAATAGCTTGGCTTCCTCCTGCCACCACGCGAAGAGCGATTGATAGTGCGCGCTATTTGGAAGTCCAAGATCTGCCGGAACAAGCCGCAGCGGATCATAGTGGGGGTGTGGAAATGCAAAGAACAATTGGAAGAGTTGGCGACCGGGACGCGCGCCAATGGGACAGTGACGTAGCGCAACATGAAGCTCTCCCAGCATAGCGCCCATGGCGGTGACTTCCTTGAGATTTTGAGGATCGAGAGGATCACCGGGGATGTACCGTCGTAGGATCGCCCACCCTTTTGCGGTTTTAAAGAGAACCTGCCCTTCGCGATTGGGAAGAGGCTGAGGGAGTGCAAAAGATAAAGCTTGCTGGTTAAGGTATTGGAAAACGGCATGTTCATATACGATAGTCGCCGGATCAGAATGGCTGGCGTGAGTATATGTTTTCCAAACAAACATGCCGCTTTTCGTTTGAATGCCCTCAAGCTGGTTATTCCGTCCACTGCCCGGCAACGGAGACCGTCGAAAGGGATACATATTATCAAATGTCTTGAGAATATCTTCCATTCCCTACTCTCCCTCGCCATCTGTCCGCCGACACCAGATCAGCCAATCCCATGCGCTTTGCAGGCGTTTATCTGCTGCCATCCCCACACTTGGCGCGCAGGGGAACGGCCTACAGTCCGCAGCCGTTTACCTTAATTGATAGTTTTCTCCTTGAGTTGCTCAAGCACCTTTTCCTGCGCAGCTTGCGGCAGTCCCGCAGTATCCATCCCCCGGTGTATAAGATCGATGTCGCAGCCCTTCGCCTGCATATAGCAGATGATAGGCTCATACCTTTCAGGGCGGTTGCGGAAAAGTTCGGTGATTAAGCGCAGTTCAAGGGCCACGGTGGGTACGGCGTATGGCCCACAAGGAATAGGAGTGAAATGTTCCCACGGGCCGCGTCCGAAGGTCTCAATGGTATCCACTTCCGTTTCAATTTCCACGGTACTGATCTCGACCTCAACGCCATTGACTTCGTAACTACCATAATATTGTCTGGCATCTGGCAGCCACACGGGGGTGACCAGGCACTTGAACCACGATAACGCTGCACCGATGGCGTCAACGTCTTCCCTTCTCTTCACCAGGATGTCAATATCCGTGGAGGGTAACTCAACCCCGTGCAGCAATGCGGCCCCCGTCCCTACCAGGCGATACGCGATCTGGTTACAGGCAGGCATTATGTGATTGAGTACTATAATGAGTGTTTTCCGCAGCCAAACTTCATTTAGTGTAGATTCCGGATGTTCCATAATCATTCCTCCTTCGAGAATATGAGCTAGATGAGCAGGAAAGCCATCAGATTTTCTTTCTTATACATCTCGTTCGCTCCTTAATTTGCTAGATTCTCTCTCGCCCTATCATATCATAGCCTCCAGTTGTTGGTTAGCGCGCATAACCAGTGAAATACAAAGAACGCGCTATGGAAAGCGCGGCTACATCCCAACGCTTGTGCGCGCTAACAGTTGTCTCAGCCAGGGGTGTGCGTTTTCATACACGAGCGACAGTGCCTCTGTGAGCCAAACCAACGCTTCCCTATCCAGAGAATCAATGACTGCGTTAAAATCCAAGAGATTTTTCTCCGACAGTTGCTTTGATTTGAACAGGAGTACCAGTTCTGGCACCAGGTATCGTACATTGTCTCTCTTCAAGATAGCTTTGTCCCGGCATCGTTTCACCCGGGGATCTCTACGGAAGATAAAACCCTCATCTTTGATCACATCAAAAAACACCTCAATGTAATCAAGTGTATGTTGGGCCTCACGATTATAGGCAATTCGCCTGTTACCCTTGTCATCCACATACTCACTTACAAAATCGACCCTTCCTGGAAAACTCCATAAGTAGTGGATGTCGTCATTGTAGTCGGACACCTTGCGCAGTGTTTTAAAGCCCCCGCCTAGTTTGCCCTCGATTCGCCAACCTTCACCCAGAAAAAAATTCGATACACTTCAAACGCTCAGCGAATGGCACTGAGATATCCAGATCGCATCTTTCCCTTGTGACCCGGTTGAGATGAAGGTCAATAGCCCATCCTCCGGACACAAACCACTCGACCGGCAGTGGATCGAGAAAATTGACCAAGCTGTTTATCAGAACAAAGGGTGAATTCATATCTACTCCAGGAAACTGAAAATGATTCTGGTCAATAAGCTGACAGGCTTCAAGCCCAAAAGGATATGCCGGATCTTATCCGATATTGCGGAGTTGGCTGGGACGACATCGGCTAATGAACGCACCCGTAAAGCATGTTCGGCCTGCTCAATTGTCCAACTCGCGGGTAGCGGGCAATGAACCTGTACCATCCAGTTGGCGGGCAAATCGAAGAAATTGTCACTAAAAATGGTATCGGCACCTTCCATCTGGAGCCATACAAAGCGGGCGAACGTCCGAGACGAGAGTGTAATGGCTAACTGCTCATCTTCCTCCGCTACCGTCCAGTGCAGTTCAGGATCGGGTAAGTCCATCCTTTTTTCTGGGACAAAGGCGACGGTTTGCCAGGCCAATCGCTTTTCACCATCATAAAGACCGGCAACAAAGACCAGCCGGGCTGCGCCATACACCTTCAGCGCGTTCGCAAAATCCAGCGACTGCAAACCGGTTACGGATACCGGTGAGACGGTCACCGCCTCACTGCTCGACGCGACCTTTTCTCCTTCTAGTGTTTCGAGGGACCAATGCAAGGTTCCCTGCCAGTACTCCCGCGTCTCGTTAATCACAAAGGGGCGGACCCTACTGCCCTCATCTTGCAGGGATAGCGTCAGGGGGGCGTTGAACCTCCTGGCTGCATAGTGCAGGGCTTTCCATCGTCCCGCATAATCAACGCTGGCCCAGGAAACCACCGGCCAGCAGTCATTGTATTGCCAGTAAAGCGCCCCGCTGCAGCGCGGGCTATGACGCCGCCAGTGTTCTATCCCAATTCGCATCGCCTCCGCCTGTTGAATTTGGGTCAGATAGATCAGGTCAGAAAAATCACGTGGCAAGCGAAAACGATGGGTCAGGTAATAC
>JAFGFI010000323.1 GCA_016931185.1 Anaerolineae bacterium
GTGCCATCTGCCAGCGTGCCGACGGTGTTGCTCAGCACAGAGCTGCTATCGCCGCGCACGTTGATGGCTGCCGCGCGGAAGTGGGTGAGCACGTTGTTCTGGATGGTGTTATTCGTGTTGTTGTCGGCAGTGCTGACGCCGCTCTGCCCGCTGCCGTCTTCAGGGTGTTCCTCGTCGCGCAGGTAGACGTCCATCCCATCATCGTCCAGGCCAAACCAGGAATCCTCAACGGTGTTGTCGCTGCCGTTGATCTGGACATGCATTCTGAACTTCTGGAAGGCCAACCCGCGGACCGTGCTGCCCTCTTCCAATACCAGGGCATAGCCCTCCGGCACGTTCTCCGGCCCGCGCAGGATGATCTTGGGGCCGTCGCTGCGCCCGCCGGGCTGCGTGCTGCCATCTATCGTGGTTTGATTGCCCACGTCGGGCAGTGCATTGGTGTAACCAGTCTCGGCCAGTTGGATGACCCAGTAGTCGTCACCCGAGCCATTGTGACTTTCCACGTCCGGGAGATCGAATGTGATTAATATGGGGCCGGCGCTCGGATCGAGCGTGTGTGATTCCTCAAGCGCCTGTCGCAGTGTACAGGGCGTGCGAGGTGTCTGGCCTACACCTGCGGTGTAGCAGACATACTGTTGATCGTCGTCCGGGTCGGCGGTGGTGGTGACCGTAATGACTGTGTTATATGCATTGACGGTAGCTGTGTGCATTGGCAACCGGGCAGATGGCCGGCTTTCAGATGGCAGGCTCCAGGCCAGTGCTACTCCCCCGCTGGCCAGGAGAAAAACTAACAATAGTATTCCAACACCATACAAAGTTTTAGGTTTCATTTTATGCTCCTTTTGAGATTCGTGACGCTACTGAAAAAAATGGTTCTTGAAATTCTTTATCCGGTAAATTCGGTGATAAAGTTATTGACAAAACCATACGGCCAAGTTTTACACTTCCTTATGTGGGGGATCACCTCCTTTTATAGTACGGGATGGTATCTCTACACCACCACGTTCTGATTTGTCGGCAATCTGCGCCCGTAGAAAGTCAACCAGGTCCTCCAGAGTGCCAAAGCCTTGCCGTGCCCCCGTGCTGGGACTTTCTAGCGAGGCCCGCCACACAATACGATCTCGGTCACCGGTTTGCCAAAGCCGTAGCAAGTAGGATAGATACCGTAATTGTCGGGTCATTGTATTTTCCTTCTTAAAAGCGATTTTAGTCGCACAATCCAACCTAATTGCGCTTAAATACTCCGCTATGGAAAAGTGTCCGGTAGCTAGTGCTTTTTCAAGTTATAAATGACGGGTGGTGACCACGCAACCATTGTCTTCTAACTGGATAGGGTGGCTAAAGGCCGCTACGCTACCAAGCCGCCAGGAAAAGTCAACAACTTTTTGCGGCCTTTAGGCCACTAGCGCCGTCAGCGGCTTACCCGTCATTCATACCTGGAAGAAATACTAGAACCATCTTTATTTTAATGTACCAGCGTCAAAAAAACGTCAAAAGGTGAAATGAGAGAGGGTGAAAAAAAGCCGGCCGGTGATAGTAGTCTTGGTATTGTCTTGTGCGTTGGCTTGAGTTATTAAAAGTACTGCGCCGCGTTATATCGCGCGGCGCAGTACGGGTACAACGTGGTAGTTCCTTACTGTCTCACGACCAAAGGCAGGTAGATATGATAATTACCCTCTGTGTTAATCATGATGCTGGTGTAGCCTGTGGCACTTCCGCCCGCGTTGGTGGCCGTCACCGTAATATACTTAACACCGGTTGTACTCCATGTTACATGGGTATAGGCTGTAACCCGGTCTCCGCTAAAGGTTGCGGGTGTTGTACCCTCCGTCCAGGTAACTGTGTAGTTCAACGGTGTTGTTACATCGGACGGGCCGGTAGCGATAGTGAAGGTGTATGGCACGTTTACCATCCCTGCCGGTGCCCCGTTGACCGCAACCGTCGCCGGCGCGACGGGCATTGGCCCGGTTTGTGCTGTGACTGTGACGATGACATCGGCGACCACCGGGGTTTCCAACGCGCAGTTCCAAACGGCGACTTCCACCGTGTGTACTCCCGCAGTTGTAAATGTATGGTCGAAAAGCAGGGGATCGGCACTACTTGTCGTTGCTGTGAGCGGTCCACTGCCATAATCTATTGTGACTGTGTAAGGTTTCGTCGCGTAGTCGGGCATAATATCCGCGCTGAATTGGACCAACGTGTAGGTGTAGATTGGGCTGGCCGTTAAAACGGTCAGATCAACGTCTGTTACCGGGAAGCAGGGAGATTCCTCGATCTCGATGGTATGCGCATCGCTGACACTTCCCCAGAGATTCGTAGCTGTCACTGTAATCGTCTTTGTGCCCGTTAGCGTCCACGTGAGATCAATCGTGTCCATCGTTTTGCCGGTGGCAACGCTCACCGGCATTTGATCCGTGGCTTCCCAGGTATAGGTGATGGGGAGTGTGGTTGACACCGGGGTTGCGGTGGCGGTAAAGGTATGGGTAAAGCCGGTATAGCCTGTTTTGGCCCCATCCAGCACAACTTCGACGAGTTTGATGGCCTGGTAAATCTCGACCGTAATGCTGGTTTGAACGCTCCCTTCGGTATTGAAGGCTGTCACGTGAACCTCCTTTGTGCCGGGTGTCGTCCACGTGAACTTGACTGCCTTCTCCACGCCGCCGCGTACCGTTTGGCTCTCCAGCCCGGTAGCTTCCCAAGTATAGGTGACAGGTAAGGTCGCTTCCAGGGGCTGCACTTGCGCCAGGAAATTGATTTCCTGACCGACCCACAACTTGCCCGCTTGTAAATCTTCTGTATCGGTGATGATACTTACTCCGGTTGGAGCCTGTGGCGGGCGTTCTTGGAAGAGCGTTGAGAAGCGGCTACTTGTCCCAATCTCGAAGTTCGGAATGACCCCAAAAGCCCGCGCGGTGCTGACGGTGCGCAAGCCTTCGCCCGTATTGAGTGCAGCGGGCAATGTGAACGCCCAATCGCCCTGGGCATTGGCGGCAGTGCTACCGAGATATTGTAAGGCTTCGGTTGTCTCATCTTCATCGTCGAGATAGAGGTCAATGGTGCAGTACGGACAGTCGTCGTCGCTGATGCCATTTACATTCATACCGTTGATGGTCGTAACCAACGCGGGGTTGAAGAAACGCCATTCGATGGGCACCGTTGGCCCAAACTCCAGCGCGGTGTAGGTGTCGCGGATGATATTACCGCGCATAGTAAGCCCATCGAGGCTTACATCGCTGCCGTAGATGCCGATGCCGCCCCACGGCGCATTGACCATCTTATTCGCCAGGAGTTGGTTAAACATACCGTCGAGGTACACTGCCCGGCCACACACCCAGGCATCCGCCCCGGTTGCATCCACACCGATGGCATTGCCCTGCACAAGGTTATACGCGCCCTGGATATCCATTGCCCACGGTGGTGAGCCGCCACTACTCGCGTACATCATTCCGGCGAGCGTGTTGCTCAACACCTGATTGCGGCTTCCCCATACATTCATACCAATACCCGTCCACCATCCATCGGCAATGCCGGTGGTGCAGGTGACGGAGACAGCGGGCAACGTGCCATCGGCGCGCGTCCCGGCATAGTTCCAACGCACAAGGTTATCGTCGCCGGTGATGTCGAAGCTCACGCCCTGCGCGCTGGCAGAAACGTTATTCTGGATGAGGTTGTTATCGCCGGCGGCGGCGATACTGGCATAATTGGAACGCGTGGGGTCGTCATTGTAGTAGTCAATAGTCATGCCATCGTCGCTCAAACCGGCCCAGTTATCCTCGACGATGTTGCTATCACCGACAGCGTGAATGCTGCCTTGCTGCATCGCCAGGCCACGCACGACGCAGCCGTCTTCACTCACGCCTTGACCAAGCTTGATGTTCCCATTCCGGACAATGATTTTCGGGCCGGTCGTGCGTCCACCGGGTTGCGTATTGCCGTCAATTACCACGTACCCGTTCTTAACGACGGCTAAATCGCCGCTCAGCTCGATTTTCCATACCTGGAGGGTATTGTTGTAGCCATCGTCACTTGTGGGAATGTCAAAGGCGATATATACCGGGCGCGGCACCGCGTAAACACCTGCCTCGACAATGGCGCGGCGCAACGTGCAGAGGCCATCTGACGCCGGGCGATAGCCGCCGGAGTAGGTGCCGACGCATGTGTAGCTACTGCTCGTATCCGGGTCTTCTGTTGTCGTTACCGTGAGATACGTCGCGTATGTGAGTGGCCCTGTTGGTGCAGGCAGGTAGGTAACGGCAGGCGCAACTTCCGGCGCGACCGGCGCGGGATCGGGTTCGGCGGGCGGCGGCGTGACGTTGGTGGGCCACAGGTCGGAGAAATTGCTCGTCGTGCTCATCTCAAAGCCGCCGATGATGTCGAAATTGCGCGTTGTGCTGGCGGTGCGCAAACCCTGCGTTGGTGCAAGGGTCACTCCGATATCCAGCGACCAGTCGCCGGTCGCATCTGCGTATGTCAGGCCAAGCGATTGGAGCGTTTCCACCTGTTCGTCGCCATCGTCGAGGAAGACCTCGACCTGGCAATACGGGCACGCCGAGGAGTATCCCGCGCTGTCGGCGCCGCTCGTCCCGTGGACCGTGGTGCCGACCGTTTCGCTGATGCTTGCTGCGTTAAAGAACCTCCACGGCTCCGGTACTGTCGGGCCGAATTCGAGAGCCTGCGGCACATCCCGGATGATGTTGCCGCGCAGCGTAATGGCGTCCAGACTGACTTCGGATCCGAAGATGCTGAACGCGCTCCACCCTGTGTTGACGATGGTATTCTCTATGAACTGATTAAAGGCGTCGACGATGTAGACGCCGCCGCCACAGACGCCCACTTCATGATCGGCAGCGTCCATTCCAATCCGGTTCCACCGGAAGAGGTTGTACGTACCGTAGACTTCTATTGCCACCGGCGGGGTGTTGTCCGGCGACGCGCTTGCAAAGAGCATCCCGGCAATGGTGTTGCTGAAGACACGCGTGCGATGCCCGCTGATGTTCATCCCGTCGCCCGTGAACCAGTTGTGGAAGCGCGCATCAGGGTGACAGCGGCGGTTTTCGGCGATAACCGGCACGGTGCAATCCGCGCGCGTTCCGGCACAGTTCTCCACAATGAGATGGTCGTTGCCGGTAATGTAAAAGTTCTCGCCGATTGCGCTACCTGCTACATTGCCGCGCGCGAGATTGTTCTCGCCGTTGATGCCGATGTACGCATAGTTAGATCGGCTGGGGTCGGGCAAGCCAATCAAGTCGAGCGCGTAATCAATCGTTTGTCCGTCGTCACTCAGGCCCACCCAGTTATTCTCCAGAATACTGCGATTGCCGACGATGCGGAGGCTGCCCTGCTGGACGGCCAGCCCGCGCGCGATATTCCCCTCGTTGCCGGAACTCTGTCCCAGGACAAGGTTGGCGTTGCGGATGATGAGCTTCGGCCCATCGCTGCGACCTCCGGGCTGCGTCGTGCCATCGATCGTTACATCACTGGCATCTAGCACCGGTAAATCGCTCACCATAACAATCTTCCACACCCCTGGTACGTCCGTTGTAGAGATGTAGCCGGTATCGGTGAGCGGGATGTTGAATGTAATTTTGACGGGCGTGCTGCCCGCCTGTAAACGGCTCAACGCGCCGGCCTCGACCAACGCGCGGCGTAGTGTACAGAGACCGTCGCCGGTCATCCGGTAAACGCTGATGTTGCGATAACACGTATCCGTATTCGACCCCTCCGGGTCATCCCATGTCGTCGTTACTGTGATGTGGGTCGCGTAAGTCGGCGGAGGCGTCGGCTCCGGCAGATAGGTGATGGTAGGCGGTGTCTCCGGCGGGAGTGGGGTGGGGTCCGGCTCTGGGTCCGGCGGCGTGACACTGCCACTCGGATGGTAGAGCGTGCCGAAATCACTTGTCGCCCCCACCTCGAAGTTGGCGATTTGTCCGTAGTCCGCCGTTGTGCTAGCGGTACGCAAGCCTTGCGTCGGCGGCAAGCTCATCCCGATGTCCACCGACCAGTTGCCGTCCTCATCCGCCATCGTTTTGCCTACCGGCGTTGCCTCGACAAATTCGTCGCCATCATCAAGGAAGAGTTCGACTGTGCAGTAAGCGCACGCGCTGTCCGTGCCATTAGTGCCGTTAACCGTCGTGCCGGCCATGCCCGTGACTTGCGCGGGCGCAAATGTCTTCCACGCTTCCGGGATCAGCGGGCCAAACTCAACTGCCGCCGGAACCTCCCGGAAGGTGTTGCCCTGCCAGGTCACGGCGTTAATCAGATCCGTCCCATAGATGCCGAGTGCGTAGCTCCCCGTGTTAACCACGAGATTGTCGAAAATTTGATTGAAGCGGTCGCCGATGTAAATGCCCGGGCCACAGACCCCTATTTCGTTCCCGGCGTTGTCTACGCCGATCTGATTGCCCTGAATTAAGTTGGATTGGCCGTACACGTCTATAGCCCCCGGTGGGGAATTGGAACTGCTCATGCTGGCAAAGAGCATCCCGGCAATTGTATTTGTCATCACGCGGTTGCGGTGACCGGAGATGGTCACGCCGATGCCCGTGAACCAGTTATTGTAGAAGGCGTCCGGACGGCATTTGCGATTGGAGGTGATGATTGGCACCGTGCAATCCGCGCGCGTCCCGGCACAGTTGTTGATGACGAGATTATCGTCGCCGTCAATCACCAGGTTGACGCCATTGACATTGGCTACGACGTTGTTCTGAATGAGATTGTGGTCACTCGCGCGGATGTAGGCGAAGTTCGCGCGCGACGGATCGGGATTGCCGATCAGGTCAAGCGTGTAGTCCGGGTTGAGGCCATCGTCGCTCAAGCCCACCCAGTTGTTCTCGATGATGTTTTGTGTCCCACCGACGGCGCGAATTGCGCCCTGTTGTATTGCGAGACCGCGCGCCACGTTGTTGTCGTCACCCGCAAACTCACCGAGATAAATCGTGCCGCCCCGGATGATGATTTTGGGGCCGTCACTGCGCCCACCGGGCTGTGTGCTGCCGTCAATCACGACCTGACCCCCTTCAACCGGCAGCAAGTCGCCTTGCAGGATGATTTTCCACACATCGAGGCCGGCATTATAGCCAGGGTCGGTATCTGGGATGTCAAATTTGATGAGGATGGGATAATGCGTTCCCGGTTCATAGCGATAACCACTTACCTCTACGATGGCGCGGCGCAATGTACATGGCGCACTTGGTGTCGTTACGCCTGGCCCCTCATAGCACGAGACGTATTTGCTGGTGTCCAGGTCGCTCGCGCTTGTCACAGTGATGATGTGCGCGTAGGGCAACGCGGGTGGCGTTGGCACGGGGAGCCATTCCGGTTCAGGAAACGTCGGTGGTACCGTTGGCGGGATCGTCGAAGTCGGCGGCGGTGTCACTGTATCGGGCCACAGGCCGGAGAAGTCACTTGTAGTGCCCGCATCCAGATACGCCATCACGCCATAGTGCCGCGTCGTACTGGCCGTGCGAAGGCCCTGCGTTGGCGCAAGTGTGAAACCGATATCCAGCGACCAATCACCCGTCGCCGTCGCCGTCACGATACCGAGCGAGCTTAGTGCTTCTACATTGTCGTCGCCGTCATCGAGGAAGACTTCGACGGAACAAGATGGACACGGGTCGCCCGCGCCGCCATTTACAGTCGTGCCGGCTGTAGTAGAAATTACCGCCGGTTGAAAGTACTTCCACGCATCCGGCACCAGCGGCCCAAAATTGATGGCCTCTGGGACATCCTTGAGCGTATTGCCCTGCAACGTAATTGCGTTGAGCAAAGCATCGCCGTAGATACCGATGGCATACAAGCCCGTGTTGACGATAGTGTTATCCAGGATGAAGTTGTAACGGTCCATCACATAGATGCCGGTGCCGCAGACGCCTACTTCCTTATCGTCACTGCCCACACCGATGACGTTGTTCTGCAACAGGTTGTAAATCCCATACACTTCCATCGCCGTCGGCGGCGAATTTTCAGGGTCCGCACTGGCAAATAGCATCCCGGCGAAGACATTGCCATCTGCCGGGTTCGGCCCGCCAATCCAGTTGTAATCGCCGGAAACGTTGATGCCATCGCCCGTGAACCAGGTATGGAACACGGCGTTCGGTTTGCATTTGCGGTTGCCGGCGACTTCCGGCACCGTCCCATCCGCGCGTGTGCCGCCGTAGTTGCGAATGACGACGTTTTCATCGCCCGTAATCGAAAAACTCTCGTTCCACGCACTGGCAGAGACGTTATCGCGGATGAGGTTGTTGTTCCCGCTCGCACCGATGTAGGCGTAGTTCGAGCGCGCCGGGTCGGGTTCGCCATGTGTGTCGAGGGCGTAGTCCACCGTTTGCCCGTCGTCACTTAACCCCACCCAGTTGTTCTCAATGATGTTGAAGTTAGTTGTGGCGCGGATGCTGCCCTGTTGGACCAAAAATCCGCGCGCGATGTTCTCATCCTCGCCCAAAATCTCGCCGAGTTTGAGGCTGCCCCCCCGCACGATGATTTTTGGGCCGTCACTGCGGCCGCCGGGCTGTGTGGTTGCATCCAGTGTCACCTGTCCGTGTTTGACGTAGGGTAAATCACCCTCCAAGACAATTTTCCAGACACCAAGCGTGGCATTGTACATGGTGCTGGTCATTGGGATGTTGAAGCTGATCAGCACCGGATATGCCGCCGTGTCGAGATGACTGGCTTCGATAATCGCGCGGCGCAGGGTACAGAGGCCGTCACCTTCCGGTTGCCAGGTGCCCAGGTTGCGGTAACACGTGTAACTGCTGCTTGTGTCCGGGTCTTCCGCGTCCGTCACCGTAATCATTGTGGTGTACGCGGTGGGTGGCTCCGCCGTCTCCGGCAACGTCGGCGTGGGGACAATTTCCGGCGCGCCGAAAGTAGGCGTCGGAACAGGTGCAGGCGGTGTCACTCCGGTGGGATAGAGCGCGGGCGCGGGTTTACTCGTCGTCCCCGCTGCGAAGCCGTCAATCTGGCCGGCGGCGGCGGTCGTGCTGGCCGTGCGTAAGCCCTGCGTCGGTGCGAGTGTCACGCCGATATCAAACGACCACGCGCCGGTTCCATCTGCCGTTGTTGTGCCGAGCGATTGCAGCATCTCCACCGCGTCGTCACCATCGTCGAGGAAAAGTTCGACGGTGCAATTGGCGCACGGACTATCCGCGCCACTCGTTCCAGAGACCGTTGTACCGGCAATGCCGGTGATCGCTGCCGGATTGAAGACCTTCCAGGCCGAGGGTACGGTCGGGCCGAAGATCAACGCGAAGGGCGCGTTCTTAACCACATTGCTTTGCAATGTAATCGCATCCAGTGAATAACTATTACCGTAGATGCCAAAGCCACCACCATGCGCGTTGATAATCTGATTGCTCAAGAATTCATTGCGCTGTCCGTCCAGAGTCACGGCCAGTCCGCAGACCCAGGCATCCTCGCCGCCAATTGTGTTGTTTTGGATGACGTTGTCGTCGCCGGTTACCTCCAACGCATCCGGCGGCGTATTCGCCGGATTCAGGCTGGCAAACAGCATCCCGGCAATAAGATTGCCGTCCGCTGGGTTCGGCCCGCCGATTTGATTGCGGTGACCGTAGACGTGGATGCCATCGCCGGTGAACCAGTTATGATAGAACGCATTAGGTTGGCACAGACGGTTGAACGGCACATCGGGCAGCGTCCCGTCTGCGCGCGTGCCGATGCGATTGCCCGTCGCTACGTTGTCATCGCCGGAAAATTCCAGACTCACATTCCACGCGCTGGCGACGACATTGTTGCTGACGACATTGAAATCGCTGCTACCGCCGATGTAGGCATAGTTCGAGCGGGCAGGGCCGCCGGGCGCATAGTCTACCGTCATCCCGTCGTCACTCAAGCCTACCCAACAATTTTCAACTACGTTATCATCACCGATGAGTTGGATGCTACCTTGTTGGATGGCGATATTGAGGACCATATTGCTATCATCGTATTGTGTTTCACCGAGTTTGAGACTGCCCCCGTGGATGATGATTTTAGGGCCGGTTGCCCGCCCCCCTGTCTGAGTGTTACCATCGATGATAACCTCACCATTTTCAATATAGTCTAAGTCCGTTGATAGCATAATCTTCCAGACATTTGACGTGGCATTGTAGCCATTCTCTGTTGTAGCCGGGATGTCGAAAGCGACCAGGATGGGCCGGCTCGCTGCATCCAATGCGCCTGCTTGAACCAGTGCGCGGCGCAGTGTGCATTTTCCATCCGGGGCGGGCTGGTAGGCCCCGCTGCTATAGTCGCACGTATAGGTTGTTACGCTGTCGGGGTCTTCGCCGCTGTTTACGGTAATGGTGGTTGTTGGTGTGTAAACCGCCTGTGTGACTCGCGCTACTACTTTGCTCTGATCCAGTCCTTGTGGCACAGAAATGCCCGCCGCTCCTGCTCCTGCGACGAGACTGGCGGACAACAAAACCAACAACAGAGTTATCGATCCGATAAGATATAGTTTGCGTTGCATTGTAAACTCCTTTCGATTTTAGCGAATTACGAAAATGACACATCACGCATTACGAAGGCAACCCCATGTTGCATCTTATCATCTTACTGTTTTTTTTGAGAAATCACCTCCTTTGATGATATAGTACAGCCTCTCTACATTCCCACGTTTTAGTGTTCTTTCAAGATATAGTTGTTTGAGGGTATTTTTTTGTTTTCGGGCGTAGCCCGAAAACAAAAAAATACCCTCAAAAACTTTTTACGGACTTTAGTTCGCCAGCGTTGTCAGCGGGTTACCCGTCATTCATACCTTGAAAAACACTAGCTCGTCAGCCTCTGCGCGCGTAGGAAATCAACGTTAAGAGGCGACAAGCTTGTATGACTAATCATACCTTAACTTTGATAAATGAGGAAGCGTCGACCACGGCAGAGATCGTGTCGGAATTTTGCCCTGTTATTACCTTGAGGGTATAATCGAAGTTATATGTGGCATTTATGGGGAGGCGCCGTTCACTCATGGTTAGTTTGGATATTCGCTTGTTAGGGACGTTTCAGGTGACGTTGAGGGGTAAATCTATCACCAATTTCGCTACGGATAAAGCCCGTGCCCTGCTGGTTTATTTAGTGGTGGAGTCCGAGCAACCCCATCGCCGCGACGCGCTAGCGGGCCTGTTATGGCCCGACCAACCTCAACGCAAAGCGCGCCAGAGCTTGCGTCAGGCACTTTCCCACGTGCGTCAGGCCATTGAGCAAGCTGAGGTTTCAGAGTTCTTATTGGTGACCCGCGAGACTGTGCAATTTGATCCGGAAAGTGATTATTGGGCCGATGTGAATGTATTCTCGGCTATTTACGAAGCGAATAGATACCATCATCATCGAAGTATGGGGATGTGCCGGGTTTGCCTTCAGCGCATTGAACAAATGGTAACACTGTATCGCGGCGATTTTATGGAAGGCTTTTTCCTGGATGACAGCACGCAATTTGAAGAGTGGGCTTTGCTAAGGCGCGAGTGGTATCATTTGCATATCGTAGAAGCATTGACGATTTTAGCGCGTTATTATGAACGTCGTGGCGATTATGTCCAGGCGCGTGATTTTATCCAGCGGCAGGTCGCGTTGGAACCCTGGCGCGAAGAGGCCCATCGCCAGTTAATGGCGTTGTGGGTACAAGATGGGCAGCGCAGTGCAGCGTTGAAGCAATATGAAAAGTGTTACCATGTTCTAAAAGAAGAATTGGGGGTTGCTCCCACAGCAGAAACTACCGCGTTCTATGAAGAAATTAAAGCCTCTGAAAATTTACATCTCTTCCATAGTGCTTTTCCCTTTTCCCTTCTTCCCTCACCTTTCTTTCTGCCTTCCTCTCCTTTCTCCATCCCCTTTATTGGGCGTGAACATGAACTTCCAGAACTTGCCGATATGCTCGCTATGCCCAACTGCCGTCTGATTACACTTGTCGGTCCCGGCGGCATTGGTAAGACACGCCTCGCATTTCAGGTCGCTATGGACCATAAGGGATGTTTTGCCGATGGAATAGCTTTGGTTCCCCTGGCCTCAATAGACTCAATGAACCTGATGCTCGCGGCCATCGCCGATACATTACAATTTTCGTTCTACGGTTCGCAAGACGCAAAGACACAACTTTTGCATCACTTGCGTGGTAAGGACCTGTTATTGGTGCTGGATAATATGGATTATCTTCTGGAAGAGAGCTTGTTTTTGGCAGAAATGCTGCGGTATGCACCGGGTGTTACTTTATTGGTGACGTCCCGGGAAAGGCTGAATTTGCAGGAAGAATGGGTATATTCTCTGGAGGGTCTTGAGTATCCAGCTTTCGACGAAACTGTGTGCCAGATGGATTGGCAGCAGGTTTCTACCATGTTTAGCGCGGTGAAATTGTTTGTGCAGTGTGCTGAGCGTGCCGATCGCCGGTTTTTGCTATCAGAGCAGAACGTGTTTGACGTCCTTAAAGTTTGTTGTCTGGTTGAAGGCATGCCATTAGCTTTAGAGTTAGCTGCTGCCTGGACGCCTATACGCACATGTGCGGAGATCGCATTGGATATCGAACATAGTCTTGATACCCTGGTCACATCTCTACGCAACGTTCTTCCACGACATCGGAGTGTACAGGCTTCGTTTGAATATTCCTGGCGTTTACTTTCCGTCTCTGAACGCGAGACATTAACTTCCCTAGGCGTGTTTCGGGGAGGTTTTTATGCGGATGCCGCGATGCAGGTGGCTTTTGCCGGATCTGCTCAACTTGCTGCGCTAGTGCAGAAATCATTGCTCCGGCATGCAGCGGATGGGCGATACCATATACATCACTTGCTTTGGCAATACGTTACGGAAAAATTGAGGGCGCAGTCGCAGCAGGAAATCATATTGCGAGAACGGCACGCGCGTTATTACGCAGGCTTCCTTCAACAACGAGAGGGCGCATTAAAAGGCGCGTTACAGTCTACGGCGATCCGGGAAATTGCCGCCGATACGGCTAATATACGGACGGCGTGGTTATGGGCCGTGACATGTCTTGAACAAGCACAGGGTATGGATGCGGCCGGTGCAGAGATAATCCAGACGGCCATAGAGATTCTAGGCTCTTCCCTGGAAAGTTTCTATTTGTTCTACTTGTTGCGAAATTGGTATCAGGAAGGGGAAGCTCTGTTGGGACGGGCAACGACCGCTATAGAACAATTGCAAACCCCCACGGAACAGGCGCGCCACCTTTTAGGAGAGTTGTTGGCGCGCCAGGGTAAGTGCTGTGAGTTTACCGAAACTTCGGAAAAAGCGCGGCGTATGTTTGAACGCAGCCTGGCAATTTTCCGTGATTTGCATGTTTGGCGCGAGACCGCACTCCCGTTGTACGGGATAGGGTATATTTTCCACCTTTTGGGGCAGCCGGAGCAGGCAACGCAATATTTTCAGGAAAGTCTGTCGGTCTATCGCCGTGTAGAAGACCGTTGGGGAATCGCTAATGTTCTGAGTAGCCTTTGTATGATTGCGCGGCGCAAGGGAATATTTGCTGAGGCCGAAAAGTTTGGTCAGGAAAGTCTTACTATTCGCAGGGAAATCGGTGACTTACGCGGCATTGCATCCTCCTTGAACAATCTAAGTATGGTTTATACAGCACAGGGGGATTATGCTCGCTCAAAGGTTGTATTGGAGGAATCTTTGGATTTATGCTACCGGCTTGAGTATAAAATAGGGATCGCCAACGCTCTAACTAACCTATGTTATACGATGTTTGGTTTGGGAAATCCCGCCGCTGCTGAACACTTTGAGCAGGAAAGCCTAGCCGTTTACCGGGATATCGGTGATGATTGGGGGGTAGCACTTTCATTGAACAATCTTGGATGCTTGGCACTGGAACAGAAAGCTTACCGGCGGGCGCGACCTCTATACGAAGAGGCCATTGTTATTTACCGTGACATTGGAGTCAAGTCGGGGCTGGCGAACACATTGAACAATTTAGGAGAGGTCTGCGCGATGCTCGGAGAGAGTGATCTGGCCTGCCGGTATCTGTATGAAGCGCTGGTGATTGCCTGGGATACAGGAGAATTGCCCATTGTCGTAGAAATCCTGACCCGGCTCGCTCCCTTATTCGCGCGCGACGGGCAACGAGAACGGGGAATGGAATTGCTGGCTGTCGCGTTAGCGCATCCCGCCTTGCTTCCCACTACCCAGGCACAGGCTGCCGCGCGCTTCGCGGAATTGACGCGCGGCTTATCCTCAGATCGTATTGCCCAGTTGCAGGATCGCGCGCGGCATACTGACCTTGCTAAACTTGTGAATGAGGTGTTACAACTAAAGCTGTTACATTCCAACACTTGTGCGCGCTAATAAGATTTTTGGTCTATAGGTAACAACTTAGACTAAAATGCATCCTAAACTTTATTTAACAAGGAGATATGTATGAAAACCACAAAAATCGGTGTTGTTGGCTGCGGTAATATCAGCGGCATTTATCTGCAAGCAGATAAAACTTTTGAAATCTTGGAGACGGTTGCCTGCAGTGACCTGGTTATGGAGAAAGCCCGGGCGCAGGCGGAAAAACATAATATTCCCCGTGCTTGTACGGTGGCGGAGTTGTTGGCCGATCCGGAGATCGAGATTGTCGTCAACTTGACCATTCCCCAGGCGCATTACTCAGTGGCGATGCAGGCTATTGAGGCGGGCAAGTCCGCTTACAATGAAAAACCCCTGTCGCTCACCCGTGAAGAGGGTAAGCAGCTTTTACAAGCCGCCCGAGCTAAGGGCGTGCGCGTCGGTGGCGCGCCCGACACTTTCCTCGGCGGGGGGATTCAGACTTGCCGTAAACTCATTGCCGAAGGCCAGATCGGTGAGCCAATTGGCGCGACCGCCTTTATGCTCTGCCACGGACACGAAAGTTGGCATCCAAGCCCGGAGTTCTATTATAAAGTCGGGGGCGGGCCTCTGTTCGATATGGGACCTTACTACCTCACGGCTCTCGTCAACCTGATGGGACCGGTGCAGCAAGTCTCCGGTGCGGCCCGTGTTACCTTCCCGGAGCGAACTATCACCAGCCAGCCACTTAACGGGACCGTGATTACCGTGGATACACCCACGCACATTGTGGGCACGCTAGAGTTCGCCAATGGTGCTATCGGCACAATCATCACGAGTTTCGACGTGTGGGCGCACGAACTGCCGCGTATCGAGATCTATGGTACCGAGGGGAGTTTGAGTGTTCCTGATCCCAACTCTTTTGGTGGCCCTGTGCGCATCCGCCGCGCAGGTGATAAAGAATGGAAGGACGTGCCTCTTACACACGGTTACACCGTGAATAGCCGGGGCCTGGGCGTGGCAGACATGGCCTACGCGCTGCGTTCCGGTCGCCCGCACCGCGCCAGTGGCGAGCTGACCTATCACATTCTCGACATTATGCACGGCATTCTCGACTCTGCCCGCGAAGGGCAACGACTGAGGCTGGAAAGCACCTGCGCGCTGCCTGCCGCGCTGCCGGTTGGTCTGCAACACGGACTTCTGGATGAATAATGATATAAAGGCCAAGATATAAAGAGGGTATTGTTGCGGGCGGTACTCCGCCCGCAACAATACCCTCTTTTACCTACCGCTTTA
>JAFGFI010000028.1 GCA_016931185.1 Anaerolineae bacterium
CGGCAGGCGTGCCCTCCGGGGTAAGCAGCGTCACGCGCACGTCGCTGACGCCGCTGCCCGCGTCCCCGCCCGTCAAGACCGGATCGCTCACCGTGCCGGAAAGCGCAATACTCCAGGCGTTTTCTTCGGTGGGGTGCGGGGTGGTGAACAACAGCGCGTTGTTTTGTAGTGCGGTGCTGACCTGCGGCGGTGTGCCGTCCACGTAGAGGGTGTAGGTGCGTGTGGGCACTTCGACGTGACCGACAGCGTCAATGGCGCGGGTTTGCAGTGTGTAGCGGCCCTCGCCGGAGAGCGCGGGCGGGTCGAAAGTGGGACACCACGCGGCCTCATCGGTGGCATCCCGGCAGGCGGGCGCGTCGTACCAGGCGCCGTTGATGCCCAGTTCGGCGCGGGAGACGCCGGCCGCGTCATCGAAGGCGGCGACGTGCAACACGGCGTCGCGGTTGGGCCGGTAGGCGAAGTCGGAGAGCAGGGTGGAGGTAGGCGCGTCGGCGTCTATGTAGAAGGCGGTGGATTGGTGATCTTCTATGCGTTTGCGCTGTATCAGGTAAGTGTCCCAGATTTCGCCAGGGGTCAGCGTGCGGTTATACAGCGTGACATCATCCATTAGGCCGTCAAAATTGGCAATTTCCCCTTTGTATGGGAAGCCGCCAATAAAGGTCGCGTCAGCCAGGTCCCCATAATGGAGGCCATAAACGGGGGAACTCGCGTGGCTGTTCGGAAGAGTACGTCCATTGATGTAGATGAAACGAGGTGTGACAACAATATGTGTCCACACATCAGCTTTCAAGCTTTCTCCTTCATAATAATACAATGTAGGATAGGTATCTGACGGTGACTCTGTCACACGCACAACCCGACCATCAATAAAAAGATATACTGCCACAGTTGTGTCTTGATTGTTGTGCCGGTGGTTGACAAACAGATACTGCAAACCGGTAGGCGACCCGGCCCATTTCACCCAGGCAGAGAACGTAAAATCAGGATTGGTGGTTGCCAAATCCCCGCTGATATATGTCCCTGGCGTGAACTTAACCGCATTGCCGTTTTGTCCCTTGACGCCCGCTTTAGGACAAGCATCCCCCGTACACGTGCCCGTCCAGCCCCGGAGCGTTTCATGGTATTGAGTGCTGTTGGCCGCTTCATCTAGAGGCAACAGGAAAATGGGTGCCTGGTTGTAGAGGTTGGCGATGTCTTGGGCGGAGAAGGCGGATTCGGAAATGATGACGTCGTCTATCTGGCCGTTGAAGTGGTTGTTCTGCACGCCCGATTGGGCGACGTAGCGCAGCGATTTGGCACACTCCGCGGTGGTGGCGGAGCCAAGCAGCGCACCGTCCACGTAGACGGACGTGGTCGGCCCATTGAAGACGAAGGCGGCATGATGCCAGGCGTTGTCGTTGCCCACAGCAGACGCCGCTATCGTGTGCCACTGCCCGCACCAGTAACCGCCCCAATCCTGGTTGTTGTTCCGGCGGCCAATGTGGACGTCGTCCGAGCCGATGAGGGGCATATCGCCGCCCGTGCCACCGGCGGTGCCAAGTTGGCGATACCACAGTGTTACGCTTCCCGTGCTCAACGTGAGCGGGGCGAAGTTCAGGTAGTCGTCCTGGCCGTCGAATTGCGCGGCCTGGTTGATGATACCGTTGACGCCGGCGACGGGGCACGCTGCTCCCGCGCATGTCGCGCTATTCTGGGCCACGACGTTACTGAAGCGCGCGCTGCCCGGCGCGTCGTCCAGCGCGAGGTGAAGCGCGTAGCTCTGGCTCTCGTAGAGGTTGCGTGCGGCAGTGTTGTCAAAGGCGTGTTTATAGATGCTGACCTGGTCTATGCGCCCTCCCAGCAAGCATTGGTTCTTTATTGCTCTGGTATCACCTAGATCCGTTGTTGCATCTCGATCTGCCAGACAGCCAATGACAAAAGAGGACGTATACCCTTGTTTGGGTAGCACACTACCAAAGTTATGCTCCCGCTTGAGTTCCCCATTGATGTACAGGCGTGCGTAGCCGGCGTCAAAACTCAGCAGGACGTGATTCCACGCGCCTATCGTCAAAACTTTTTGAAATTGTATTCCCTGCCAGGTAGATGTCGTATCGTAGAAATTAAACCAGACATCATCCCATTGCACCTCCAACCTGGGGAACGGTACAAACATATCGCCCCACAAATACGTCAAATCGTTACCGAGGATACCCTGATGAGTGCCACGGATTGAGGCCGGATACACCCAGGCCGACAAAGTAAAGCGGTCGCCCAATACCAGGTCGCGGGCAGCATCTGCGGTTTTGAGGTATTGCCATTCTCCGTTGATCAGCAGCGCGTTACCGCCGTCCATGCCCTCACCCGTCGCCGGGGGCGTGGACAGAGTGTTCAGTTGATGCCCGTGCCCCGATTCGTCGGGCCAATAGGTCGAACTGCCGTTAACAACGTTGTTATCAAAGCTGGACTTAAAAACGGCGTCCTGGAAAAGCAAGCCGATGTCCTTATCCGCCAAGGGGCGGCTGTAGATGCGGACGTTGTCAATGATGCCCTTGAACGCCGAACTTGTGTTCCCTTGATAAACCGTTGCCCCGATGGTCAGGGGTTGGTTATTGTTGTCAACTTCCCCGGTGTAGCTCGCGCTTTGTTTGAAAGTGCCGTCTATGTACAGTTTGAGCGACTTGATAGTATCATCGCGCACCAGGGCGATGTGGTGCCATTGTCCGTCATCCGCGAGCGCATCATACACCGATAATCCACCGGACCCCCACCCCCGGTCAGTGTTGAAGCTGAAAATCACGTCAAGCTTTCCCGTGCTAAAGCCGGGCTTTGTGTTGAGACCGTAGGAATATCCTTGTTGTGTCAGCCCATCGCTCAGGAGCGTCTGATAGGCAGTCTGGCCCGGATCGGCTTTGAACCACAGGGCAAGCGTGCCGTTGGTCAATTGTAACGCGGGGGTTTTGGCGACCTGGACGTAATCGTCCACGCCGTCAAACTGTAGCGCGGTTTCAAATTTCCCTTCGACGCCGGCGGTAGGACAGTGCGTGCCGCTGCACGTACCGTTATTTTGGCGATAGAGGTTGGCGTTGTCGAGGAACGTGGTCGCGCCCGCCGCTTCGTTGAAGTGCAATAACAGCTCAGGGAATTCCGTGCCCTCACGCGGGTTAATCATGTGGCCTTCCGCAATCTGCGTCATCGTCACCATGCCGGTGGCCGCGCTCGCGGCGACTTGTACGTTGCCGCTCAGGCTGACCGCCTCGGAGGGGCGGATTTCAAACGGCTGCGGCGTCAGGCTGCTCGTCATGGCCGCCGGGAAGTCCACGCGCAGCAGGCCGCGCGCATAGTGGACGGGCAGGTGGTTTTGCACGGTGGCTTCGTAGGTGAGGGTGTCGCCGGGTTTGGCGATCTGGTCGGCGAGGTTATAAACCCCGGCCAGCAATGCTTGGAGGTCGGCCGTCGCCAGCGCGTGGTCGAAGAACGCGACCTCATCCACCACACCCTTGAAGTAGTTGCCGCCCCCACGCTGCCCGATGGTGAGCGGGGCGGTGTTGGTGGTGTCGCCCGTCGTATCGGCGGTGGTCCCTTCAAGGTTGCCGTCCAGGTACAGCGACAGCGTGCCGCCCGACTTGATAAAGGCGACGTGGTGGAATTGTCCGTCGTTGATGTTGTGGGTGGAGACGATAAGGGGGGAATTCGCGCCATCGTAGCGCACAACGTAAATGTGCCCGGGCAGGCCGCTGGTCTGGTTGTAATAGCGGATGGCGTAGGGATAGCGCGCACCACTTTTGCTGAGGATGTCGTTGTCTATTGAGGATGTCCAAGCCTGCGTAGCATCGGCCTTGACCCACAGCGCAATTGTGAAGTCCTGGTTCGCCGCGAAGTTGAATTCCGGCGCGTCGGCAAAGCTGACGCCATCGTTCCACCCATCGAACTGCGCTGCGTTGCCGTAGCGCCCGCCGATGCCGGACGCCGGGCAGGTGTCGCCCTGGCACGTGCCCGTGAAGCGCGCCTGCACGTCGCTGAAGGCGACCGAGCCGTTGGCCTCTTCAAAGCGCAGGAGCAAGTCGGGCGCGGCGCGCTCGGCAGCGGTGGCCGACAGTGACATAAATGTGTCTCCCTGCGGGACGCGCGGGTTGAAGCCGATGCTTTTTTCCAGATAATCGTTCCAACCGTCGCCGTCCGTGTCAAACTGTGTTGGATCCGATGTGATCCAGGTAAACTGAACCGGCGAGTAATACAATTCCCATCCGGTGACTTCCTGGGCGTCGGTGAGGCCATCCTCGTCCGTATCGGCGTGATAGAAAGAGGTTCCCAGGCGAATCTCTTCAAAGTCGCTCAGGCCGTCGTTATCGGTATCTACGGAACGGGGATTGGTGCCGCGTTGGCTTTCATAGAGATCGGAGAGGCAATCCCCGTCCGTGTCCCAGGTTAAGTCGTTGGGGTCGGAGCCGCCATCCGCGCTGTTGCGCAGGCCGTCGCCGTCCGCATCCTTGAGTCGCGGGAAGGTGAGCGCGCCCTCTTGGCCCCAGGCCAGCGCGTAGCCGCCATCCTTCGCCGTGAGGGCGTAGAAGTCGTCCAGGGTTGCCGGGAACACGTCAAAGGCGATGCCCTGGCCCATGTTTATGTGGTTGGTGCCCTGGAAGGGGCGGATGTAGCACACCGGGACAAAAATCCAGTACATTGCCAGGGGGCAAATACATTCTTGCATTGGGACGTTGTAGCCCTCGGCCAGGATAAAGGACATCGGGCGGTTGAAGCCCGGCGCGCCCAGGGGACGAGTGTCAGAGATTTCCGGTAGGTAGGCCAAATAGCCGGGCGCGAGCGCGTTGACGTAGCCGCCGTCGTATTGCCATTTATCGTACATACTGCCCATCACCAGCGTGCTGTGGATGTCGGCTTTGGTCTGCTGGATCGCATAGCCAAACGTGGAATGGCGCAGGAAATGCTCGCTGTACTGCCAGAAGTAGGCCAGGCTTTTCCAATCCACCGGGCCGGTCAGGGCGATGCGGTTTTTGAATTGGGGCTGGATGCGGACGTTCTGCCCGGTGACATAGCCTTTGTTGGGATCCACCAAGTCTTTTTTGATATTGATAAAGGTCAGACGGTTGGGATCGCTCAGCGTCACCATCAAGTTGTTGCTGTAAATTGTCCATTTCAAGATTTCGGTCGCCAGGCCGTTGATGCCGCCGCAGAACGAGAGGCGGAAATTGGGCAAATCCAGGGCCGGGTCCCAATCCTTGCCGGTCGCCATACTCACGGCCATACACACCATGCTGATCACGGCGTCAATCAGCCCGATGACGGCGACGATGATCCAGCCGACCACGGGGATGATGCCGATGAGGAAGAGGAGGACGTTCACCATCGCCCCCGCGAGCGCGCCCGCGAAGGCGGAATTGAACTCGACGCTGAGAAACGGCACCTGGTTGGAGACTATCATAAAAGCAAAGAAGCCAAAGGATATGAGCAGGCCGACGATCATACCAAGGACCCCGGCCTTCGCTGCCGCGCTTTTCACCACGCCCATCAAGGAACTCGTGCCGGAGATCAGTTGGCGGATGGCGTTATAGCTCTCATAGATGGTTTTGAAGATATTGTAAACCTGATACGCGAAGTTCATAAACGTCAGGGCGCGCGTAACCCGCGTCATGAAGTCCCCGGAACTACCAATCGCAATGCCTAACGCAATCGCGCAGACCGAGGCGGCTAACAACACTTTGCCCAGCGTTTTCAGGCGCGAGAAGCTAAACAAGGCTTTCAGGTTGAGCGATTTTTTACCCGTGAAGAGGTCTTTGAGATTTGCCAACTTTTGCTTGAAGGTCAACGAGACTTTACCGCTGGCCTTCGCCAATTTTGCCGCCTCGCGCGATTTGATGATCGTTTCTCCTATTTCGGTGATGACACCCTTAAAACCGCCGCCGACAGATTTGGTGTTTCGCGCAATCTTTTGGATCTGCGCATCCGTTAAAATGGCCTCCGCCGACTCGAACGTCTGCGGGCCACTTTGCACCACCTGCGCCGGCCCGCCGGTGTAGGCCAGGTAGTAGGCCTGGGCCAGCGCGATGGCTACGTGCAGCGCGTCCTCACCTTCAGATGTTGCGTCATAAAAATTCGCATCGGTCTTCAGGACTGGGCGCAGGCGGGAGTCGAGCAATTTAAGGTAATCGGCAACCGGATAGGCCTGCCACTGCCCGCTTTGGTAGCGATAGGGCGACCAACTCACTGCGACCAGCGTCTGGATGTCGGCGGCCATGTTCAACGTGAGCAAACTGCCCGCTATCGCACGCCCGGTGTCGTCCATCCCCACGGAGCGCGAGCGTTCTTCGCGGGCGAAGAGTAGGGTGGGCGCGGTTACTAAGGGCTGGCCCTGCGCATTGGTGAAGTGGTCGGCCAGGATTTGTTTGGTGTGCGTCATCGGGACCACGGGCAGGTAGTCCTGGTGGGGGAAGGTGTACGTGTTCACGCGCAGCGCGGTCTGCGGAATCTCCCAGCGTTCCACATCCGGCACGCCGCTATTGGTCGAGTTGTTAAAACGCCGTTGAATTTCGGCGACGGTCATGCGGTTTGTCGTCCGCCCGGCCAGGAAACTGTATTCCAGCCCGTATGCCAACTGCCAGAGGTGATCGTCCAGATCCGGTTCTGTGTCGTAGGCCGGGTCTTCAAATGCGATGGCGACATCCATGCCGTGATCTTCGCGCACGCTCAAGCCGGTCAGCGTCCATTGCTCGTCGTAGGCGTGGATGACCTGGGGTTGGTTAAGTTCCCAATGGCTCTTGTCCGCGCACCAGTACGCCAGCCGTTCTTCGGCTTTCACGCCCTCCGGCGCGTAATCGTCGGGCATGGGGCGGCAGTAGTCCGTGAGAGCCTGCACCATCCACACCACACGCACCTGATGGCCGGTGCCCCAGCCTTCGGCGTTCTGCTGGTAGAACATGCGCGCGCCAAAGGCCACTCTGCCATCGCCAACCTCGTCGGGGATGATGCTGAGGGGGAGGTAGGCCATCAAGGTGCCCTGCAAGTCCTTCTCGCGCACCGAGATGCCGTACTGCTGCATGGGCGTCATGTCAATCATCTGATCGGCGTAAGGGCCGTTCACGATGTTGCCCACATTCGCGCAGACTTCGGTGTTGCCGCTGCTGAGGACGATGGACGAAGAGCCGTTTGCCAGCGTGGTGAGTTTGGTATTGGCGAGCGTCCGGGAAGTGCCGTTCGTCACCCCGGAGAAACTGTGCAGCACCAACGGCGCAGCGTTGGGCTGGCTGGCGATGAGGGGCGGGCGGGCCAGTTCTTCCAGTTCTGAGCAGGTGTTGCCGTAGATTTTCGCGTCGTAGGTACCGGCGGTACTCAGATTGAAGGTCAGGTTGACCTGCGCGCCTTGTTGGACAAAGGCCGCGTTGCCCGTCACGGCCCCTTCGATGGCCACGGTCGTGTGGGGATTGGTCAGCGGCAGGGGAATCGCGTTGCCCGTCATCTCTACTTCGAGCATGGGGATAAGGCGCACGTCGCCATTCGCGCTGGCCGGGTCGGCGGCGATCTCGGCGGCCGTCATCGTGCTGGCGAAAGTGCCGTCATTGTCCTTTTGCCGCTGCACCTGCCCGGCCTGATCGCCGCTCGGCCAATCGAGGACGTTGAGGGCATACGTCAAATGGGCCGGTACGACCGGGCGCAGTTGGAAATCCACCATCACCGGCTTGCCCGTCTGCAAGCCGTCAACGATGAGTTTGAAGGGGTTTTCGCGGGAAAACGGCTTGGTGGTGGCAAAGTGGGTGAAGGGCGAAGCGTCCACGCGGTCGGGGACGCCGTCGTTGTCGTTATCGCGGTCGAAGAGGTCGGGCGTGCCGTCGTTGTCCGTGTCCTGGCACACCACGTCCGGGGAAAGGACGGATGCCGTATCACGCACGCGCTGCGGGCACTCGACGCTGTCCGCGATCCCGTCGTTGTTGGTGTCCGCCGCCAGCGGGTCGCTGAACCACTGCTGACCGTTGTAGGAGAAGGCTTTGACCTCAATGTTATCCGTGATGCCATCCCCATCCGAGTCCGTCTGATCCACCTCCGTGCCGAGAAAGGTCTCTTGTGCATAGGTGAGCGTGTCGCCATCCTCGTCGCTGGAGGGAGATTCGTCAGCAGCCGTTGCCTGTGAGGGACTGGGAAGTTGCGAGCTGACGCCGTAATTCGTCATTCGTAATTCATCATACGTGTCACTCGCCACTTCGCTCACGCGCTGACTCGCCGGCGATTGGTGCGGGTCCCAGGATGAGGTGAGCGTCTCCTCTTGGGCCTCCTGCTCGGCAGCGAGCTGTTCTTCGCGTTCCGCCTGGATGACCTGCTGCTGCGATTGTCGCAAGTTAAAGGCGGCCACCTGTTGTCCTTGCAACAACGGTGTGACCACCATCACCAGCACCATACTGATAGCGAAGGCCGCGTACACCTTGCGGGAGCGGTGAGCGACCACTAACAAGACAACTACCGCCAAGATCAGTATAAAGAACGAAGTGTCTACACCTACTTCGCGCCATGCCGTCGCGGTGCGCGGCAGATTGAGCGCGCCGGCGGCCCAGGCTGCCGGATCAGACAGAGGGGTTACGTCCAGGACTTCACGCCGGAAATTGGAAAAGTCGGTTTGAATATCGGCCTCAACCCGTTCGCCGTTAGTTTCCTCGGGATAGATCAAATGGACGCGCAGACGCAGGGGTAAGCCGTCACTATCAAGCCACAGTTCCCCTTGTCCATTGACGCCGTAATACGTGTCGGAGACATCGAGCGAAAGGCCAACGGGTAATTCGCCGCTTTCCTGCATATAGCGTTCCAGTTGATCGCGCATATAGCTGGCGAAATCGGGGCCGTCAATGTCGAAGGTATATTTGCGGATGGCGGGGGCCGTGTCCCCGCTAGACTCCGTGATTTCCTGCGTGTTCTTGGCTCCGGCCAGGTACGCCGTCAGATCGCCGCCAGGCGCGAAAGCCCCGGAGAAGTCGTCCATGTCCCGCCAGGTTTCCTCGCCGATGGTGCGGCCATACGCCTGACCATTCTCAATGCGCACTTCGACGCCCTCTTGCCCGGTGAGGACGTTGCCGCCGTTGTTCCACAGGCGCATCAGCATCGTGTGGGCGGGCATGTCCATCTGTCCGTTGACGTAGAGCGTCTCCTGGCGACTGCTGCGGCCTACGTTAACCAGGGCAGGCGCGGGATAGGTCGTCTGCACCAGTTCCGTGGTAAAAGCGTAAACGCCGACTTCTTGGGCACGCTGCCAGGCAACCTGAACCATATCATCAGGTGTACTTGCCCCAGATGCAAATACAGACGTATTTCCCCCTGCAAGAGCAAGCAGAACGAGTACAACCAGGGATATAAATACTATGTGAACAAAAGCACGTGAACGATACATAACACTTCTCCTTTCTTGCGTAACGCTAATCAACCCTTATTCCTCTAATTTTGGACCTATTTGTCGTTCCTGTACAATTTTATCCAACACCCATCCCGCAGCTTGCGGGTCGAGGACAACGCCCCCTTCGTTTACCGTGCAGATAGCCCGGATAATATCATCAGGGTGCGCTTGCTTTTGATCTAAAAAGCCCCACGCGCCCCCTTGTAAAGCTTCTAAAACCTGTTGCCGATCATAAATTTCACTGAGTACAATCACTTTACTTTCAGGAAACCATGTTGCTATCTGTTGTAAGTCGTGGCGTATGTCAAGGGTAAGTGTTTGCACACTTAAAAGGATAATGTCGGGGCATTTACCATTCGGTAATAGCGCGCCATTGAAACATGGAGTATGGGAGAATTGGCGCGCATCCACTACACTGGCAGACTTACCAACAATGGCTATATCTTCCGCAGTATCTAAGGCTGCATAGAGTTCTTGCCAGAAGAAAGTGCTAGCTCCTATAAGCAAACACCGGATAGGATTGTACACGTGATTTTTCTCTTCTCAGTTATAAAAGAGCGTAAGGCATAAAACATGTTCTATACCTTGCGCTTTAGTTATGTTCCAATTCTAACCAATAACCTAACCACCACGCATAATGGTAGGAAGATAGATCCTATACATTGACGTAGATTCTTCAACAGTAAATGTGGCTGTAGCCTGTCCGGGCGCGTGATCCTGAGCGGAGAACTGCACGGTGTTGGTAATGGTCTGACCTGCGAAAGCCTGGCTATCCGTCAGAATGGCCGTAAACTGGAGGGTATAGGTCGTTTGTGCCGGAATATCAGATTGCCAGGTGAGCGTATCTGGGAATGGGAGGATGCAGGTTTTGAGGCACACTTTCTGCCGCTACTACCGGAGCAAGAGAAAAGAGGCTAAGCAACAAAGCCAAAACATAAAAACAACGTCATCCTTTACCATATTTTATCGGAACGACCTCCTTGGTTTCATCTATTACAAAATTAGCACGGCGCTAACTAAAAGTATAGAATAAACCGGAGGCTAAAAAAAGAGGTACAACACACGAGTGCATAGGGAAAAAACACCCACGTAAGCGGGTATTTTTCCTCCATGAACCAGAAGTTAATTATTATCCATTGTCCAGCGTGGCCCATCCCTGGCGCAAAGCATAAAGGGCCGCCTGGGTACGATTATTGACGTGTAACTTCTGATAGATACTGCTCAGACGATTGGTGATCGTCTTTTCAGCCAAGGAGAGTTCTGTGGCAATAGCAGCATTGTCCAATCCACGTGCGACAAGCACAAGCACGTTCATCTCACCATCGGTCAAACTTTCCGCAGGAATGTCGCGGCTACTGGAACGACGAAACTCATCCAAAACACGAACTGCCATAACGGGATCAATAAGGGCCTGCCCTTCATATACCTTATGGATAGCGTTGACAAGATCGCGCCAATCCACATCCTTAAGCAAATAACCACGTGCTCCAGCCTTGATAGCCTCAAAAACATACGCATCGCGCCGGTACATCGTGAGAACAATCACGCGCGATCCAGGGTTGTTTGTCATAATACGCTGTGTAGCCTGCACCCCATCCAATACAGACATTTGAATATCCATCAAAATCACATCCGGTTCCAACTCGCGCGCCAGTTCCACTGCTTCCTGCCCATTATTGGCCTCGCCCACGACCTCAAAATGCCCCTTGATCTCGCAAATTTGCCGCACTCCCTGGCGGAACAGTTTATGATCATCGGCTATCAATACACGGATTGACATAGGTTTTCTCCTCCATAAAGCGGTATTTCTATCTGAATTTCTGTCCCTCTGCCTATCTGGCTGTGTATAACAAATGTCCCCTGAAGCATTTCGACACGCTCGCGCATCTGCAACAATCCCACATGGTCATACTGGGCCATTTGCTCCAGGGTATCTACTACAAAACCGCATCCATTATCCTGCACCAGCAATTTGAGCCATGTAGCGGTTTCCAGATTTAACGTAATCCAGACTACACTGGCTTGAGCGTGTTTAGCAACGTTATTCAGGGCCTCTTGGATAATGCGAAATAGTACCGGTTCTAACTTTGCCGGCAATCGCTTTGACGGTCCGAGTACATTCAAATGAATATAAAGTTGGGCCTGTTCACTCAAGTCGTTGATAAATTGCTGGAGCGCCGGATAAAATCCCAAAGCTTCTAGAGCCACCGGACGCAGGGCAAAGATAGAACGCCGTACTTCTTGAATATTAGCACGCAGAAGATCTTGAAGAATATCCAGTTCAGTGTGCATCTGCGCCGGACTTTCGTCCACCAGATCGTGCCACAAGCCCACGCGCACACACAGTGCAGCCAAGTCTTGTGCAATACCGTCGTGAATCTCGCGAGCAATGCGACGGCGTTCTTCAGCAATGGCCTCTTCTTCAGAGCGGCGGGCTTTCTCGATAGTAATATCCTCAACAACAAAAATAATTTGGTTTAGCCCCGGCTCCAGTGCCGCACTGATACGAACGGGAAATTCGGTACCATCATATCGCCGGCCGACAGATTCCAGGCTGAGATTGGTCATCCCGGATAGTAAAGCTTCGATCAATTGTTGCATATCGGATAAGGCAACTAATGGCACAATATATGGAAGCCCGGCCTCCACTTGATATGGAGAAGTTCCTATCAATGCTGCTGGAGTCCAACCATAGACGCGTTCGACCTGGCGGTTGGCTTGTATAATCCGGGGAGGCGTCTGACCTATGTCTACCTCAAAGATACAAAGTGGGGCGTGCTCGAACAGCGCGCGGAACCGGGCCTCACTTGCCCGCACTTCCGTCTCGGCTCGGCGGCGTGAATACACCATCGCGTTGAAAGAACGTGCCAAGAAACCAATTTCATCCTCTACATACACAGGGACAACCACATTCAGGTCCCCCGTATTCACTTGCGCCACGCCATCCAGTAGGCGAGTTAGTGGCTCCACAAGGCTCGCGCGGAAAAAACGTGGAAATATAAAAAGAATGCCAGCCGTCGTTCCTAATACCAAATAAACTAATGGCATGGCTGCTTGATGGAGCAATTGACGATACTTCAAATAACTGTAGCCAACTTCATACAGAGTCTCACCGTCGCCGGAAGTAAACGTATACCGGATATAATGTGTATCATTAGGGGTATAAGAACCACGATAAGCCATCACGTCTTCCGGCGCAGTCAAATACGGCATATTATTTTCAAACGATGCGAGATCCCCTGTCAATACTAAATCTTCTGGACTGAGCCAAGGATTTTCGTCCAAGAGGGCAAACCGTCCACTGGGGTCTCCCCGTTCTAAAGCAACACGGAGAGCTGTATCCTGGGCACGCAACAATACGGCGCGCAAATCCGCATCTCGTGAAAAAAGAAGTTGATATGATGTCGCCAACAATCCCTCAGCCGCCGGGTGCGAGGCAATATACACGACCTCAGATGGGACACTATGCATGAGATCCTCTACGCTCATATCCGTAAGCAACGTTTTAATGTGAGCCATCTCACTTTGCCGGGCTTGGATGTAAGCGTCATGTTGTATATGGAGAATACGGGGGTTAACCCAGCCGAAAATGACCATCAGTGTAACCACGGAAATACCCGTCAATTTTACCATAAACGTAGAGGATTCAAGTGTATTATTAATGTAGGTTAAGACAATGCCAAACAGCATTAACGAGTAAGATGCCGAAAAACTACCAGGAGGCAGGAAATTTTGTGCCTCCAGTATTTGTACGACGGCAATCACTACCCCTACAGCAATCAGCAAAGCAAAAGTACGCGTTGCACGCGCCGCCTTATTCCGGGGGTGCAACAATACCGTTACAATATTTCCCAGGGACAATTTATCATACTGTGACATAGAAGACTGCACCGACCGCCGCAGCCATACCCCCACAGCCCACAGATGTCCCACAATGTGTAGTGTATCAAAAATAAGGGCAGAGGTAAAACTCTGTCCCTTTTCTGGATGTATTAATCCATAAAGGAATGGGCCAAAACTGTAGATAGGCTGGGCAGGGACACATATTGCTTCGCCTACCATCAACATCATCATGCCTAGCGTGAGTATCAGAGAAAAGATTCCTACTCTCCGAGTTTCACGTGGATAAGTGGGGTATGGAAAACGATACGCAAACTGTATTTCCAATGTCACGGAAATCAGGGCGGCACTGATCCCCCCCATCCAATATATATAGCTACCTACGGGAGCATATATGGCCGTCCCAATAAAATTGGAGGCCATCAATAACGTAAGCCCTGCGATCCAGCCGGTAAAGAGGAATGTCGAAGCGGAAGCAGACATCCGGGCGGATGCGGACATCCGGGCGGACTTGGCTTTCAGACGCAGAAAATATCCTAAGATGATACTATGCCAGATAAGGATGGGCAAAAATCCCATCGCTGTAGGAGAAAGCAACCACCATTTCATTTCAATAACCGGTTCATATCAAACAGACGCGCATCTCACGTTAGTTTAACATGAACTCAGCATTGAACAAAAAGCATATATCATCCAAAATGTATTTAACTCATGCCGATCCTTGCAATGCTCTAGTGGGAGGTATTAATTTATTAAAGAAATTAAACACGAAATCTCCCTCAATCAAAATTGAACACCCCTGCAATAATACCGGGGGTTGGTAATTACTTGATAGCCCCATATCCGCGATCAAATCTCGGAAAGTATCCCATTCTTCTCTGGCAGCAGCCAACACAGCATAACGCAAAGGATCATGAGAATGTTGACGTTGAGCTGCATCGGCCAACAAAAGCATAGCACCGAGTATGTTTTTCAAATCAGGAGCTGTTTTATGCAATTGTAAACGGTAGACTTTTTTATGATTTGTGGATTGACGAACTTCATTGCCATAGATAAGCTCCTCATGTAATTTTTCGCCTGGCCGGATACCCGTATATTGGATATAAATATCGTGATTCACACGCAACCCTCTTAGCCGAATCATGCGTCTTGCTAACTCAAGGATAGATACCTGCTCTCCCATATCCAACATATAAATATCACTTTGATGATCTAACGTCATTGCATGGAGAACCAAACTCACGGCTTCGGGGATACTCATAAAATACCGCGTCATTTCTGGATGGGTCAGTGTTAGAGGGCCTCCCCACTCAATTTGACGTTTGAAGATAGGAACCACACTTCCCCGGCTCCCAATGACATTGCCAAAGCGAACCGTCGTATACGTAGTACAGGCAGCAATGTGACTCAGCGCTGCGATCCACAGCTCGCAAATCCTCTTGCTTGCCCCCATCACACTGCTAGGATTAACGGCTTTATCCGTACTAATAAAGACGAAATGTTCAACATCGTAGCGCGCGGCATATTCACTCAAAATCATAGTGCCCAAGATATTCACGCGCACGGCTTCTTCTGGATATAATTCTAACATAGGTACGTGTTTGTAGGCTGCCGCGTGGAATACCAGATGGGGATGTTCGGTTTCGAAAAGCTCTTTCATCTTAGCGCCGTGAGTAATATCTCCCAACACCAAACGCAAAGCCGAACAATTAAGATTCTTTTGAAGGTCAACCCCCAAGTCATGTAAGGCGGATTCGTTATTATCTAACAAAATAAGCCGAGCTGGTGCAAAGGTACTGAGCTGGCGACATAATTCAGAACCGATAGAACCACTGGCCCCGGTAACTAACACCACTTTCCCCCTAACCATATTACAACACGGTGTTTTATCACTTTCTGCCTGTTTCCGTCCCAGTAAATCCTCTATGGTAACATCACGGAGAACCGATAAATCCCACCGGCGATTCTCCAGCACATCTAGTCCATCAGGTAAAATTTTGATCTGTGCAGAAGTATCCTGACACAAATTCAGCAGTTTATCCAGTCCCATACTTAGGATACCATTCTGCACAACAACAATCACATCAATTTTCTTTTCTGCTGCAATGCAAGGAATATCAGCCGGCGCACCTAACACGGGCCATTGCTGCACAATCATATTTATCCGTGTCGGATCATGATCAATAAACCCCACAATCTGAAAATGTTGTAGTTTATCCTGCATTAAATGAGCCGCTAATTGCTGCGCGGCATACGTCATACCGACAATTAAAACGCGGCTCTGCTCAATATTGGATGGAGCATTATGATTGATACACTTTAGCCGGCGCCAGATAAAGAGCCGGTAACGGATCCCTAAAAAACCTATGCAGGTTAAATTGCCCCCCATCAGGATAACAGGGAACAAATCAAAGCGATACAACAAAGAAAATAACAGGTGACTCAATTCGTAGAGCAACAGCGTTGCCAAGCCCGTGCTAACTAAAAGCCATAGTGGCTCCAATACACTGCCACTTCCCCATACCCGTTGATAAAATCCGAGGATTGCGTTTACAGTTAAGTAAACGAGAACAATGACACTTCCGATTAGAAACCAAGAAAGCTGCAAGATAACATCCAAAAATACATGATGTGTCATGTAGAAATAAAAAAGGGCTACCATATAAGATAAAGTAACAATCAAGCTATCCGCGATAACCCGCCGTATCACACGTCTTAACATTTGATGGTTGAATCCCTGATGTTGCGAAGTTACCATTATCCACCTCCATAATCAATAGGCAATGTACGCAAATATGCTGTGGTACGCTGCTTACGTCTAAAATCATCAAAAGCACGCTGCACCTGTTCTTTACTAAGTCCCATAACTTCTACAACCTGCGGAATTGACACCTGATGTTCTTGAGCGTACATAAGCAAATCCATCACTTCAAAAGGTAACCGGAAAAAGAACTCCTCTTGAGAGCTATGTGCGCTGTAGGTATCGGTGGTCGGAGTAGCCTGCTGAATCTCCAATGGGATGTCCAAATAAGCCGCCAGTTGATAAACTTGTGTTTTGAACAAGTGACGGATAGGCGCAACATCATATCCACCATCCCCCCATTTAACAAAAAATCCCTGGTCGTGTTCGTTTTTGTTAGGAGTTCCCACAACCACATAGTTGCGTAACTCAGCATGATAGTAAAGCATCGCCATGCGACTGCGCTGTTTAAAGTTAGAAGCCGCCACAATCTGCAAATAATCGCGCAAATTAAGACGTTTTGTCTTTTCTTCACCCTCTGGCGTAATGATCGTCAAACTAAAGAAATTGAGTGCGTCACTATCCAGTACATTGGGGGGCAGGGAAATCTTTGCTTTATAACTGGGATCATATTCAGGGAACACACGTTGAATGGCCTCATCCCGCCGGGCATAACATCCCAAACCTACTAAGGGGCCTGTCATGTCTTCAACTACCGTCTCAATGCCCAAGTGATTTGCCAACTTACGGGCCAGGATGAGGCTATCACGACTGGAATCTTTCTCCGGCATCATAACCCCCACGACATGCGCCGGCCCAAGTGCCCGCGCGCAAAGCTCGAGAACAACGGATGAATCCACACCGCCACTGATCCCCACGATAGCGCCAGAACGATGTAACGTTTGACGAATATCGCGACGTAAATTATTCACCAACAACTCCGCCACAGTAACAGGGTCTATCTTAAGAATATCCTTATGGAAAATCATTGCATCACCTTCATCTTCGAACAGTTAACGGAACCTGTGCAGAGTTTGAGGGGGAAGATAGGAATTGGTGCATACCGAGGAAAATTTTCAATAAACTGGTAGTGTAACAACTGCGTGGAAAGGATACCGGCTAAGGCCATGTTCTCCCTTTCACTGAGTGAATGTTGACCCTCTGCCTTTTTTACCAAGCTGGCTACAGCTTGGGGATGAAAATAGCCTGCACGCTGTATACTCTCAGGAGATAATACTTCCGTCACATATACAGGTGAAGAGTCGCCGAAAAAACAACGCTGGATGGGGGCGCGATAGGGACGCTTGTTACGTTTATAAACTGTAGCAGGTAGCAGGTCCCGTACTGCCTGTTTAAGAATATACTTCTCATTTAAACCACAAATCTTAAGCCGTGGCGGAACGCGTGAAGCAAAGTCTATCACACGATAATCCATAAAGGGGAACCTCCCTTCTACCGAATGAGCCATCAACATTCTATCTCCTTGGGAAGAAAGCAAGTACTCCGATAGAAAAATAGTGATTTCAATGTACTGTGCTTGAGCCAACGGAGACCAATACCGGAAATCTGGGTGGGATTCAAGCCCTGTAACTACCTCCTGCACCGGATCATAATCACCGCATACACTATGCAGATCGGGGGAGAAAAACCGGCGTAAGGGCGCAGTATTCGACCATCGAACGATGTGAGAATAATCAAGTCGCTGGGTTTCGGTCAAATGCTTACGGAAGAACGCTTTCAAAAATTCCACCTCTTGTCCTAATCCCTGTACATAAGGATAAAGACGTTTCAGCAATAAAGGACGAAGTGCAGAATCAGGTTCCCTGGCCCAAAAACGACGCAGTTTAGCTTCTTTATAAATGTTATATCCCCCTAAGAATTCATCCGATCCTTCACCTGTCAGTACAACTTTGACATTGTTTTGGCGTACCAGGCGTGAAAGTCTAAACAAAGGGGCCGGCGCAGTGCGTAAGATGGGCCATTCTGTATGCCAAATAACGTCGGGAAATACTTCACCCACATCAGCGTTATCGCACACAACGCAGGTATGCTCCGTTCCCAAAAATTCGGCCATCTGCTCCTGGTATCCGCGTTCATCATAAGCAGGGTCGGAAAAAGCAATAGAAAAAGTTTTTAGCGTACTTTCTGTATAGGTACGGATGATGGCCGTGGTCGCAGATGAATCTAGCCCCCCGCTGAGATAGGCTCCAACAGGTACATCTGCACGTAGGCGAATTTGGGTCGCATCAATCAAGAGCGCGCGCAATATCTCAGTATACTCAGCAGTTGAAAATTGCGGCTCACTTCCCGCTTCAGGAAAGCTCAACCCCCAATAACGTTGTACAGAAATATGACCGTTATGGACAGTGAGCGTATGTCCTGGGGGTATCTCAAAGATATCTTTAAAGACGGTACGCGGGGTCAGCGTGGTCCATAAAGTAAATATCTGCGCCAGTGAAAAGGGATCAAGTTGAGGTGTAATTTTGGGATAAACCAGGAGTGACTTAATTTCCGAACCAAAAACAAAAACACCATCAATGACTGTGTAGAACAATGGACAAATACCAACATGATCGCGCGCCATAAACAGCGTCGGCCTATCAATCTCAGAGCGCCGATCCCAGATAGCAAAAGCAAACTGCCCATTGAGAAATTCAACACATTTAGGGCCATATTCCTCATAGAGATGCACAAGCACTTCAATATCCGTGTGGGTGACAAAGCCGTGCCCCATACTCTCTAACTCAGAACGCAACTCAATGTAATTAAAAATCTCACCATTACATACCATCCAAACAGTTCCATCTTCATTGGATATAGGTTGTGACCCCGTGTGAAGATCGAGAATACTTAAACGAGCATTACCCAGGCCAATCTGCTCGTCCCGGTAAACACCAAACTCATCCGGGCCTCGATGCCGGAGCATACTTAACATACATTCTAGGGTTCTGTGATCGATCCCACAAGCTGTACTCAAATTATAAATGCCGACAATGCCACACATAGTCTTAACTCAATGCGCTTTTTACAATCTTACCGTTATTCATCGGCAAGTTGCTTCGAAACTCAATGTATTGGGGTATCATAAAATCCTCCAAGTGCGACCGGCAGTATCGCAACACATCTCTCTCCGTTAAATTCACTTTCGCCGGCACGACAAAGGCTTTAATCGCCTGTCCCAAAATGGGATCGGGAATACCGATCACCGCAGCCTGGACAATTCCCTCAAGACCATAAAGCACATTTTCAACCTCTTTAGGAGAAACTTTTTCACCCCGGCTTTTGATAATATCGTCTTTACGCGAGACAAAGTAGAAATATCCCTCTTTGTCCATTTTGAAGTAATCACCGCTGTAGAGCACGTACTCTCCGGGGGTCGGTCCGGGCCGGTAAACTTTGGCTGTCGCTTCCGGTGCGTTCCAGTATCCTCGCATGACGTGAGAACCTCGAATAACGAGTTCCCCCATTACACCCGGTCCAACATGATGACCATCCTCATCCTCTAACCAGACTTCTGTGCCGGGAATGGCAATGCCAACCGAAGCAGGACGTACATCTAACTGATCGGGAGGTAAATACAGGGTGCGCTTACACTCGGTTAGCCCGTACATAGAATAAAGTGTCGCCCACGAAAACCTTTCCCTGATCGCCAGAATATGCTCAGGCGGCAGGGCAGCAGCAGTATTGGTAATGTAACGCAGGGCACTTAAATTATAAGAGCTTAAATCCATCTGCAACAAAATAGCAAAGGCTGTAGGAACACCCGGAAACCCCGTAACCCGTTCATCCTCCATCCGCTTAAGCACCGCTGCCGGATAAGCAAAGGATTTCTCCAATATCAAGGTGCCTCCAAAACGAAACACCATCAGCAACTGATATAGACCATAATCAAATGAAAGGGGCAAAACATTGATGACAATATCGTCAGGAGTATTTTCCAAATACTGTATGATCGAACCAGAGGCAAAAACAACATTGTTATGCCCGGACATCACACCTTTAGGATCACCTGTGCTGCCAGAGGTGTAGATAAGGCAAGCCAAGTCCAAGTCTATCGTAGGACAAGGTGGACAGGTGGGGGGATACATAGGCAAAAGAGCATCCCATGCATACACCGTTGCGGTTTCATCTAAGGAAACTGCATCTATGTTCCCGCATACTACGGTAAACTTAAGCGATGGCACCCTAGCCCGTAGTGTGACAGCAAGGTCCGCGTGACGCGCCGCTATAACCCATGCCGTAGCACGACAGTTATTCAAGATATATTCCAGCTTATCTTGCTTCGTTGTTGCATTAACCACAACAAATATGCCAGCAGCTTTGAGAATCGCAAAAATAGCGATAACGACCTCAACCGTGTTAGGCATATAGATGACCACCCGATCACCGCGCTGCACACCCTGTGCAATTAAAGCGTGCGCCAAGCGGTTTGCCTGTGCATCAATCTCTTGATATGTGAGTCGCTGCCCATCACAAATCAGCGCAACCTTATCAGGATACTGTTCAGCACTGTTTTCCAAAAAATCCTGGACCAGCATAGGTCAATCTCCTTAAATATAGGCCTCACTTTATAGTGGGATCCGCCATCATTTTCATCCGTCGCAAAAACCCCTTAACTCCTAACACTCAACTCACAACTTTCGCCGTATATAGGCCGCCAATTGTGTCACAGAGTCAAAATTTTCCGGCAGCACATCTTCATTCGCAACGGTAAGGCCAAACGTCTCTTCAACGAACAGAATTAACTCCAACACCCCCGTCGAATCTATAACCCCTTCTTCGAGAAAAGAGGCGTCATCGGGTAAAGAGTAGCCGTTGTCGCTGAACAGGAAGTTTTCTGCTACATATTGTTTAATTTGTGTTTCGATGGTCATAGAAAATGCTCCTTATTTGTTGCGATTACAGGTCAAAACGTGACGTGAAATTTCGGCTATGTCATCCACATCTTGTTCTGTCATTTGTGTATACAGAGGTAAAGAAACCAAACTTTGATAGGCCGCCTCTGCTATAGGAAAATCTGACAGCTCAAACCCGAAGCGCTCTTGGTAATAGGGCTGACGATGTAGGGGGATGAAATGCACCGAAGTGCAGATACCTCTTTCCCTAAGTGCTTCAATAAACTCGGCGCGATTAATTTTCAGCAACTCAAGCCGCAGGCGAATAGGATACAAATGCCACGCGTGTCTAACCCCGGAACGGCAAACAGGTAATTGAAGTTCCGGCACATCACGGAGCGCTGCGTTATATCGCATCGCGAGTCTATAGCGCTTTTGCATCATTTCCTCAAGGCGCTTCAGTTGGTGTAACCCTAACGCGGCCTGGATATCGGTCATATTATATTTAAAGCCAGGTATAACGACCTCGTAATACCACGAACCTTCGGAGGTATAACGTTTCCAGGCATCATGGGTCATACCGTGAAGCCCCCAGATGCGCATTTGTTCAGCATACGCATCATCATGAGTCGTGATCATCCCTCCTTCAGCAGTAGTCAAATTCTTGGTTGCATAAAAGCTGAACACGGTAGCATGGCGGCAATCACCGAGATAGTTGCTGAACCGTCCTATGCGTTGCCCCCGCCATTCAGCAGCGATCGCATGAGCAGCGTCTTCGATGACAAGCAATTGATATTTCCTGGCAATTTCATAAATGGTTTCCAGGTCACAAGGGTGTCCGTATAAATGCACCGGTATAATAGCCTTCGTGCGAGGGCCGATCGCTGCTACTACACGCTCTGGTGCAATATTAAGCGTATCGGATTCCACATCCACAATGATCGGAGTTGCGCCCAGATGTACGACTACATTGGCCGTAGCACAAAAAGTCATTGTGGGTACGATCACTTCATCGCCTGGGCCAATCCCCGCTGCGGCCAATGCTATATGTAACCCGCCTGTACATGAATTGACAGCCACTGCATGTCGGGCGCCTATATACTCGGCAAAACGTTGCTCAAATATTTTGGTTTTTGGACCAGTGGTAATCCATCCTGACTTGAGTGTATCTACAACTTCATCAATCTCAGCTTGACTGATATCGGGGCGACAAAAAGGTAAAATTTCCTCACGCACTGGGCCCCCAAATGTAGCGATTTCTGTTTGTCCCGCCATAAGCTCCCTCCTTCGTAAATAGGTACGTTGCACTTTCTGAAGTGCGCTGCACCTGTTTTCATCCATTAGCGATGAACCCTGCTCATAGCAAATCCTCCGCAAATGGATCAACGGATTCAACGGGTAGAACTGAAAGTCTGTCCGTTAAAGTCCATTCGATCTGTTGTGAAAATTTTTATTCTTTAAACACAAATAGCGCCATAATAGTCTTTAGAACAATCGATAAATCTCCGAAAAACGAGTGACTCTTTATATAATCCAAATCTATACTTAACTTATCACTCATAATTGTTAAATAATCTTGTTCCAAAGTGGCTTTGTGTAAAAGCATTTCTTCATTCCTATACTTGATCTGAGCCAATCCTGTAATTCCAGGCCGGACGGTTAAAACCCCCAATTGCTCAGGCGTGTAACGCGTAACCCAGGAAGATACTTCTGGACGCGGACCTACAAGACTCATATCCCCTTTTAAAACATTCCAAAGACTTGGAAGCTCATCTAACTTGGTTTTTCTTAAGATCCGGCCAATCCTCGTAATTCTTGGATCATCCTGACTGGTAATAGATGCACCTTTTTGGGGGGCACCAGCAACCATACTGCGGAATTTGAGCATATTAAAAGGTTTTCCATAGCGTCCAATCCGTTTCCCGCTAAAGAAAACCGGACCAGGTGAGTCTAGTTTAATCAGGAACGCAACTATTATGAAAACAGGAAACAGAATAATTAAACCTGATAACGCAACTGTAATATCCAAAATACGTTTCATGATCATTCTGCTCCTATTTTTGATCTTCGCGATAAGTCTGCACGACCTCATCCACGTAATCAACAAAGCGTGGCCCGATGATTTGGTTGGCTTGCTCGTTGGGATGTGAATCAGAGCTTTCTGAATTCCGCTGATATGCAGTACGCAGCATATTTGTCTGTGGATCTGCAAGCTGATCAAAGAAATCAAAAACAAATAAATTAGGTAATCCAGCCGGGTATTCACCAACGAGCCAGTTAGCCAACACCCTGACCCTGGCGGCCTCTTCCGCGTTTGTAGCTTGGGGATGTAGGGGCGGGGAAGTCAAAAAAATGAATACTTTGTCAGGATGTTGTGCTATCACGTCCCGCATTTGCAGATACCACGTCTTATGCTGTTCCAGCATCTCTTCACTTTTGATCGCGCTATTAGGAAAACAAGACTTAAAAATCAGGACTTCATGTTGCAACAAGTGGCTGAACGCATTGTCGGGAGGATTATGAACCGGTTGTGCAAACAGTACAGCTAATCCTTCCGGATTGGTATTCCCCCCCCCTCGTGTACCCGCTGTGATTTCAGGAATGTCGTAACTGCTCCCTGTACCTGAGCCATCAGGACGGGTCAATCCAATGGTGTTGTAGTCATGATCCCAGAACTGGTATCCACGTTGCGAGAATAATTCACGGACATTACCTTGCTCAATCAGATTTTTTCCGGTGGAATGGTGCAAAAAGATCACATTAGTGTAAGTACCATCACTTTCGATCCACTCGGTACTCACCGGCAACGGGCGTTCCAGACGGCCCCTTACCCAACGCCACGCCCGGCGGCCAAAAAGTGCAACAAATACCACGCCCAGGATGAGGAGGGTAATACTTACTATGATAACCGCATAATATGTAGGTTTCGGCACCGGTTTATCCTTTCTGTCCATAATGTAAGTTATATTCCTCTAAGAACGAGAGGTAAATATATTTGGTCCGTGGACAACACGATAAGTGTCAATCCCACTGTATTTGAGATAAGCCTGGTAACAGCCGTTATTGTCATTGGATAAATCCTCGCTGGCGCAGAGCTTAGCGTGGCAATAGACAAATGACTGTTACCTGGAGGTATAACAGGATTCGGTGTAAAGACCGGGGTTCCTGTTGGAGTTCCCTGTATCGTCAATGTTACAGGGGTAACAAAGCCTTCGCCGGCAGCTACGGAAAGTGTGTAAACGGCGGTGTCGCCGGGTTGCACAGAAAGCACATAGGGTTGGACCGTCAGTGTCAACACCGGCTTCACAAGCAATGTCAAATACGTAGCACGACTGATGGCCCCCGTAGTCGCGGTTACCGTCACTGGATAGGTACCCACAGGAAGTGCCAGGGTTGTCGTGATGCTTAGGTAACTCACACCCCGTGAATCCAAGGGGTTGGGTGCAAATAGTGCCTTTGCTTCAGCCGGCATACCCTGAATCGTAAATGTCACAGGACCGGTAAACCCCACACTGGTTGCTACGGTGAGACTATAGGTGGCTGTATCGCCGGGAAAAATCACAGATATATCAGGCTGCGCCTGTAATGTTATCGTTGGCTCCACCGTCAATGTCAAATTTGCCGTGGTACTTACAATTCCAGCATCGGCTGTGACCTCTACAAAGTAGGTGCCTACCGGCACAAATGGCGTGGTGGTGATATATAAATGACTAACGCCGGGAGGAATAACCGGATTTGGGAAAAACGTGGCTGTCGCTTCTGAAGGTAATCCCTCCAAAGCAAAAGCCACAGGAGCGGAGAAACCTCGGCTGGTCCCTACCGAGAGAGTATACACACGTGTGTTTCCCGGTACTGCTGCGTGCGTCACAGGCTGTCCTGCCAGTGTAAGAGTAAGTTTTGCAGTCAAGGTCAACGGCACAGTATCACTGACCAGTGTAGCTGTAGCAACCACGACTATTGGATAAGTCCCCATAGGTGTAGATTTAGTGGTTGTGAGGGTAAGTTGGCTCATTGCAGGCGGCGTAATTGGGTTAGGTGTAAAAGTGGCTGTCGTGCCGGTAGGAATACCCTGGAGTGTCAGAGTCACAGGGGCGTTAAATCCCTGGCTGGCAGTTACGGAAAGTGTAAATGTCGCAACGCCTCCTGGTATCACGCTTACCACATCACTTGCCGTGGTTACGGAAATCCATTCGACTGCTTCTTCCACACATTGCCCATATTTCCAGCAGTTATAATAGGCATTGAGCAGCGGTACAAACTCGCCGGTGGCTTTTTGATTGCCGGCAGAACTCGGATGATCATTTGTCCCGCCACTAGTTGGATATTCAAGTGTGTTTGGACTCATATCATCATCACCCTGCGTGATATGTTCGATTATGATGGGAGTGGTTGTGGTAACAATACGGTGGTGATTACCGGAAGATAACCCGTAGTCATTTGTATTAGCATCGCCCCCATTGGTTGTAAGGACATTATAAAAATCAAAAACAGCAACATTGTGGTAAGCATAATCGGCAAGCCAATCATGCACCAGCCAATTGTTAAACGCACGAGCGTTATCAGCATAGGTGTCATCAATGAGGGGGGGAGCAGTAATCACCACAAAAAGCTTGTCCTGCCGCGTTTCAAAGTAAGTCAGAATATCATTGTAGATACCTTTAGCATTACCAACTGTGTGATCACTTGATGAAGAGGATTGTCCACGCAATGGATTATCACCTACTGTCGGAGCTTCGTCTGGTTCTCCTCTTAACTCGGAATTAGGGTAACAGGATTTAAACATAATAATCTCATTCTCACCACCGGGATCAACCACGCTGCTGTTCGAGGCTGCATTATTATTCGTGGTGTAAAGTGCACTCAGATAAGTATCGCGATGAATCCCTACGAACCAGTTATACCAATATCCAATGTCTGTGTGATCTCCAATGGTCCCACTACCCACATCCTCATCAAGCGGGCCCCAGCCATAACTCACGTCGAGTACATAATAATTATTGTCATTCAGTGTCTGGCGCAATCGACCCTCGGACGCGAGCAACCAATGGCTACCAACCGAATGATGGATAAAAACTAATTTTACCGTTTCTGTAGGGGGGTTGGGATTGAAGTTCTGATTCTGAAAGGATGCATTTGTATTGACAGGAAATGTATAGGCGTAACTTTTACCATTGAACATAGTCGCATTCGCCGTGACCGTTCCCCAAGAACATGTACTTATTATAAGTACTCCCACAAACACTATCACACCTATCAATACAGATAACAATCGCGTCAACCGTACATTGGTCTTCATCTTTTGCCCCCTTGCAATTTATCTGTTACAGACTCACTGAGTTGTAATACAAGTGGCAGATATGTTTTTATGAAATGCGTTCCTTCGATCTTTATAATTACACCTCGACCGTCATCGCTTACATAAAGCCGCCCATATTTATCCGATATAACATCTTCAACACCGTAAAAACCATTGCAGATCGTAGTTGCACTGCCATTTGCATCAATTCGACTTAATTTGCCATCACCACTTCCAGTTCCTTCCTCTGTCACATAGAGAGGGAAATCCTTATTAAGTGCAAACCGTATACCCTCGGGTGCAACTAAACCACTTGCTAAAAGGGAATGTTTCTTCGTTACAGGATCAATTGAAAGAACACTGTCATAGGTTGCTACTAGGGAACTACTCTCTAAGATCAATCCTGATGTTTCGTTCGTCACATAAAGTAAACCATTTGCTCCTATCTCTATTCCTGCATAACTCCAAGGTATGGTATTTGTCAGCACTGGGGTTATGAGGCCAGTTGGAAATACCGCGATAATCTGTGTCTGATGATCAAATGGATTTGATACAAACTGAGCCGTGGATTCTGTAACGTACAGTGTACCCTCAGGGGTCCAAACTATACCTTCCGGGGCATCTAAACCGGTCAATAAACTGGTTACATTTCCATCTGGAGTCAGTTTGAGCAATCGCCCATTTTCTACATCTTCAACGACATATAAATTCCCTGCATTATCGAAGGTTATTCCCTCTGGATTTTCTAAACCTTTAATTATAGGCGTGATGATATTCCCGGGGCCAACACGACTGACTTGCCCAATACTTTCCTCGGCAACATATAAATTACCGGAAGAATCAAACGCTAATCCATCAGGAGAAAAGAGTCCCTGAACATACACAGTAGCCGTATATCCTGCAATGCATTGCACTGGAGGAAGAGCTATATGCATTTCATCAGCACCCAAGTCTACTTGTGTATCAAAAGGTCGTATATCTCCATCAATATCATAATTAACATAGGTTTTTGTACCTCTATTTAGGGCGGGTGAAGTTAGCTGAATATGAAAATCGGCGTTGATAGGATCTACAAAGTGTGGGGGAGCTTCAATTGTATGATGGTGGATCACTGCACCGTGTGTATTACTGATCTCATTTCCATAAAACAGGGTATGATCTGCTACCCCCCCCCCACCTTCCTCACAGAAAATGCCGTAGCTATGACTGACAACGATGTTGTTGGTCATTGAGATCGAAGCATTTCGCGTTACATAAATACCTTCAGCCGCGCCTTCAACTAGCACATTTTCCGCAAAAGTATTGTGGATCAGAACCGCATAGGCATGAAAGATCGTGTTAAATTCATCACCATATACATAAAGCCCTCCACCTTCTGTATACGCTTGATTATAGGCAATAATATTATTGGTAAGGGTTACAGGCATCACTCTTTCTAGTCTCACGCCGCCGCCCCAACTATTGTAAATAGCGTTATTTGTAGCTCGATTGTAAAGAATGTAGTTACCATCAATACTAACAGGTTTGAATCTTACACTTAGGCCGCCACCATACCCTGTACCTCCATCGCTTGCCAGATTGTCGCGTATCACATTGTGGCGAATGACACTATTTGTACAATGGAGTAAGTTAATCCCACCCCCATAGCCAGGACGCGCGGCTCGTGTTGACGTATTACCCGAGACAAAATTGTCTTCTATATAAGCTTGCCCATGCTCTAGTTGGCATCCCCCCCCAAAACCTTGACCGAGGATTGCTGAAGTATTACTCATAATGTAGTTATTCTTAATTTCCCAAAAACCATAACGAGCATAAAGTCCTCCACCATCGCCGTTTTCTAAAGCTATACTACCAATATTAGAAATAAGTTGATTTCCACTGACTAAAACATTCGAATTGCCGATTTGAATTGCCCCACCAAACCCATGTCCGGACAAACTGGCAATATTATTTTTGAACGTGTTGCTGATAATGCTGGCTTTTCCATCATTCGATTGAACGACACTAATTCCACCACCGGCCCCACTCCATGTTGGGCTGGGCGAAAGTGTACCTGCGATATTACTAATCACTTCGTTAGCAACAACTTGTGCTGTGCTGTGATGAAGCACTATACCGCCTCCAAAACCTTGTCCCCTGGAAGCACTTGCAATGTTATTTACAATTACGTTATCTCGAATTAGTACAGAGGTGAAATACAATGAGATTCCCCCTCCCCAACCAGAGATATAGTCTGTGCTGGAAATCGCAGCCATATTATTGGAAATTACATTGCCTTCAATGAGTCCGCCTGATACAGACCCTTCCAAGTGAATACCTCCGCCATAACCTATACTATGAGTGGTTGCTACATTATGCGCAATAATGTTACCCAAAATGAAAGGTGTAACGTTGATTCCAAAAATACCGCCCCCACATCCTCCTGTTCTGGAAGCCGTACAATATTCTACATTAGTGCCATTTCCATTTATAACCACAAAGCCCTTGATTTCGGGCGAAATAGGATCAGGATTATTTAATCCTATAAGTATAATAACAGGACCTTTGCCTTGCGCATCCAGAATGCTAGGATATACGTCAGCATCACATATCGTGAATGAGGTATTCCAACCTCCATATAACTTCACGTTCTGTGTAATAAAAGCGACAGTGCCGATACCATCTGTGTAGACTCCTTGCGCTACATTTATGATGTCCCCACCACTTGCCTTATTTAACGCCCCCTGTACGCTGCAACATGGTTCGTGACTCACCATGCATGAGTTCTGATCATTTCCGTACGGGGAAACATACCATGTGTTCGGATCTGCATGAGATACAGACGCAGAAAGGCACAACCAGGAGAAAAAGAAGAAAACAGCCGTGGCCATTACAATGGACGATAAATATAATAATATCTTTCCAATGCCCCTAACATCAAGAAATTCTCGATAATTCATAGTTAACTTTGCCCTATATTTCACAATTTGATGACATACTCGTTCATCCATCTACCTTCGGGTGTCATAAAGGAACGAGCTATATCAAAGCCCAAGTTTTGATAGAAAGTATTCACATGCTCATTTTTATCTCTATCTGTTGTAAGATTAACCTTTTGAATATTAAATTGTTGAACTCCTTTGAGAAATTCTTGCACTAACTCCCTTCCAATCCCCTTTCTTTGATATTCATTGTGTACCGCGATGGACATCAACGTAGCATTCCCCGGTTTAACTGAAGCTTGGGGAGGACTTAGAGCTCTCCATACAATGCGTGAAAAAACCGTGGGATGATGTGCAATGATTTCTAATAGGGTGACAGAAACATGGAACCATTGGCTCCTAAAAAATTTTTCATAGAACCCAGAAGATTGTAGCGAACCACATACAAAACCGACAATTTCATCTTTGTCATTTACATATATATAACCGACTCCTTCAGGTGAAGAGACCATATAGGTGTATAATAACTTCAAGAATCTTGGTCCAAGAAATGTCAAGAAGAAACCAGGAAAACTAGAGAGATGGATCATGACAACTTGATCTATATCTGAAACTTGCATCTTTCTTAACATACGGCAAGGTGTCCTCCAAGCACGTAAATCAGTCTGGCTAACAGGCCAAGAACATCTGATAGATATTGTGAATGCGTTCAAAATAATCTCTTTCGTCAAAGTGATCCAGTGCATAATCCCGCGCCGCTTGCCCAAGGCCGTATGCTAAACCAGCATCTTTCAATAAGGTCAATATACTTTCTGCCAAAGCTGAAGCATCGCGTGGCGGAACAAGTAATCCGGTTTGGTTGTGAACAATTACCTCTCGACAACCACGTACACTTGTGGCGACAATAGGTTTACCCATTGTTGAAGCTTCCATTAGCACACGTGGTACCCCTTCACGTCCATGTGAGGGTAGCACAAAGACGTCTACAGCCGCCAAAAGCTCAGGCATATCTGAACGCATGCCAAGAAACGAAATAACCTTATCTAAACCATCAGTTTGCAAATCGGACATCGAAATCGCACCCTCGCGACTAGGTTGGCTAGCGCCCATAGCCCAGAAATGCACGTTTTCATCCCGCTGCCGGATTAACCTGGCAGCTTCGAAAAATTCCAAATACCCCTTTTCTACGATTAACCGTCCAGCCATCGCTACAACTTTTTGACCATCGGTTACACCTAATTCCTGACGCTTAGCCTGTCGCTGTTTAATTAAGATATTCTCTGGGTCAAACATCTGCAGGTTAATCCCATTACCTAAATAGCCAACCTTATCTGGCTTACAGATACCCTCTCGGATGGCGGTTTCTACATCCTCCCGGCCTTGAGAAAGCGTATAGTCCCCTAATCGCATACCCATTTTCTCCATCTGCTTCCAGAAAGTTTGTTTCATTGGGGACATATCTTCATAAAAGAAAAATCCATGTAATGTGTGAATCACGATCGGTACACCAGCCAAACGTGCTGCCAGTCGCCCCAACAAACCCGGCTTCAGGCTGTGCGTGTGTACAATATCAAATCGGTTATCCCGGAAATAGCTAAACAAAGCAAACAACGTTCGCAGATCATGCAACGGTGAGATTCTGGAGGTAATTTCGATCAGTTTGACAGGTATTCCCTCTTCCGTAATTCCATCCTCAGTGATCAAAGCCCCAGGACTGCATATCGCGGACACGTCATATCCACCCCTTTTAAGGTAAAGTAGTTGATTACGCAGATGAATTTTGACGCCAATATCCACATTAATGACATGCACAACTTTAGCCATATTTACTCCTACGTTTTTGATCCACTAAGACCAATATCTCATTATTCCCCATTTTTCATCTTTTGTTTGACATTACTTATTCAATACTGGAAGATAACTGTAATAATACCGATTAAGACAGCCCTGAGAAACGACAGGCCATAACTCGGGTGCATCTTTGAGTTCCACATCATAAGTATCATGAGACCAGAGATAATACACGAAAGGTTGGTTCAGTGTGCATAAATGATCACGTACAGTTTCTAACTCCTCGACTGTAGGCAAGCGCAGCGGGTAAATATAATTCGCGTAAGCATAAACTTGGATTTGAAACACGATTTGTGAGTTGGGCATCAGTCGGCGTTGGGCATTCAGGTCCGCATCTATCCAATTGAGAATAGCCTCAAGACACTGTTCTGACGTCCAATCGCTGCGGAAACGATGATAAAAGGTTCCACAGTAATCACAAATACCATCCGCCAACACTATATCCTGACTTTTCCAAACATCTACGCCTTGGATATCCGACCAAACTGGCACACCATTGGTATGAGCCTTCAACAATTGGTAAAGTTCTTGATGTTGTTCTACTGTCCAATGGCATACATTGGTTGTATCAAAAGGCTCGTGCAATGCATATATCGCAAAAAGCGCAGGATGAGCAGAAATACCCTGCAAAGTTAACACCGTTGTCGGTGGAAATACCCACGTATTTCCATCCCATTCCCAGGGACGTCTGGAACAGGTTGTATCTGAATTCATAATCACAACCGCCCGGTATCCATAATCCTGTACCTGATTCAACAAACCATTGACCAAATCTGCCCCATACGTATCAGGAACACCGACAACCAATATGCTCCCTCTCAAATTATCGGCTACGGTCTGAAAATCTCCCCGCCATACCTGACGAATGCCATACCACGATCTGGGTAACGGATGTATCGTTGCAGGATCAGATCCATCATAATCCCCCCCAGTCTGTTTCTGTTGATCGTGAGAAGCAAGAGAGTCTATTCTCACACTCCACCCATTGGGTTGAAGTAAATTCAATACACACGCAACAAAGATAGAGAGAAAAGCTCTTCTCAATACCAGCAATCTCACTCGATTTATCTTTCTTCTACGCAAGTATGTAAAACCAATTTTCATCCAAGTCACAGGAATCATTGATAGGTCACTCCTGTTTTTCCAATGCGATGTATGTCTTGTAAATGTGATATATAGCCTGACGTTGTGGCTCCATATCAGAATCACTCAACACTTGATCGTAACTGTTGTGATACCAGGGATACCATATAAATCCATCTACTTGCTCTTGGTTGGCAATGACGTAAAGTTTTTCCATTTCCTGAGGTAAGGGCATACGTAGTTGCCGTTTGTGTTTGTCCATCGCATATCCTTGCCCAAGAAACCACAGTTGCACCTCAGGGGCACGTTCATTAACAAGAGCACGGTTCGTGCGCAGTGTTTGCTGTACCAAGTCCTGCTCGAAAACTGGTACCCCATTCATGTAACGAAAAGGGTAATACCAAATGATGCAGATATCACAAATACCATTACTGAAGTTTCGATTAGGGAACAGCGGATTGTTTTCAAACCAGGCCATATCACCCATATAATGAACAATCCTCAGGTCGGGCGCAAACGCTTTTACACCAGCATAAAATGTTCGTAATTGATCGCAATTAAACTGTTCCAATGGTTCATGAAGTCCTAAATAGGCAAACAATGCCGGATGATGCTGAACGATGCTTACAAAACCCTGGATTGCTTGAAAATTGAAATTTTGTCCATCCCATTCAACAGAAGGCCACAATCGTGCAATAACATACAGATTAGCACGTTCCGCCTCGTCCAGAAAGACCAACCAATTCTCTGCTTCTTTTTCTCCTATCCACTGACTAGAAAAATTCTGTATAATAATGTTGATCCCTAACCCTTGAAAATATTCTAACCGCTCACGTATCGCCAAACGATCAGTTTCAGTCCACCTGTTTTTGGGGTAAGCATAAGCCAAACCGTAATAGTCGAATACAGATACTGTTGATGAAGCTCCTGCCCGCACAGTTGGCACAGATTGAAGGCTAGGAGCAACAAACACGGTTGCCGGCAAGGGTTCTGCCATGGGTAGAGTGGGATGAGGAATAGAAACTGATATCGCTGTTGGTGTTTGCAGAATTGGAGATCTTGAAGTGTTGATGGTCGCTTCGTTAGTAATGGATTGAGCATTGAATGTAGATTCTGGTGTGGGGGTACATCTTAAAGATAATAGCACACACAAGAGTAGACATCCTAAAACGCACAATTCGATCATATTATGTGGGTATAGACAGCTTTTCATACTTACATCTCATTTAGGGGACGAAACATTAGCCCCTGTTTTTTATGATTGTTACTATCACGATCATAAGCCTATATCTTTAAACGGTTGCAACCTCAATCCAAGAGTTAACTCAAGTTCAGGTTAAGCGTTTTAACAAATCACGGCGCTTTAAATCCAACCACCAATAAGGATGTTCCAACACCTCAGCCTCCAATAGTTCTATACACATCTGCAAATCCTGTTGCAGGTCAGAAGGCTTAAAACCAGATGTCGCTAACTCGAATGGCTTAAGAGTCAACGTGCGAATACATGCCTCAATTTGTGTAGGAAACACGATAAGTACACGAGCATTCATCCGTTTTGCCAACCGCAATCCTCCTGTCTGTAAATGGACGGTGCGAGTCAAAAAACTAACAGAAGCTACAGAAGACACAGATAATTGTTGAGTCTGATATTCGGAGAGTAAATAATCCGGAGTAATGTAGAGACACTCCTTGTTTTTAAAGACATCCAACATTTTTAGCTGTATACCTTCTTGTGGGTCAATCACAGAGAAGCGGCTACCAATCCTATATAGATAAGACAAATATAAGCGGTGAATAAATGCATCTGTAGGCGGGACTTGGCGTACATGAGAGATGGCATGCACCGGATATCCATGTGCTTGCAATATAGCCGCCACAATTAAAGGATTGATACCAAAATGATAACTCCAAATCAAAACAGGATACCCCTTATCCAAGTAATCATCTAGATAGGTCAAACCTTGTATATATGCAAGATTTGTGATTTCTGACCAAGACAGCACGGAGAGACTGTTGAAGATGAGTGAATTCCATACGGATAAAGACAGGAGTTGGTGTACAGCTATTGATCGCATGTCCGATTTTGTGAATAACGCACTGTAATTTTCTTGGATTGTTTGGGCGGAACGGACGCCGGTCATTTGGAGAAACCGCGCTAAATACATACTGATCTTGTTGATGAACTGAACTCGCCACGATACAGGTATTACTCGCATACCACTATAGAATAGTAGCGCGAGGCTATATGTGACTGTGTCTATGGTCCCAGAACGCCGGTGACATCCTTTGGGGCGAGTGGAAAAGCCCTCCCATATTGTTTGATTTTGTTCTGTTGATGTCATATAAATTCTCTCTCAGTTTTTAGTTGATGGTATAACTGGGGCTGAGATGCAGGACTTAAGGCAAAGAGAAACGCCAATAACATCCACAATTGACGAAAATGCGATACCTCATGCACAAATGCATTTAGCACACATGCTAAAAATCCCGCTCCCAAGGCAAGCATTTGCTGGCGCTGATACGCTGTATGGCTTTTACGGATTCCCTCCAGAGGCGTTAGCAGCCCTATGCTCACGATACTCATCCATCCAATAAAACCTATCGGACCACGCTCGAAGAAAAAAGCGACATAATCGTTATGCAAGCTAACCTGAAACTGACCGAAGCTGTTAGGCCCCGTTCCCAAGGGATAGTGTATATAAACTGGCCATGCATTCTTAATGGTCGAAATACGGCTTGAGAACGAAACCGCCAATCGCCCAATGTTAAGTGCCAATAACCTCGCTTTGCTATCTGCTATATCAGATATCCATGCCGGCCAAAGGGTATATAATAATAAGAGCATAATAAGTAAACTTATTCCTGCACTGATTGCTATACCACCTATTAGACCCATTCGCTGATTGTACATAAGAGCCGCAACTATCAACACAATTATTGCGCTGGCAAAAGTTGACACTAATCCGCCCATTGACCCTGTGCTAAAAATGCCAACCAGCATCCACGTGCCCAGTCCTAATCGTAGCCAAATAGGCCAGGAGGTTGCCCATAATACAAACAAACCGACAAAAATATATACTGCTGCGGCATTGGGGTTAATATAGCTCCCTACCCCTCTGGTGAATCCGCTGGCAGAAATCACTCGTTCACGGCTCGGGTCTGCGTAGAAAAACGAGGTATAAAACATCCGTGGCCCAATTCGTAGCATCCCCATAAACGTTGCTGTGGCTTCTGCAACCGCAAATATACTCCAGATCTTCATCAAACGATCAATATCAGCCATAGAAAATGTTTTTAACAAGTTTGTCAAAATGATGAACCATACGAAAAGATAGATTTCTTGAGCGATAGCAATAAGGCTATCAAGATATGTAAAACCAACTAATGTTGCAAATAAGCCAGAAAGCAGGATCAGCCATCCTGGCACAATTAAAGGAAAGAGTAAGTACTGATGCGTAAGCCATACTTTCGTGATACCATAGGCTATCAAGATCACCACCACCCCATCAACGATTTTTAAATTGAATGGAAGTATCATCCTATCTATTGGCAGCAGGCCTAGCACCAACGCACAGAGCCAGAAGGCTATCTGGTCCCGTTCTATAACATCTTTGACTTTATTGTATAAAGGTGTAGGATTTAAAATCTTTTTCTCCACTAAATGCTCCAACTCTTCTAAAGATAACCTAAGTTTTTTAAGTGTTCTTCAATCGTTTGCTGTTCTTGACTGGAGAACTTATGCAAGGCTTCTGCTTCCCGCATATCGATATCTTGATACTGAATAACGCGGTTATCGCCATCCTCAAATATCTCCAGCAACACCTGACCATCCATCGCGCGTGATACAGCCACGTCTAAGGCATACAATATTGTGGGCGCTATATCTATAAGCCCTGCATCTTGGATCTTATATCCAGATTTGATGCCTTTTCCATGTGCCAGGAACAATCCACGCATCGTATGTCCTCCAGATCTCCCCCTAAGAGGGTCAGAGATCGTCCTTTGGCTATAACCGACACCTCCAATGTCGGTATAATGATCGTCAACCCATTCAATGTATAAGTCTGGGAGTTCGGGAACTAAATCGGAAATCCGGCCATTGTAAATTTCTTCTTTGTGCCAAATACGCTTGACAATGCGTTCCCCAGTTCCAGGGTCACGCAGTTTATAAAACTCAGTTTCGACTTGGTTACATACTTCCTCATACTCACTACCCGCTTTCACGATGCCCGCCGGCTCACGTCCAGCAAGGTTGATAGATATTAAGCTCCCGCCTCCCAGCGGATAGGCTTTAGTATGCATCCAATCCACGTGGTTTGTCATTAACATCCCCTGATTTATTGCAGTTTGCGCTTGCTTAGGGATCAATTTGCGTGTAAGGTTACGCACATGCAGCGCCTCAAGCAAGCGCAGGATGTTGTGCGGTGAGATGCCTAACCTAAGAAGCGCAGATCGCAACTGGGCCATAGGAGTTTTTTTAATGTGCAACAAACCGGCCTCAACTAAGACATTATCTATGTACACATCCCGATACATCGCGCCAAATCCATGGTCAGATACGATCATCAAAAGTGTGTCCGCATCAAGCTTGTTTTGAATCGCAGCGATGGCCTGATCCATCTTTTGATAGTGTTTAAGAAGTGCATCACCATATCGCCCGAAAAGTTCTGGCTCATGAGCAGGATGTTGGGGATCTATATGCCGCCACATTGCATGAGCCAAGACATCCGTCCCTCGAAAAACCACGGCGAATAGCGACCAGTCTACCTGGTCCATCAACCACAATGTTGCATTTAAACGTTTATCCTCAACGCGATTGACCGCAGCAATAAAACTATCTTCTGATCCAGGTGTATATTTCTCGTAACGTTCAATTTCATAATCAAAACGACCAATAAGTTCTTCTTTTAAACTTGGTGGATAAGTGAATTCGTTGTTGCGTCCTGGCGTTGTCAACCCCGTTACCAACAATCCATTTATCGGTCTTGGAGGATAAGTAGTGGGGATATTGACCAAGGCTACCTGTTTACCGCATTGGTTGAGCAGGATACCAATATCAGGTACCTTGCGAAAGGTAGCGTTAATGGGGCGTAAGATGTAACTTCCAGGTTCACGTTGAAGGAACGTATAGATGCCATGTCTACCAGGTGTCATACCTGTTAAGAAGGAAGACCAAGCTGGTGGAGTTACAGGCGGGATCACGGATTTTAACATTCCCCAGCTACCTTTCTCCATCAGGCGTGCAAAAGTTGGAAGTTTTCCTTGTTCCACCCAGGGCAGGACAAGATCATAGGTAGCCCCATCTAATCCTATGACAAAGACTTTTTGGTAACTTGTTGTTGACACGCACCCTCCTTACTTTCTCAACGACAGCCGAACCCCAAAACTCTAAATGTCAGACTTATATAGACACGAACGTTTGTCCGCAGAAGGCTTTTTGTCAGCCTTATGCCTGAGGAACTTATCCCAATTTCTACGAATAATCTGTAATACAATTTGCACTTCTTGCGGAGAAAAGGTTTTCGTTACAAACAGAATAACTAAATAAGTTATGCCTCCGAGTAACAGTGACAGCACAAGAGATAGATCGGACAGAAGATAAAGCACCAAAGCCATTCCCAAACCCGCTAATACGGGTTTGAATAACAGGCAAAAATGAAGTGGCTGAGGTACTTTCTGCACCAGAAGCACATAAAGCAGTCCAAAAAAGCAAATTTCGGTCAGAATGGTCGTGATCGCAGCACCAGTGAAACTATAAGCAGGAAGAATAAACACGTTAACAGCAATGTTGAAAATGGCCACTAAAGCCACGGCTAGCGAGCGTGCTGATTGTAAGCCACTGGCAGTCAAAGCTGTAGCCAGGGTATTGTTTATAAACCGTAGCGTGATAATGGTTGCCATAATGGCGAAAATATTGGCTGATGGCGTGAATTTTGGACCATATAGTATATGGATGAGTGGATTCGCCAATACCACACAAGCAACAGATAGAGGAATTCCTAGTAAGCTCTGATATTTCACAGCAACATTGATATATGTAGTAATGCGCTCAGCCTGTGAATTGAATTCTCGCGCCATCAACGGCATCAATGCGTTGTTAATCATGCGGGCGAAAACATTGAAGCGATAGAAAATATTGGTCGCAGCCTCATAAATACCCACTGCCACATTGCCATGTAACAGCGTTAACATAACAACATCAATGCGTAAGTAAATGGATCCCAATGCCATATTCGCGGCAAAGGGCCATGTAATCTGTAATAATTCTCGTGCAATATGTCTATCCCATCCAAAATGCAAGGGGGCGTTTAACAACTTGTGATAGAGGAACAGGGATACCAAAAACGCTATCAAACGTGAGGGGACATAAACCACAAATAACCATAGAAAAGGCAGTTGTAGAATAAGCACACCGGTTCCTATAACTAGGAAAACCATTTCTTGAATGATGGTCACAACCGCCGCTGTTTCCATACGCTCATAACCATTAAAAACCGCGGAGACGGTCTGAGCCAAGCCATCAAACAGCAGTGCCAAGCTTGCCAAGCCAACTGCAAGACATGTATTTGCAGGCCGTCCCAGCAACAAAACGATACCGACGGTTAACGGTATATTGAGTATGCCTGCTCCAGCGACAAGAGTCAATCCGGTTCTGACATAGTGATCTGCTAGTTTGTGTTGGGTAGCCACTTCTCGAATCAGTGCCCACGGGATACCCAAGGTGGCAAAAAATGTAAACATAAGATTGAAGGTCATCACAAAGGCAAATTCTCCCACCCGTTCAGCCCCAAACAGACGGCCAATCACAATTGTGATCAACAACTTCGACACCGTTGTGGCAGCCAGAGCAAAGAGCTGAGCTACAATATTCTTGGTGACGCGACCTACTGTATAATGGAGTTGTTCATGCATTGAACTTTATCTCCCTTTGGACTTGTTATACGGTCGACAAGATCAAGCCGCCGTAGATCACGCCAGAGTGCAGGATTTTCTAACAAACGTTGCTCCAGACGTGAAAGATAAACTTGAAGATCTTCACCTATATCCTCTGCGCGCGTTCCGGGGTTCGCCCATGTCATAGGTTCAATGGTAATGTGTTGTTCCTGTTCATTTGCAATAGGAATAGCTGTGAATACCCTGGCTCCCATTTGTTTCGCGGGTTGAATACCGCTGATATCCAGGTAAACTTTGCGATTTAAAAATCGCAAAGACACCAAATGCGCGGGAAGCGGTTGATTTTCATTAACAATGAAATATTGATCTGGTAAGAGATAAAAAATATCAGTTTTTTCTTTTAAAATCTTGATAAGTTCAGGTTGTGACTTTTCTCCAGGTGCGACCGTAACTTGCTTGACTCGCTTCTCAAGACGTTGAACCCTGGGCCAGTAAAGCCAATTATATAAACGACTGGCCTGCACAGGGTAATTACGTAAAGTGCTGTATCCAACAAGCCAAGTAGGATAACCGCGTGCGGATAAGAAAGCAGTAACTGCATAACCATAAACACCATAGTGTGCCCCTAACAGCAGGACGGGAGACATCTGTTCTCGTAGTACATTTAAATAAGACAAATTATCTATTTTTAACAAATGGGATAGATTTTTATCATCTAATGAGGGTAACAAATTGAGGATCAGTGTATTCCAAATAGAGAATGCTAGTTGTTCTAGTACCCATGAATTCAACATAGCCTCCGTTTTATTATCGTCAAAAAGTGTCACTAAATGATGCCGTATTCGGTTTACAGTGCCTGGATCCGCTACGTACCAGATTTTACTGACGATATGGCTCAACTGCCAAAGAATCCTGGGGCACATAGCAGCCGGAAGTGTATCTAACCCCACAGCCAGCGCTAGGGCCATCAGACGTTGTATATCACCCGACACAATCCAGGGACGCCGGTTATTTTTATCCAGAAATAATTTATACATTCTCAATACTCTAACACTTAAATCATTATATTTGTTAATTTCTTCGATTAGCGCCATTCATTGATTTCAAAAGGGTCTTACTATAGTAGGGATAAGGGACCTGAGCGCGCAGTTTGGCCTTTGTTAACACAAAACCCAAAAGTTTCGTTCCCACATGTTGATGAGCTTCATATAGTTTACAAGCAGCTTCACAAGATGTTTTTTCTGCCTCAATTAAAAGAACTGTACTATCCACCATAGAAGCCAGATTTAATGCATCAGCTACAGCTAACGTAGGAGGAGTGTCTAAAATAACTAATTCTGCGTTACTTTGTACCTCTGAAAGAGCAATTCGCATTCTTTCTGAACTTAATAGTTCTGATGGATTAGGAGGGATACCACCACTCGTTATCAAGCGTAAATTGGCAACGCTTGTTTCGGATATGCAATCCATAATATTATGAACATCTCCTGTTAGAAAATGTACCAATCCTCGCTGATTGTCCAAATGAAACAAGTGATGAAGCTTTGAGGAACGCAAATCAGAGTCAATCAATATAACATTGATGCCAGTCTGGGCAAAAACAATACCTAAATTTGCCACTATAGTTGTCTTACCAGTTCCTGGTTCAGCACTTGTAATCAACAAACTTTTTAAAGATGCATCAAAGCTGGCAAAGCGTATATTGGTTCGTAAAGTGCGATAAGCCTCAGCTACCGGCGAAGTCGGAAAACTCAAAGTTACAATACCATTATTTTGTTTTTTATTGCTCAATTTGTAAATAGTACCTAAAGCAGGCAATGATAAAACTTGCTTAACATCATTACTGGTTTTAAAAGAGCGATCAAAGTATGCTATCAGGAAAACCAAACCACTACTAAATGTAAAACCAATAGCAGCACCAAGAAATACATACAAAGGCACAACCGGTCGAATCGGTTTCTCTGGGGGTATTGCAGGTTCGACTACTGTGATGTCGAGCAGTTGACTTTCAGCTAGGCGAATGCTTAGATAAGTATCCATAAGGCGGGCATAGGTAAGTTGCTGATTGGATAATGTGCTTTGTGTTAGAGCCAGTTCTTCATCTGTTAGTAGCCCAGAAGAAAGATTGGAAGTCGTCGATTGGCCACGATCAATCAGGGCTTTCAAAGTGTTCATCTGGGAAACTACATCTTGTTCAAGTGCCTTTATACTTTGGAGTTGTTGCTCCGGATTGCGCAGAGCAATAAAGTTATAGACGATTTCGTTGGCAATGTCGCTGGCACGTTGAGGATTTGTGTCTTCAATGCTCAATTCCAATAATTGAGTTCCTTGAACAAGGTTTATGTCCAACATATTTTCTCGCAAATCTTCTGGGGCAATATCTAGATCCAAATTGTTAATTACAATTTCCAAGAGCGGTCGGGTTGTGAGCAATCTGCTATAGGTCAGGGCTAAATTTTCTCCGCTTAGACTGGAAGCATAATCAGAAGTTAAGGCATTCTTTGTCTGAGCGACAATCATAACTACTTTAGCCTGATAAATAGGTGTCATGTTCAGACTTACAACCAATACAATAAGAGAAGTTATAATTGTCACCAAGACGATGATATATAGTTTCTCCTGTATAATATGCAATACACGTTGTGCTTCCATAAGTAATTAAACCTCTCTGGTAGTCTTACATACTCAGTTTATGGTCCCAAAATTACCTGATTCTCTTCCAATCCTTGAGTGATTTCTACTCGCTCTGGCCCCTCAATTCCTAATTCAACATTTACCCGACGTTGATATTCCCCATCAAGCAAGATGATAAATGCGCTCCCTTGATAAGTTCGTATAACTTCCGAGGGCAACCAAAGCACATCATCCTTTTCTTCTAGAACGAGCGTTATTCCCATCAGTTCGCCGAGGTTTAGGCTGCTTACGTCTCCCTCCAGACTGATACGTGCTGTATTATCGAGACTACCTGAATTTGCAGTGTTGCCTCCCATACTGTAAGGATAAGGGAGGCTGCGAACGGTGCCGGCCCAAGCACGTTGTGGATCAAGACTATGGGCAACGGTGACGACCTGTCCCTCCGTAATAGTCTGTAACTGTTCTTGAGAAGGATTGGCACTGATCTCAACATCCAGAGAACTTGCCATTATCAGAAGCGACCCGAAGGGTTCGACCAGTTGGCCTGGATAGAGAGACGTAGACACAATAATGCCATCCGCCGGAGCGACGATTTGTGTTGTGTCCTTCAACTCGTCTAACGCTTGTTGAGCCTGTTCTATCTCCGTATGTAACACAGGCCCCACGCCTTTTTTGAGCTGCGTTAGTTCAAGCTCACTCTGTCGTAATATGGCCTCAACGATGTTAAGATCCTGTTGATAAACTAACTCATTGTTGATGGCTTGGGCGTATTCGGCTTGAGTGATTTGTAATTCCCATTGCGCTTCCTTGTGCGCGCGCTCATAATTATCGCGTATTAACTGATCCTCCCAAGGACGGTCTAAGGCTTTTTGATACTCATCCTGAGCAAACACAGCGCGTGTTCTGGCCCTTTCTAGCGCGACGCGCGCTATCGTTGTGCTGGTTGTATAATTCTCTTGAAGTAGCAGGGTGCGGTTTAGCTGCTCCTGTGCCAATGTCAAGGCCGACTCCGCTTGAGCAATCGCGTAAGCGTTAGTTTCCTCAGCTTCTTTGAGTGTGGCTTGTGCCATTTCCAGATTTAGCTCTGCTGTAGTAATTTGATATTCCAAGGCATCACCCCCCAACTCGGCTAACACACTACCTGCCATTACGTGTTGCCCCTGTTGAACAAAAACTTGATTGACATACCCCGATGTTTTAAAGTAAAGGGGAATTTCTTCCTTAGAGATCACCCTGCCTGAAAACTCCAATATTCTGGCAACTTTTCCGCGCTGTACAGTGTATGTAATGCCAACCGGTTCAGAAGATGTAGTGATATATGTAGGTGAAGGCGGAATATCTGCGCGCGCGCAACTCAAAAGCAAACAAATCACGCTCAACAATATACAAACTTGGTAATACCGTGATAAGATCACAACTTTCCCCCTTGTGATCACAGCAAAATACGAAGTAAAAATAAGCGACTGTGTGTCAGCTATATATATTGAATGGCAACAAAAAACCTGCTAAGAGCCTGGTTCCTCCAGCGGATTGCCAGCAATTCAAACAATTAAGCACAGGTAAACGCACAGCACAATTGCCGGCAAAATGCTAATGTAATAATTGTATGGCCCCTAAAAACATTTACAGCACTAAATTACATACTGTACAAATGGAACTGTGATGAAACTCTGAAGAATGACCATTCAGAGACAGTCAAACAGGCAAGCCAGGATGGATCAGGGCAATCCCAGGCTTCTAAGTTGGCAACATTGAGGATAAACCGTATTAAATCCCAATAACAAACAATTCATCGTTATTGAGTGGAAAGGTCGGAGAGCAAGCTAATCTCAGCCATCAAGCCAAAAAAGATTTGTAGTTGTGGCCCAGACATACACTCACCACGCATCAACAATAAATTGGTGTGTTATACGGTAGTGATCAAGAAACACATTGCATCTTAGGTGGAAATTCCCGCCTGTTCAAGTCCCACCCGCAAACTTTATTTCTGCACCAGATGGAGAAAAGTCCCCGCCAAAAATATGACCTTTCTCCTAAAACTATATTAATCCCCCCCTCCACGAATTGCATTGTATTCAAGATAGTCATTATTAAAATGACTATCTTAATACAAGCATCACATGAGTGACACTTCCAAATCCCACTTTTATTCAGCTATGGTTTTCTACAGTATGGCGGAATTAACAAGCAACACGGTATGCTTAAAAACCTATTCTTATAATATCACAAAGTAATAAAAAAAATCATAAAGATTTCCTAAAAATATACGCAAGATCTTTTTATAGCCGATCGCGAGATAGTCGCTTCTTTAAAATATGTTTAGAAAGCCAGTTTTAGCCTGCGCTATCTGCTGTAGGACCAATAGTTAACTAAATCGCGTGGCATGTACGGTTGTTAATAAACTGGCCCAATCTGTGCAACACCGTCCTGTGCGGCATTGCGGATGGTATTCACCAGATCTTCAAAACTAAAGGGCTTGTCAATATAAGCATAGATTCCCAAAGATTTGGCGTGCTCATAGCGCTTTGCTCCCGTTAAAGCGGAGAGAATCACAACCGGGATATGCATTGTCTGTGGAGAAATTTTAAGGCGTTCGATGGTCTCAAACCCGTCCATCTGCGGCAAGCGCAAATCCATCAAGATCACGTCAGGTTGCCAACTTACTGCCAGTTCCAGTCCCACGAGACCGTTGGGGGCCATCTGGATTTCCAATCCCGCGAGCTGTAATAACTGATTCACCAATTCGCGTTGTGCCGGTTCATCTTCAACGTAGAGAACTCGAATCATTGCTTGACTCCTTCCTGGATTTGACTCATCTCCATTCAAAATGCCGGACAGACATTCTTGTCTATCTGACATGCCTTTCAGCCTGTCCTACTTGCGCGCCATAATGACAAACAGGCCATAAGTATCTTCCACCATACTTCCAGTAAGTGAAGGGAAAAAGGTAACATCGCTAAAACCACAATCGGCCAATAACGCGCGATAATCCTCATCGGTGTACGCCTGCATACTGGCGGCATGGCGCGTAACGACGCCGGTGGTAGCATCAATGATAAAATAACGTGTTGTAGTGACGGCACGCTCAGCATCCCAGAAATTCTCTTCCAGGCACAAATGCGGGTGAGCGGAAAAAAGACCGCTGGCCGTACTATACCAGGAACTCGCGGCTTCCCCCAAAGTTTGCACAATGTTAAACGTGTGCGGCTCAAGGAGCAGGCAGCCATTTTCGGAGAGCGCATGATGTGCTTTTCGCAGAATTGCTTCAGCTACTTCGGGACGGAAGACGTTGAATTCCCCAAATATCAACATCGCCAGACCATACCCCGTACCATAATCTGCCTGGCGGATATCCTCGTGGATATAGGTACACGCCAATGATGCTTGCTCAACTTGCGTTTTGGCATAAGCAACAGAGGCAGGGGAGAAATCAATGCCCACACAGATATGCCCCAACCGGGCAAGCCTGCTGGTATATAACCCCGGTCCACAGCCAAGATCCAGGATACGAGTAGGGGTCTCACCCAGAACATGGCTATGAATCCAGGCCACCTGCCGGTCAATCTTCTCAAAACGGCGGCTGGCAGCGTCGTGGGACTGTGACAAGTGTTCCTTGAGCATTCGCTCGCTAAAGTCGGGATCATTCCACGGAATCTTTTCCCCTTCTCCCCACGGTTCCGGTATAGGTACACGCATAATCATATCAAGTAAATTCATAATCCCCCCTTGAAAATCGCAAATTGGCAAATTTAAAATTGAAAAATTACCCCCCCCTCGGTGATGGTGCATTGCACTTCGGAAAGTGCAATGCACCTGTTTTCATCCCACTGCTGGTGAGCGCACCGCGTTAATGAGTAATCCCTTTGAAAATCGCAAATTGGCTTCTGGACGATACTCCTTGCCTAACGCTTGATTTTTAATGTTTCACTCATTTTCGTTTTTCGATCCTCCGGCAACCATGAAGCCCGGACGGCGTTCCCAATCAGCGTACGAATATCCTCACGGGTAAATCCTAACCGGGTTTCCAACAAGTAGTATTCCTCCGCCAATGAATTCCCAAACATCTTGGGATCGTCACTGTTGACCGTTACCGGCAGTCCCCGTTCAAAGTAACGACGGATGGGATGCACATCCAGTGAGGGAACAACACCGGTACACACGTTGGAAAGTGGGCACATTTCCAACGGGATCTGGTGTTCGGCCAAATAATCAAGCAGCGCGGGATCTTCCTCGGCACGGGTTCCATGCCCGATACGCTCAACGTGCAGAGCGCGAATCGCGCCCCAAATACTCTCCGCGCCGGCAGCCTCACCGGCGTGCGCGGCAGTATGGAAACCCAACGTCCGCGCGCGCTCGTAGACTTCCGCAAAGGGCTCCGGCGGGAACGCCTGCTCAGAACCGCCGATGCCGATACCGGTAACACCCTGGTCGCGCACTTCATATACCTGTGCCAGTGTAATCGCCGCTCGCTCCGGGCCTAGGTCGCGAATCAGATCGATCACCAGCACCACTTCGACTTCCGGTACACGGGCCAATCCCTTGCGGATAGCCTGGGTGATGCCCTGCACTTCAAGCCCCTGGCTTGAAAAATCCGCCGGAGAGTAGAAGGCTTCGACGTAGATGATGTTCTGCCGCGCCAGATTACGGGCCACCGCCTCGGCAATGAAGGTAAAGTCCTCATACTCGCGCAAAAACTGGTTTTTCCAGACCCACGTCTCGATAAAGTGCGGGAAATCGCGATAGGTAAACCGGCGTCGTAATGCGTCTAGGTCCGGAACATCGCTATGCCCACCGTATTTCTGCACCAATGCCCACAGTGCATCCAATGGAATCGCGCCCTCCAGGTGCAAGTGCAGTTCTAGTTTAGGAAGAATTTCGTATGTTTGGATAGATGATGTGTTATTCATTGTTTGCTCCCATATACAGTATTTAGGCCGCAAGCTTCAGTAGATCGAAACTTACATAGTAACGGCTCTAGCCGTCCAGGGACCACTGAAACGGTTATGACAAACACAGATTTGTGATGACTAAGATCAGCCAATGTAAGGTTAGTGTATGCTAGATCGATAAATTTACAATTCCACAGAAGGCGTGGGGGGGCATCAAGATTCCGCAGGATGTAGCCGCGCTTTCCATAGCGCGTTCCTGTTGCCGGCCCTAAGACGAGGCATGGAAACCTCGGCTACTATGTGTGAGTATGTGTTTGCGTGGTTGCAAAGATTGCCATATACTCAATGGGGATAAATTGTTCATCCGAGGAAAATATGGAGCGAAGTGATGTTGAAGAAAAAATAACGCCAGTTTCTCACATACTACCAGGTCAAGCCACACGCGTCGCGCCCGGCAGCCTCGGCGGGCTATTCTGCCTTTCCACTGCTACCCTGATGTTCGAAATTACTCTTACCCGCCTCTTCTCCGTCGCGCAGTTCTACCACTTCGCCTTTATGATCATCAGTCTGGCGATGCTTGGCTTTGGCGCAAGTGGGACGTTGCTGGCACTTTTCCCAAGCCTGGGACAGCGACACCTGCAACGTGCTCTCGCGTGGCTGGCGCTCGGTTACGGGGGCACTTGCCTCGCCGCCTACTTGCTCATCAACCTGCTCCCTTTTGACTCCTTCAGTATCGCCTGGGACCGCCGCCAGGCGATCATCCTGGTAGCGCAATACATCGCTCTGTCTATTCCGTTCTTTTGCAGTGGCGCGGCGTTAGGACTGCTATTTGTCGCGTACCCGCGGGCAGTGAACTGCATCTACGCGACGAACTTAGCAGGATCGGCTTTGGGGTGTGTGCTGGCCCTCCTCATCCCGAGTTGGGTGGGCGGTGAGGGCATCGTGTGGCTCAGTGGACTGGATGGCGGCCTCGCGGCGCTGAGCTTTGCGTTCCCTGATCGCGGGAGCATCGTTCATCGCGGAGTATGCCGAGAACACAGAAAAATACAGGAAATCTTCCTATCCTCTGCGTTCTCTGCGGCAAAAATTCTTCTGAGCAGCGTCCAGGCCTGGGCCGCTGCGTTGCTCATCTTGGGTAGCGCGGCGATTCTCATCCTCCAGCCCGCCGCGCTGAAACTGCGCCTCTCACCATACAAAAGCCTCAGCTACGCGCTGCAATTTCCGGGCGCGCAAGTGATCTCGCAGCGTTGGAATGGCTTTTCGCGGGTTGACGTAGTGGAGAGCGCAGGTATTCGTTCCCTGCCAGGTCTCAGCTACCGTTATATGAAACCACTGCCGCCCCAACGGGGACTGCTCGTAGATGGCGACGACTTGAACCCGATTTTGACACTGCCCGTCGACACGCCGGAGTCAGACCATCTCACATTCACCGGCTTTCTGCCCTCCGCAATAGCCTACCAACTGCGACCGGAGGGACACGTGCTGGTCGTGGAACCGCGCGGCGGACTGGAAATCTGGGTTGCGCTAACACAGGGCGCGGCGCGCGTCACCGCCATCGAGTCCAACCCGCTCATCGTCGCCGCCGCCGGGAATATCTACCAGGCGCCACGCGTCATGCCGGTGCTGGAAGAGGCGCGCAGCTTCATTCGCCGCACACAGACTCGCTACGAGGTGATTTCCTTGCCCTTGACGACACCCTACCGCCCCATCCGCTCCGGCGCGTACAGTCTGGCGGAGGATTACCACAACACCGTCGAAGCCTTCCGCGACAATCTACACGCGCTCGCGCCCGGTGGCGTACTCGTCGTTACCCGCTGGCTCCAGACACCACCGAGCGAATCACTGCGCGCGTTCGCCCTGGCGGTCACGGCTGTGAAGCAGAGCGGCGGCAACCCGGCACAGCAAATTGTCGCCTTCCGGGGCTATGCCACACTGACACTGCTGGTCAAAACCGCGCCGTTCGCATCCGAAGAACTGGCGCTCATCCGGCAGTTCGCCGTCGAAAACGCCTTTGATATGGTCTACGCACCCGGCATCCGACCGGAAGATGGCAACCGTTACAACGTATTGGCAGAACCGGTCTATTACCAGGCTTTCACCAGCCTGCTGGCGGCCAAGGATCGCGCGGCGTGGTACGCGGTCTATCCCTTTGACGTAACCCCGCCTACCGACGCCCACCCGTTTTTCGGGCATTTCTTCAAATGGTCACAGGCGCGCCAGGTGATGGTGGAATTGGGCAAAAGTTGGCAACCTTTCGGTGGCGCAGGATATTTCGTGTTGGTCGCGCTGTTAATCCTGGCGATCGGGGCAGCGGCACTGGTCATCCTGCTGCCGGTAGGGGTCACGCGCCGGGGCACGGGCGGCGTTTCAACACTGGCTTACTTTGGTATGTTAGGACTGGGCTTTCTGTTCGTGGAGATTCCCTTAATGCAGCGCTTCATCCTTTTCCTGGGACATCCGGCTTACGCGATGACAACCGTACTCTTCGCCATCCTGTTCTTCTCCGGGATCGGCAGCACGTTGGCAGGGCACGTCCCCACGCGCGTAGCCCTCGGCTTGCTAGTGGGACTGATCTGCATCTACGCGGTGGGATTGCCGGTACTCTTTTCCTGGGCGCTCGCGTTGCCACTGATGGGGCGGATGATCGTCGCGGTATTGGCTCTCGCGCCGGGGGGAGTGTTGATGGGAATGCCCTTCCCGCAGGGGCTGCGCCGTCTCGAAGCCGCGCCGCAGTGCATCCCCTGGGCCTGGAGTGTCAACGGCGCACTGTCGGTAGTGGCCTCAGTGCTCGCGGCGTTGCTGGCACTCTCGTTCGGTTTCGACATAGTGCTGGCTGGCGGAGCGCTGTGCTACGCCGGGGCATGGCTTGCGGCAGGTCAGGGCTGCGGCGTGAGTGCGCCTTCTGCCCCCGCACCGGTGAACGGGACAAAGGAAACATCTCCCAAATTGTAGGCCTTCAGTTCATCACCTTCCTTCACGAACTGCCAAAGGCTCTGGAAGCTGCCCTGCGGGCCGATGGGGATAATCAATCGCCCGCCATCTTTGAGCTGCGCTACCAGCGGGGAGGGCAGATGATCCGGCGCGGCAGTGACAATGATCGCGTCAAAAGGCGCGTGTTCTTCCCAGCCGTAGTACCCGTCGCCTTGTTTGACCTGGACGCCGGTATAACCCAGGTCGCTCAGCCGGGCTGCAGCTTGCTCCGCCAGCTCGGCCACAATTTCGATGCTATAGACTTCGATATCCCCCAATTCCGCTAACACTGCGGCCTGGTAGCCCGATCCCGTGCCGATTTCCAGCACCTTCTCTCCAGCCTGCAATTCCAGTCGCTCCGTCATCCACGCGACGACATAGGGCTGTGAGATAGTCTGCCCGTAGCCGATGGGTAGCGGATGATCTCCGTAAGCTTGCTCCACGTACTCCGCCGGGACAAAACGATGCCGCTGCACGGTACGCATCGCGCGCAGCACATCAGGATCGGCGATATTGCGCTGCACGATGGTTGCTTCCACCATCCGCAGTCGTTCCTCCATCCGGGCGTCCTCTTCAAATGCCGGCGTCGAAACCGTCGCCACTGTTGGGGTGAATTCCATCGGGGGAGAAGGGGATGCACAAGCTACAGTTCCTATGACCACACCTGCGATGCATATCAGTCGTCGCCATATATGTGTACGTCCCATAATGTCCTCCCATCTATACAGTTTCAGAGCCACTATTCAGAGGGGTGCAACGCCGCCAGCATATCGTGGACAGATACATCTTCTTGATAATACGCACTGAGCGATTTCCAAAGTTCAGGATGAGGTAAAGTTTCGGGGTGATGTTGGTATACGCTGCGGATAGCATCCAAAAGGCTCAGACTCTCGGCTTCTTTCAGAGCTGCGGCAGCAAAAGTTGCAGAACGGCTGACCCCCGCCCCACACGCAATAAGAACATTTTTCCCCCGCGCTTTGGCCGCTAACGCAAAATCTATCCCTTGTCGTAATAGATGAAAAGGAAGAGGTTCACCATCTTCAATAACCAAATAGAGAGCATCCATTCGAGCGTAATGTACAGGTTCGGCTAACTGGAGTACCGCGCCGATCCGATAAACGCCGAGTTGTCGATAATCCAGCGTATCACGATATTTTCCGATATAAAGCCAGGGTCGAATTGCATCCACAATCTGCTACTCCTGCATAAGAATAAAAATATTTTCTGGTGCAAGCATTTGATGTTCCAATGTATAGGTTTCATCCGCCTGTTCTATGTGCAGTGTGATATCATAGAGATGATCCCACCATTGAGCAGTAGCGACACTCAATTGCTCACCCTGGGCATCATAAGCCATAAAACCCACGCGGCGGACAGGCCCCCCTGTGATAGAAGTGTGATGCATCAAATAGGTAAAGGCCGCAGCTTCCTCATCCGCAGTCGTTGCCAATCGTATACGAGCCATAGCCTTTTCCGCAATATTAGCAGGTCGGGCATGGGGAAGTGCCCATGCTACATCTGTATAGCCCAGATCGTAGGAGAAAGAAACCATTTCCTCAATTTCATCCCCCCTGGCAGGCACATAAACCTGGAGCGTACCACATGTACTTCTCAAGTCTAAAACGACCTCGCCCTGCACATCTGTCGTGGTGGTGAGCATAGTGCTCCACTGCACCGGCATTAGGGTAGGGGATAACTGATCAACAGTGCGGGGGATTGTCACATAAGCGATAGACGTAAAACTGAAGGGGGGTTCTGAAATGTCGTGTGTACCATTACGGTTATAGTCTTCCCACACCGATATGTGTACGGTAGCCATATCATTTACCGCCTCCCCTGGCATAAACCCAAACACAAAACGCTTACCGCTGGTTTCATCAGCTCGGTGAATCATCTTTGTGGTAGGATAATACCCACATGGCGGAATCGCGTGGATGTTGAAGAGATGCGTATATGTGGCCTGAAGCGTGGCGCGCCCTTCGGTATCAGTCTGAACCTCAAGAAACGTAAAACTGCCATGGATATTAGATTCCGCCACCAACCGCACATCAGGTAGGGGAACTTCATCCTTGTCGTACTTACCATTCTCATTGGTATCTACAAAGGCAACTCCCTGTGCCGCGCGTGTTGCCGGCTGCTGGCTCCCCGGCGGGCCAATCAGTCCACAGCAGGCGGGCAAGCACAACAACAACACAAAACCTATGTTTTTGCGTAATTTTATCAAGAGATCCCTTCTTGGCTACTTGTGGCTTGCTGCTTCATCCTTTATCAGACACAATCACGTAACACCCCACCCGCGAAGGGTGATCTTCCACCTGACTACCCGGCGGGACATGGCGCAATATCCATAGGGACAACAAATCCCCGCTGGCAGCAAGGGAGAAAAGCATCCCAAACGTCATCAGCGGCCCATAACCGGTCAAAATCCCCAAGAGTGCAGGAATGAAGCCCAAGGCCAGCCCTGGTAACAGGCCACCTAGCCGGTAGGGGCGAATATCCAATAATTCCGTGCAATGGGCGTAGGGGGTGAGCGTCTTAAGGTGCAGGCGTATCTTAACTGTGCCGCGCGGTAAGTGTCCAAAGTAGATCCAGCCGGCCGCGTGGAGCAGTTCGTGTACCACAGTGCCAACAATAATCAACAACAGAAAGGGAATGTACCCTACCAACAACAACGCGCGTCCCAGCCGCTCCATGCCCCATACTATGCCGTAAACACCGGTGATGCTGGCGAAGAGCGGGATGGCAATGAGCAGGCTGTAAACGTTTGCCGCCAACATAGAGATGGAATAGTCTTGTTTTGCCTGAATATCAAGACGGTCATTTTGCATAGTTTTAACCTTTTCCATAACTCGAAATCATACACCCGTTATCGTAAAAACCCAAACTATGTTATTGACCATTATAGGCAAGGTTCAGAAACCTTACTTTTTACCGTAACCGTTTAGTCTTGTGAGCAATGACTATTTTCTGTCACCTGCTCCAGATAGGAACGAGGGTTTGGGGGTGTTTTTTCGTTGGCGGGCGGGTGTACGCCAACGAAAAAACACCTTTTCTCTTCTCTTTTTCGCCCCGTAGGGGCGAAAAAGAGAAGTTCACGTGATAGGTAGCAACTTGAGTTATACTATAAGACCCCCCCCGGTTTTTGAAAAAACCGGGGGGGAGGTCTTATATAAACAGAACCTATTCTGTTACTTGATCTCTACCACTGCGCCGGCCTCTTCCAACTTGGCCTTGGCATCTTCAGCGATTTCTTTAGCCACACCTTCCATAAGATTGGCGGGCACGGCCTCGACCAAATCTTTGGCTTCTTTTAGACCCAGGGTCGTGATCTGGCGAACTGCCTTAATGACGTTAATCTTCTTGGGTCCCACATCCTTGATCACAACGTCAAACTCGGTCTTTTCTTCTTCTGGTTCAGCTTCAACCGCAGCCGGGGCCATCATCATCCCTGCCATCGGCATTGCTGCACCAGCCTGAACTCCCAGCTTATCCTCCAACATTTTGACCAGTTGGGATGCTTCCATCAACGTAAGAACACTAATTTCCTCAACTAACTTTTGCAAATCTGCCATTTTAAATAAACCTCCTCTAGGGCTTTCCTTATTTATTTTTAATATGGATGTAGACAACATCCGCTGGGGATGCGATCATCCGTCTTTTATGAATGGCGACCCTGATTTAGGCCGCCGCTCCGGCAGGATTTCCGCCGGCTTCTTCTAATTTATCTACATAGGCCTGCAGTACATTAACGATCTGCCGGATACCACTGGACACCACACTCACAAGTTGTGTCGCGGGCGCGTTGATGGTCCCTAATACTTGCGCCATTAATACTTCACGGCTAGGCATATCGGCAACCGCAATAGCTTCTGCTGCCGAAAGGAATTTCCCTTCAAGCAGCCCCCCTTTAACAACGAAACGACCCTCTTCCATTTCGCGAGCGAACTCACGGAATAATTTTGCTAAGGGCGCTATCTCTTGATGACAGAAAGCGACAATTGTCGTATTCACAAATAAGTCATCCGGGGGAATCAACCCAGCCTCGGTCAAGATCAGTTTCAACAGTGTGTTTTTGACCACAAAGATCTGCCCATCTTGCTCGCGAGCGCGACGGCGAAGATCTTCCATTTGGGATACCGAAAGTCCCTTATAGTCCGCGATCATGATGCCACTACTATTGCCTAGTTGTTGCTTATACTCAGCAACCAAAGCTTCTTTACGAGCGCGTGAAATAGCCAATCTTTCTCACCTCCTTAAAAAATAAAAAATCCTTACGTCAGCCGACGCAAGGATCAAGGGGAAGAACTTTTCCCTGGGGAAAAACTTTTCCCAGGGAGGAACTTTTCCCAATGCACTACAGTCACCCCTACATAGTTTCAAATACGTGGGGACGTATCCTGGTAGATACGACTTTGTGCTCTTTGATCTTGCCTCGGCAGGACATTAAGCGCTTGGATAAACTTTTACGGAAAAGAATTTTCTAATAAAAATCGTTTTCCGCGCACCTGCGGTCTCAGGCAGATGGGGGAGGTATCTCCCCTTAGATAAGCTCAACTTGTTATAATGGATTTAAACTACGGCCTCCATAGCTAATGCCGCGATAGGATCCACTTTTACACCAGGTCCCATTGATGGCGCAACTGTAACCCGTTTGAGATAGACCCCTTTTGCTGCTGCTGGTTTGACACGCCGGATCGTATCCATAATAGCTCCCATATTTTCCAACAACTGCTGGTCTGGGAAACTCACTTTACCTAACGCACAGTGAATATTTCCGGAACGATCAAGACGGTATTCTACTCGACCGGCTTTCGCATCACGAATTGAGCGGGGTAAGTCTTCAGGCTGAACGACTGTCCCCGTCTTAGGATTGGGCATCAAACCGCGACGACCTAGAACACGGCCTAAACGTCCTACGCGCGGCATCATTTCGGGAACGGCGACGGCCACATCAAAATCTACCCACCCATCCATAATCTTTTTGATGCCATCATCATCACTGATAATAAAATCGGCTCCGGCCTCTTGAGCGATCTGTGCCGCTTCCCCGGCAGCAAACACTAACACACGAACCGGTTTACCCAAACCATGCGGTAAACGCACGACACCACGGATATGTTGATCGGATCGCCGAGGATCCAACCCCATCCGCAAATGTAACTCGACTGTCCCATCAAAGTTAGTATAACTTACTTGCTGCACCAACTTGATCGCCTCTTCCGGCGAATAAAATCGCGTTGAGTCAACTTTCTCGGCCGCAGCTAAATACTTTTTACCTCGTTTTGGCATATAAACCTCCTTGTGGTACTAGCGGGAAAATCCCTTCCACATCATTAACCCTAACTTATAATCTCAATACCCATACTGCGGGCACTACCGGCGATCATCCGTTCCGCTGCCTCAATATCATTTGCATTAAGATCTTTCATCTTAGTCTCCGCAATCTCGCGCAACTGCTGCTGAGTAATGCGCCCGACCTTATCCCGGTTGGGTTCGCGTGAACCTTTGGGAACCCCTGCGGCTTTGCGCAGCAAATCTGCGGTCGGGGGAGTTTTCAATACAAATGTAAACGATGCATCCTGGTAAATCGTGATTTCCGCCGGGACAACATTACCCGTCATACTGGCGGTTTTAGCATTGTATTCCTTGCAAAATCCCATCAAATTGATCCCGTGTTGCGCCAGCGCAGGACCAATAGGGGGAGCCGGATTTGCCTTACCCGCCTGAATCTGTAACTTAACGACTGCCTTTATCTTTTTCTTTGCCATATCTATCAGCTCTCCATAATTTAGGCTTATCCTTAATAAACCCAAGCGCTTACTCACAAATTTGAAACAACACTACGCTTTTTCCACCTGTAGGAAATCTAATTCGACGGGCGTCTCTCGCCCAAAGAATGAGACGAGAACCCGCACTTTTGTTCGTTCCTCGTCAATATCATCTACCATACCGATAAAATCCGCAAATGGGCCTTCAATAATACGCACTTTTTGGCCCAATTTGAAAGTGGCGCGCACTTGAGGCGCGGCTGCTTCCATACGTCGTAGGATATTTTGTACGGCCTCTGGTCTAAGCGCAGTGGGAGTATTCCCCATCCCCACAAATCCGGTCACACCCGGAGTATTACGCACTACGTACCACGAATCATCGGTTAACGTCATTTGGACCATAATGTAACCAGGATAGAGACACCGTTCAACCGTGCGCCGTTTTCCATCCCGAATTTCAATCTCTTCCACAGTCGGAACGACCACCTGGAAGATAAATTCCTGCATCCCCATGGACTCAATACGCTGCTCCAGGTTATAGCGGACTTTTTGTTCATAACCCGAATAACAATGAATTACAAACCAAGCGCGTTCATCTTTAGAACCCTGCTCTTCATCTTCAGCAAAGGGATCAGGTAATACCCCTACAGGCTCAAGCTCAGGCTGTACTTCAACTATTTCCGCTTCAACGGCCTCAGTAGCAGGTTTATCCTCCTCAATGGAGAAAAACTGGAACGGATCCTCATCAGGAGTCGGTTCCAACCCAAAACTTTCGAAGATAGAGTCCGAAAGGTCTAACTCCGGTAATACCCCATAATCCCCATCAGCATCTTGAGGTGTTAATATATCTTTGTCATCCAACGGATGTGTTTTTGGCATAATCCAAGCCTATCAACGTTTAAAAGAGGGTTATACTCTGGTCGAAACTAAACCTCTTCGCCACGTCCAATCAAAATGGCGGCCCCTAATAGAGCCAGCATTACAACCACACTTAAAACAATAAACAACAAATCTTGAGCGATGACGCCTCGCAGCAACACACCGAAGACGAAATCCAACCCCCCCAAGAAAATTGCCATCAAAACCGTTACCATTAAAACAATCTTAGTGAGTGACCACCCCTGTTCCATAGTAGGCCAACGCACTTTTCGTAATTCTGCTCTGGTTTCTCGAAAATAACGCACGATCACATTATCTTTTTTTACTTTTTTATCCTGGCCGGTCACTTAAATGCCTCCATCACATCTACAATACTTAAAAACACCGCTAGCGTGCGGTGTCTTTGCATAAAAAGGCAGGTGAGGCAGGAATCGAACCCGCAACCTACGGTTTTGGAGACCGTTGCTCTACCAATTGAGCTACTCACCTGCGTTATATAAAGAGAACTTTTTACTAAAGCACACGCTCTTTACAAAGCCCACGATCAGATTTGAACTGATGACCCCTTTCTTACCAAGAAAGTGCTCTTCCGACTGAGCTACGTGGGCGATCAAGATGGGCAGGGAGGGACTCGAACCCCCGGAGGTATATACCAGCTGATTTACAGTCAGCCTCCTTTGCCGCTCGGAACACCTGCCCATGATAAAGAGCCGACGGTGGGAATCGAACCCACAACCCTCCGCTTACAAGGCGGATGCTCCGCCGATTGAGCTACGTCGGCGCACTATTCAGTAACCGTAACATTATAGCACACCGCGGCGCAGGGTCAAGGGCTAATTACTTAGCTACTCACCGTATGCAACGCTAAGTATACACAACACTATAGTTTTGTCAACCGTTGGTAATCTTCCAAATCCACATAACTCCGCAGCGTCCCTCCATCTACCGCCCAGACGCGGGTGGCGAAGTTTTGGATAAAGTAACGATCATGGACAACGGCCAGAACAGTGCCTTCGTAGGCCGTCATCGCCTGCTCGAACTGCGCGCGGCTAGGAATGTCTAGGTGGTTGATCGGTTCATCAAGTAGCAGGCAATTGCAGCCACTGGCGACCAGGCGCGCTAACACTAGCCGGGCGCGTTCCCCGTAGCTCAAGCTGCGGATGGGGATGAAGACATCGTCGCCACTGAAGAGAAAGTAGTGCAAGAACGACCGCACGTCGGTGTCGGACATATTGGCGATACTGCGGATGGTCTCAAAAGGTGTGCTGTTGGGGGCTAGATTTTCCTGCTCTTGAGCGTAGTAACCTAACTGTACGTTGGCTCCCAAGCGTGCTTCTCCATCCAACGGATCGAGTTGTCCGGTGATGACGCGCAGTAATGTCGTCTTGCCCGCGCCATTGGGTCCAATCAGTGCCACACGCTCTCCTTGGCTTAGGATTTCGTTGATGTTACTGGCTAACGGGACACCGTTATAGCCGACGCTCAGATTGTTGAGGATGATTACCTCCTGCCCGCTTGGTGGCGTATCCACAAATTCTAACTTCATCTGCCAGGAAAGTTTGGGCTTTTCCAATGCCTCCGTCTCCAATTCGCGTTCCAGCCGGCGTTGCTGTACCGTCGCCCGCCGCGCGATGCCCTTGGCGATTTTGCGCACGCTAAAGTCAATTGTGCCATGCTCGATGCTGCTGGCATAGCCCGCGAGTCGTCGGACGCCCTGTTCCAGCCGCGCGAAGTATTCCTGCTGGTCTTTGTAAGCCGTCAATTGTTTTTCGCTCTCGCGTTGTTTCGTCTCAATGTAGTCGCTGTAAGTGCCGGGATAGCTTGTGACCTGCTGTGTGCGCGGATCCAATTCCAGGATCACGTTGACTGTGCGATCCAGGAACATCCGGTCGTGCGAGACGATGAGGGCGGCGCCCTGGTAGCTCTGCAACCACCCTTCTAGCCACTCCAATGCTCCAATGTCGAGATGATTGGTCGGTTCATCCAGGAGCAGGATTTGGGGATCTTGCAAAAGCAACCGGGCCAATCCCAGCCGTGTTTTCTGTCCGCCACTCAGGTGACTGAGCGGCGTATCCAGCGGCAGGTGATCGAGAGCCAAACCTTTGAGAATGGCCTCAATTTCATGTTCTGGTATTTGTTGGTGGACTAGTACTTCCAGGTGAGTTAATGCCTGATCGTAGGTATCCATAATGCGTGCTTGTTCCGCGCCCTCCGTTGTTACCATTGCGGCGGCCAAGTCGGCGATCTGTGCCTCGACCTGCTCCAGTTCGGTTTTCGCCTCCTGGAGAATATCTGCCAGGGTGTCCTCCGCGCCATATACCAGCCCCTGTTCTAAATGCCCCAAGCGTACATCCGGTGGGCTGGTGTTGGCCGAGCCGGTGTCCGGCGTTTCCTCCCCGGTGATCATACGTAACAACGTTGTTTTCCCACAGCCGTTAGGCCCTATCAGCCCCATCCGGTCGCCGGGATTCAGGATAAAGGAGACATTTTTCAAAAGCTGTACGTCTCCGTAATGTTTACTGATATTTGAAAGTTGTAGCATCATAGCCTCTTTTAATGTGTTGAAAGATGTAGCTGCGATTCGGGAATCGCGTCCTTATTGCGTCTTACAATGATGTATCAAATATATGACGCGAGTTGCTACCTTGTGGTAGCGGAAGAGAAAAGGGTGTTTTTTCACACGCGGCTCTTGCCGCGTGCGAAAAAAACATCTTTTCCCTTCTCTTTTTCGCCCCTATGGGCGAAAAAGAGAAATTCACGTGATAGGTAGCAACTTAGGTTATATATGTGTTGTGTGTCATTCGGTACTCCTTGATAGGAAAACAAAAAAGCCGTGGGGCGGGCTAGGCTCCACGGCTTTAAATAGCAATATTTCAGGTATGTGTCGTTATAAACAAGGATGCAGCGCAGGCTTGACGGCCATAATGCCCCCCAGAGGGTATAAGTCAATTGCCTGCATCTCTGTCATTCCTGAAAACTCCTTATCGATTTATAAACAACACTATAAGTATAACGTGTTTATAAAGATTGTCAATGTTGGAAAAATTTAAAAGAGCTGTTATGTTATTTGGAGTCTGGCTTACTTCTGATAAAATTTATACGTCTCACGTACTGGCACATTCAAGCGAAACACACCCAAATCATTGAGGATTGGAGGACCTTTTTGTGAGAGAGCGAATAGCGGGTATACATTTTGCGGGACGTTTATGGGTATTGATTGTAATATACATCCTGATTGCAATCTGGTATGCTAACAGTTTGCCACCAGGTGAAGGTGTTGATGAGCTTTCGCATTTCAAATATGTACAGTATGTAGCTCAAAATCGGCGCCTTCCTTTACAGGGCCGCCAAGAGGGTGGGGTTAGAGTGGTGATGGCTTATCATTCTCCTCTTTACTACATCGTCAGTGCTATTCTCATTCATGACCTTGATACCTCTGATCTGCATATAACATTACGGCCTAATCCACATTTTATTTGGAGTGAAACGGGCCGTGATGGTTGGAACGCCGTTTTACCGGTGTCCTCAACTGCCGCAAAACATAGAGGGGGTCTGCAGGCCATTCAGCGATTACGCAGCTTTGGCATAGTATTGGGTGTTATAACACTGATTGTGAGCTATAAGGCCGTCCAAGAACTTTTGCCAGATCATCCCTGGTCGCCGTTAGGGGCGGTCGCTTTAATGGGTCTAAATCCTTCATTCATTTACATGACGGTGAATATTCATCATGATGTATTACTGGCTATGCTGTTTACTGTGGGCCTCTATGGGTGTATTTATCACGCGACGCATGACCTGCAGTTATCTGATTTAGTAATAGGCGGTGTAGTGATGGGGGCGGTGATTCTGACCAAGTTGAGTGGGTTAGCGTTGCTCCCGGCGATGATGGCTGTGCTTTGGTTACGACCTATAAAAATGCAAGATTGGAAGAACCGTTTCTGGCAAACTTGTGTTTTCGGAGGGGTAACCTTACTGGTCTGTGGCTGGTGGTTTGTGCGTAATCAAGTTCTATATGGGGATCTTATCGGTCTTAATGTATATCTTACTTACTATACACATAATTTACGCCGTTCTCCGTTTACGTGGAGTGTCTTTACCGGGGAATTCCTGGCACAATTAGGGCGTACTTTCTGGGGGGCATTTGGGTTTATGCATATACTCCTTCCTTTTTCCTGGCGGAGGGGTATGTGGATTATGACCGGCATAGCCCTATTGGGATATGTAGTGAGTATGGTACGAAATTTCCTCAAACCCATACTTTTCGGCAGCTTTGTGCTTCAACCTTCAGTTTTCAACTTTGCATCTTTATCTCGCAATTTTACTAGATGGGCCTCTTATATCTCTAAAAAAGGACGCGCTGTTGTGGACAATGCCTATCGGCTTCCCGAAAAAAGTGTTGCCTGGCTTGGGCCGTTGGTGGCCCTGGCGGGTCTTTTTGTGTTCTTTGTGCGGTTTGCCGCACAGACACTAGGTGCCGGTCACGGACGCTATTTATTACCCGTCGCAATCACGCTCGGCAGTATCTTGATCGGAGGGTTAAATGCCTACACGCGGTGGCGACACCAACGACTTGTTAGCATTGTCCTGCTCGTGGGAATGTCCAGTTATGCGGTAGCCTCTGCTGCAATTTATGCATGGCCTAAGTACAAACTACCGGATAGTATAATGGACGTAGAATTAGCCGAAGCTATGCCTTTAGGAATTCACTATGATGGGGGTGTTGAATTGACGGCGGTCAAAGTCAGTTCTCCTGTTGCTGCCCCAGGACAGTGGGTGCAGGTGAGGACGTATTGGAGTACTCACTCGTCTACAGTAGGGCATACGGATCCTTACGTGTATTTAACGTTAGTAACGGATGACGATCACACGGTAAAAACAGCCAACTTTTGGCCTGAAGCGGCAACGGTTCCCGATAGATGGGGAGAGCGAATCGTTGCGAAGACAAGTGCATTTCATATACCCCCTAAGTTATCCGGTCACCTATGTCTGAAGGTTCGGGTGCGCGATGGGAAAGAGGGGCCGTGGTTGCTCGCGCGGGGTAACGTACCCCTGGGAAATGGCACAGCTTCTGCCATCCCTATTTTTAAGTTGCTGGCTCTAGGATCAGTGCAGGAGATTGGTGAATTTGATCTCCCAGCAGAACAGCGTTCAGAAGTGTTCGCGAATACGATTCAATTGCGCTCCGTGCAATTGCCACAACACGTGCAGCCGGGACACGTTTTGCCGGTTGCTTTTTATTGGCAGGTATTGGATACTATAGATGAAGACTATACCCTATTTGTTCACGTCCTGGATCAAAACGATATCCTGGTAGCTCAATTGGATAGTCCTCCAGGTGGAGGCACAATGCCGACTTCAAGCTGGCCCCATTCAAAACCATTGTTGGATACCTATCCGGTTGCATTGCCAGATGACTTGGAACCGGGAGAATATGAAGTTTATATTGGAATGTATACCTGGCCCGACTTGATCAGACAGCCCATCACGCGAGATGGAGTCTACCTGAGCGACGTCTTGCGGGTGGGATCGGTGATTGTTGAGCCACCGGAGCGTTGATGTGCTGAATAGCGCTCGCTATTTCCGAATAGCGCTCGCTATTTCTGAATAGCGCTTAGACTGCCATCAAATACGATGCCCATTGCTCAATCCCTTCTTCCAATGAATTACAATGCCCGTCTTGTTTATAAACGCGCACAACTTGCGGCAATAATCCGGTGGTGATCTCGTAGTTGATTGTGTCGGCCCACTCGGCGACTTCTTCGGGCGAGATCACTGCACCGTCCTGTTCGCCGATAGCGACGACTTCGTCACCTACCCGCACGCCGGGAATGTCGCTCACGTCCACGACGAATTGATCCATACAGATGCGTCCTCGGATAGGCGCGCGCTGCCCTCGGATGAGAACTTCGCCCCGATTGGAGATGAGACGTGGATACCCATCTCCATAGCCGAGGGAGACCAGGGCTGCTTGCATTGGGACACGTGTGGTATACGTGCGCCCATAGCTGATGGTACTGCCCGAGGGCAGGGTGCGGGTGTGGATGACGGTGCTTTTTAGCGTCAGCGCGGGGCGCAGTGGAAATGGCGGCTGGCTGTAAAGAGAGGGCGCCATCCCATAGATGAGAATACCTGGGCGCACGGCAGCCAGATACGCCTCCGGCAAAGTAACTACTCCCGCGCTATTGCAGATATGGGGCACAGAAATGGGATAACCGGCATTTTCAATTTCCGCGAGGATCGCCAGGAAGCGTTTCAATTGTCGCCGGGCCGGGCCGAGGTTTTCTTCGTCGGCAGTGGCAAAGTGAGAGAAAAGTCCTTCGACAACGAGATGGGGAAGTTTGGAGATGTAGCGTACCAAACTCAGAGCTTTCTCCGGTTCTAATCCAAAACGACTCATCCCGGTATCCACTTTGACGTGAACGTAAACCGGTTCATCGGCGTAGGCGGAGAGCATCGCGGCCGTCTCCCAATCCACCACCGTGGGTGTGATATTATAGTCAAGAACCGTTGGTACCCCTAAAGGGGGGGTGTGTCCAAGCAAAAGGATGGGAGCCTGGATGCCGGCCTCGCGGAGTGCAACTCCTGCTTGGATGCGGTGAACGGCTAAACGAGATGCACCGGCTTCCAGGGCAATCCGGGCGATGGGTAATAGCCCGTGGCCATAGGCATTGGCTTTAACAGAGGCGATAATTTCGGTATCTGGCCCTACAAAGGCTTTGATAGCTTCAACGTTTTGGGCAATGGCATCTAAGTCAATTTCTGCCCAGGTCACAACCCCATTAGGTATCATCATAGAGATTGGTCACCTCGACTGGATGAAATTTGCATCTTCCCATCATAACCGATTTTTGAAGAGAAGCGAGAGAACAAATCAGCGAGAAAGCAATGTATTGATTCGCTCTCTCGCTGATCGCTAATTCTCGACTCTCTATTCTTTACGGCAATATCATCGCCTCACGTTCTGGTCCAACCCCAATGAAGGTGATGGGAACACCCACAATAGCTTCGATGCGGGCAATGTAAGTCTGTACCTTGGCGGGTAGATCGGCGCGGGTACGCGCGCCCGTAATATCTTCCTCCCAACCTGGCAATTCCTCATAGATGGGTATACTGCGTGTCAGGGCTTCTGCTCCCCACTCGGCGGGAAAGTGTTCGACGCGCTCTCCATCTAGTTCATAAGCGACGGCGATTTTTAGTGTAGACTGCCCGCTGAGAACGTCCACTTTGGTCAGCGCGATCTCGGTAAGGCCGTTGACCTGGGCCGCGTAGCGCAGGATAACGGCATCAAGCCAGCCACAACGGCGCGGTCGCCCGGTAGTAACCCCGAATTCGCCGCCGACCTGGCGGATGCGTTCACCAATTTCATTATTCAATTCGGTAGGGAAGGGGCCTGCACCAACGCGCGTTGTGTAGGCTTTCGCCACACCGACCACACGGGTTACGTCTTTAGGACCAAAGCCTAATCCCACCAACGCGCCGCCCGCGATGGGGGAAGAACTGGTAACATAAGGATATGTGCCAAAATTAAGATCAAGTAAGGTTCCTTGTGCGCCCTCGCAGAGAATGGGATGTCCTGCCCGCAATGTTTCGCCCAGTAGTGTGGTTCCGTCCACCAGGTGTGGGCGTAGTTGTTGTGCGGCATTGTGCAACTGCTCCACAATAGGAGTGACGGGTACAGGGTCCAGCCCATAAAGCTGGGTCAGACGCGCATTGTGCGCCTCTACCATCTCTCCTACGGCCTCAGCGAAAACATTGAGATCGCGCATTGTCCCGGCGCGCAGGCCGGCACGACGCGCTTTGTCGGCGTAGGTGGGGCCGATACCACGTTTAGTAGTGCCAATGGCTTGTTGTCCCCGGCTTTTCTCGGAAGCACCGTCAAGTTCACGGTGAGTTGGGAGAATCAAGTGCGCGCCTGCCGCGAGTTTGAGATGGCGCGGAGAGACATCAACGCCCAATTCGCGCAAAGTTTGCATTTCACTCAATAAGACCAGGGGATTTACCACTGTACCTGCACCGATAAGACAAGTGTTTTCTGGATAGAGAATGCCAGAGGGTACCAGGTGCAAGGCCAGTTTACGCCCTTCGGCCACTACCGTGTGTCCGGCATTATCACCGCCATTGTAACGAGCAACTAGGGTAGCTTTGGCTGCAAAGTAATCAACGACCCGTCCTTTTCCTTCATCACCCCATTGAGTACCAATAATAATTGTAACTGACATCGTAAGCTCCTTTCTTCGGTAAGTTGCGAGGAAATAGCAAATTAAATTAGGGATTAGAGATTAAAGATTAGAAAACGCCAAGCGCTTTAATCTCTAATTTTTAATTTTTAACCTTCATTTAAATCTTTGGCCGTAAAGCTATCGGGGAGCAGGTAGGCCAATGTGTATTCACGATAAGTTCCGTCCGTTTTGGCGATAAAAATGGGGATGTCGGGTGCGGCAAATTCACGGATAACCTGGCGGCAGGCGCCACAGGGCGTGCCTCCATTTTCTGTGGCAACGGCAACCGCGCGTATGACGTGCATGGTTTGGGTGTCACTGGTTATCCCAGAAATGGCGGCCATTTCCGAGATGGCGGCCATTTCAGAAATGGCTTTGGTAATGGCAACACGCTCGGCACAGATGGTTAGGGGATAGACAGCGTTTTCCACATTACAACCGGTGTAAATTTGCCCATCCTGTGTTAGAACTGCTGCCCCTACTTTATAATGCGAGTAAGGAACGTACGCATGTTCGCGAGCACGGAGAGCGTATGTGATTAGCTGTTGGGGGTCAAGGCATATCTGCTTGGATTCTGTTTCATTGGAAGATTTTTTTATTCTTGCCGGTACACCATAAGCGACACTGTGCGCGGGAATATCATGGGTGACAACTGCGCCCGCGCCGGTCTTGGCCCCTGTGCCAATATGCCGGGGCGCGATCAACAACGTGTCAGAACCGATAAAGACATCATCCTCAATTGTGGTGTGATATTTGTGTTGCCCGTCATAGTTGCACGTAATTGTGCCGGCGCCAATGTTGGTATTGCTGCCTACTTCGGTATCGCCTAAATAGCTAAAATGGCCCATCTTGGAGCCGGGACCTAGTGAACTGTTCTTCATCTCGCCGAAATTGCCCATGTGCGCTCCCTCGCACAATCGCGCCCCCTTGCGCAAGTGCCCGAATGGGCCAATGTCACTGTCATCTTCCATGATCGCGTGTTCTAAGACCGAGGCGAATACTTTACAGCGGTTGCCAATAGCACAAGAATCAATGATAGTATTAGGACCAATATTACAATTTTCTCCGATAGTGGTAGTTCCGCGTAGATGGGTATTGGGGTGAAGGGTTGTGTCTGGTCCGATCACTACGTCCGGGCCGATAGTCGTAGTGGCCGGATCAATGAGGGTAACCCCCTCTAACATCCAGTGTTCGTTGATGCGGCGCCGCAAGGCGGCGGTAGCAATGCTCATATCCAGACGAGTATTGATGCCGAGACCCTCCTCAGGATCCTCTACTGCAATGGCATCTACGGTCAAGTCGTGTTTGACGGCTATATCGACCATATCGGTTAGGTAATATTCTCCCTTTTTGGGACTAGGACGAAGGTGAGAGAGGTAGGCCCAAAGGAAAGCGGCCTTGAAGAGCAGTATGCCGGTATTGAGTTCATGGATAGCGGCAATTTCGGGAGTAGTTTCGGCGTCTTCCACAATAGCTATCACGGATCCCCCGCTGTCGCGCACGATGCGCCCAAAACCACGTGGATTGTCCCGTTTAACGGTTAGAATAGTAACGGCGGCGTTCGTTCGTTGGTGATGTTCGATCATACGGTGTAGAGAGGTTTTGCGCAGAAGAGGCATATCCCCACAGAGTACAAGCACCAGATCGGAACTTCCGGCCGGGCCGATCTCTAAAAGCGACCGGGTTTGCATCACAGCGTGTCCCGTCCCCAGGCGTTGTTGTTGTAAAACATAGCGGACGCGGTCGCCTCCCCAGGCGCGGATGTCTTGTTCTGTCTCAGGGCCAACGACCAGCACCGGAGGGCCTGGACTAAGTTGTAGTGTGAGATCGAGCGTGTATTGGATCATAGGACGCTCCAGTAATGGGTGTAAGATTTTGGGCGTTTTAGATTTAAAGCGTGTACTTTTACCGGCAGCCAGGATGATAGTTGTTACTGCAACCGAATTTTCCATGGGTTAACCTCTCGATCAAGAAATAAAAAGGCCCAATACAACGCTGATCTGCATCGTGCTAGGCCCCCTTACTTGATATTTTCCTGAAAGCTAAATCTTGTAGTTTCCAGGAAATTTCTTTCTACATTTGAAAATTATAACACAGGGAAGAGTGATAGCAAGGAATAGGGCTATCGCATTTGGATCTTCCAGGAAGCTGTGAGTCCCTTACACAGGCTAAATACGTGGGATGGACGCCGGTTTGCCGCATGCTCAAGCCATTCTAAGCTTCCTGGAAGGTTAAAGCAGCCCAAATGCGATAGCCCTATAGCAAGGAATAGTAGCAGACCTTTGCCTTTTGTTCTTTAGAGTGCTTGACAAACATGGTTAGGGGTGTTATAATATTTGGCATTATAAAATACCAAATTCTAACAAAATGAAGCGTTTCCTAGTTGATACATCGTGTGCATGTATCAATTCGAAACGTTTGTAATTGATATCCCATTCTTTGACATAGCGCTTGGCCGCGAATTGTCGAATTGCACATTTAAAATCCCAATATATCAATTAACTACTCAAAAAGCTATGCCTGCGCAGCTGAACATGTTGTATTGCAAGCTTTTGTTTATCTGTATTGTTCCTGGGCCATGCATTTGTAGACAGATAGCAATAGATGAATAGGCGATTTGCCATCCTTGAATGTGCTATTTGGATGATAAGGTACAAATCTTTTGCCCGCGGGACTAGCTTGGAAGGAGGTGCCTAAGCAAACATTGTCCTGGAATACTCGATGAACGTAGGTGTAGAAAATTAAATTAGATAGGATACTTTACTCAATCAAGGAGGAAATCTAATGAGCAAGCGTTATTTGTGTTTTTGGATTGTAGTTACGATTCTGACCCTTGTTGTGACTTCATGCGGCGGCGGTGCAACCCCCGCGCCGGCCACTTCGGAGCCTGAATCCCAGGCGACCACCGAACCGGAAGCACCGGCGGCAAGCCAGTACAAGGAAGCCCCGATACTGGCGGAAATGGTTAAGGCAGGCACGCTGCCGCCTGTTGAAGAACGATTGCCCGGAGTCCCATTTGTAGTGGAAAAGGGTGTATTGATCAGCGAGACGGATCTGCCCGATTGGACCCCTGGGCAATACGGCGGTACACTGCGCGTAGGTCATAGCGTGGCTAACTGGAACCCGGATATCTTCGTCATGATGGACGAGGCACTGTTGCAGGGTCAGGGGATTGGGATGGATGGCATTCAGGGCAATGTCGTTGAGAGTTTCGAGGTCGAGAACGATAACAAGGACTTCACCTTTAAGATCCGCAAGGGATTGCGGTGGTCCGACGGTGAGCCGGTCACCACCGAGGATGTCCGCTTTACCTTTGAGGACATGTACGCGAATGAGAAACTCTATCCGTCCGGTATCCCGAACGAGTTCCGTGTTGGTTTCTCGGTGAAGGGCGCGAAGGGGACGCTACAGATTATTGACGACTATACCTTCAAAATTAGTTTCCCCGAAGCGTATGGTGGGTTCGTCCGCAATATGTGGATTGAGGGTTGGAAGGGGTATACTCTCGTGATCAATCCGGCGCATTATCTCAAACAATTCCACATCACCTATACTAAGCTCGAGGATATGCAGGAAGAGATGACTGCAATGAACCTGAGCGACGAGTGGTGGCAGTATTTCGCCAACAAGCGCTGCCAGAACTGGGATATGAGTAATCCGCGTTGTGCGAATTTCCCCGGTCTCTATCCGTGGATTCTCAAGGATTCTGGCGATCCCAGTTTGTTGATCTGGGAGCGCAACCCGTATTACTACAAAGTCGATAGCAATGGTCAGCAGCTTCCGTACATCGACAAGATTGTCTCGCAGCAGGTTGACAATGTTGAGATGTTGAACCTTAAAGCTCTCACAGGCGAAATTGACTTTATGCGCGAATCTACCGCCCTGGTGAAAGTCCCGCTCTATATGGAAAGCGCTGAGCAGGCTGGCTTCCGTGTTGTGTTGACCGATATGCATGTCGACTCTTCCGGCATTCGCCTCAACCAGACGTTCGATGACGCGGATTGGCAATCGGTGGTACAGGATGTTCGCTTCCGCCAGGCTGTCAGTATGGCGGTTAACCGCCAAGAGCTAATCGACACCGTTTACTATGGTCATGCATCATTCCCCCTGGAGTTAGTCGGTGAGGAGTACTCCCAGTTCGATGTGGATGCAGCCAATAGATTACTGGACGATATGGGCCTAACTGAGAAAAATGCAGATGGTATCCGTCTCTACCCAAGCGGTGCGCCTATCAATATCCTGTTAGAACATGCTGCACATGCACCAGACCTTATCCCGGTTGCAGACCTGGTCGCCCAATATTTGAAGCCGATTGGCATTAACGTGACGGTCAAACAGATCGACTCAAGCCTGTTTAGCGAGAGATATAATGCGAATCAGATCCAGGCCAGTGTTCACTGGAGCCATGATCGTGGTTGGGACAACGACGCCGTGTCCGGCAGTGTGGCCCGCGCCGGCATATTGTGGAACCAGTGGGTGAGCACCGAAGGCAAAGAAGGTGTTGAGCCACCGGAGTGGATCATGAAGGCTTACGACATTGATTCTCGTCGCTGGCAGGTGATCTCCGGCTCCGAAGAGTACAAAAAGGTCGTTGCCGAGGGCACCCAGTGGTGCCGCGACAACTTGCCGTACATTAACTTCGTCGAGAATGTGAAGTACCCGATGGTTGTCTCGGTTAAGTTGGGGAACATGCCGCAGTCCGGCTTTGCTATTGCTGCAAACTTCAGCGGTGAACAGTTATTCTTCAAAGAGTAAACCAAGTTTGTTTAGGGAGTGCGTAAGTTGCGCACTCCCTAAATTGCAATTAAATGGCGTTGTCTGATGAATATGACCGGGCAACTGATAAGACAAAGGATACTCGTGCCCCTGTGGTCCTCAAGCCAAGCAAATCCGGTTTGTGGTTTACTAACGCCCAATCTTCTTGTCTGAATTCAATGTGTTCCGGCCATAGGTTTGTGATCGCTTCTTTACCTGTATGTTCACCTGTTGCTTATTGTTCCAGGCAGTGCATACACAGAGGAGGAGAATAAACACGTGTTATTATATTTAATCCGTCGCATTCTTATGTTAGTGCCGATTATGATACTGATGTCTATGGTGGCTTTTTTCCTCATTCAGTTGCCACCGGGTGACTTTGTCAGCTTCCGTATTGAGCAACTAAAGATGTCTGGGCTCGAGGTCTCCGAGAATGAGGCAGAGCGGCTCAAAGTGCAATTCGGTCTCGATAAACCCCCACTGGAGCGCTATGTGTGGTGGGTCTCTGGGATCGTCTTTCGGGGAAATTGGGGTTGGTCACTCCAGTGGAATAAGTCTGTCAACGAGATTCTCCAGGAACGTATTCCGATGACCATCACGATCTCACTTCTGGCGTTAATACTCTCATGGACCGTTGCAGTGCCGGTAGGTATCTATTCAGCGACCCACAAATATTCGTTCATGGACTATCTGGCTACTTTTCTTGGATTTATCGGCGTGGCAACACCCGGTTTCCTGTTAGCATTGATCATGGCCTGGTTGCTTTTTACAAAATTGGACTTCTCGGTCTTAGGGCTTTTTTCCACGGAGTTCCTCGATGCCTCGTGGAGCTTCGCGAAGTTTGTGGATTTACTTAAGCATATCTGGCTGCCCTTGATCCTTGTTGGGATGGGCAATACTGCATCAACTATCCGTGTGGTGCGGAATAACTTGCTTGATGAGCTGAATAAGCAATATGTGATTACAGCGCGCGCTAAAGGGCTTTCTGAATGGAAGTTGATCTGGAAGTATCCTGTGCGCATGGCGATCAATCCTCTACTTAGCACGGTAAGCTGGGTGCTTCCGGGCCTGGTCTCTGGCACGATCCTGATTGATATAGTCCTCAGTCTCCAGACCGTGGGGCCGGTGTTGTTACGGGCAACCCTAGCTCAGGATATGTACCTGGCCGGCTCTATTGTGCTAATCCTCAGTGCTATGACCGTGGTCGGTGCATTGGTTGGCGATATCTTGCTTGTGCTGGTAGATCCTCGTATCCGTTTCGGGAGGTTAGCAAAGTGAGCGACAATGACAACCCCAATATAACGGCCACCGACGTGAATGTCGCCCAGCAACTGCCTGATGTGGAACCGGACGAGATCGCGACTGTAGAAGAGCGCTACTACTATGCCAGCCAGTCGGAGTTGATCTGGTGGCGGTTTACCCGTCACAAGGCGGCTGTCGTTTCCGCTGTGTTGCTGATCTTGCTTTACTTTGGCGCGATCCTCGCGGATTTTATTTCGCCTTACACAAAGGATACACGCTTTGAAAATTTCCAGAATGCTCCCCCCACGGCAATCCATTTTATTAAGCCGGACGGCGGCATTCAGCCCTATATCTTTGCTTTCCAGCGCGAGATGAACCCGGAAACATTCCGGTGGCTCTTTACGGAAGATACCAGCAAGATTTATCCGATCAAGTTCTTTATCAAGGGTGAAGAGTATAGGTTCTTTGGACTTTTCAAGACGAAAATACACTTGTTTGGCACCGAGGGAGCTCCGATCTTCCTTTTCGGCACCGACCGGCTGTCGCGCGATCTGTTCACCCGCACTTGGATGGGTGCCCGTATTTCACTTTCAATTGGACTTGTGGGTGTATTCCTCAGCTTTGTACTCGGCGTACTCTTAGGCGGCATTTCTGGTTATTTTGGCGGGTTGGCTGATGAAGCGATCCAACGTGTGATTGACTTCTTGTTAGCGATCCCTGGATTGCCTTTATGGATGACGCTCGCGGCAGCGTTGCCGCGCGACTGGCCGACTCTCAAGATGTATTTTGCTATTACCGTTATCCTCTCCGTGTTGGGGTGGTGTGGTCTTGCTCGTGTGGTGCGGGGTAAAATACTGCAATTGCGTGAAGAAGACTATACACTGGCAGCACAGGGAGCAGGTGCAAGTGACTGGCGTATTATCACACGCCACCTGCTACCCGGCTTTACGAGTCACTTGATCGTGTCCATTACCTTTTCTATCCCAGGCATGATTCTGAATGAGACGGCGCTCAGCTTCATCGGCCTCGGCATGCAGCCGCCGGCTGTTAGCTGGGGGACATTGCTACAGGATGCGCAAAATCTCACTGCGGTGGCGCATCAATCCTGGCTACTGATTCCGGCGCTTTTTGTGATCGTGACCGTGATTCTTTTTAACTTTGTCGGCGACGGCTTGCGCGATGCCGCTGACCCGTATGAGAGATAGGGGGAGAGATAATGACGGAATCAGAGAACCCAATCCTGGTCGAAGTACAGGATCTCAAGACGTACTTTTTCCTCCACGAGGGTACAGTTAAGGCCCTTGATGGGGTAAGTTTCAATATCTATAAGGGTCGCTCGCTAGGTGTGATTGGCGAGAGTGGTTGTGGCAAGTCGGTCACCGCGCAGTCTATGATGCGTATTGTGCCTGCGCCACCCGGCAGAGTGGTCAACGGCAAGATTGACATGTATCTCTGGGAGAGGGGAGGGGGGAGCGCGGAGGTTGTGGATGTGGTGCAGTTGCAGGCGAACGGTAAAAAGATGCGCTCGATCCGTGGTAAGCAAATTGGTATGATTTTCCAAGAACCGATGACTTCTTTGAGTCCGCTGCATACTATCGGTAACCAGATTGCCGAGAATATCTTGATCCATGAGCAGGATATTACCAAGCAGCAGGCTCGCGAGCGCACCATCGACATGCTCGCTCGCGTGGGAATCCCGCAGCCACAACGGCTTGTGGATGCCTACCCTCATCAACTCAGTGGCGGTATGCGCCAGCGCGCTATGATTGCTATGGCTTTGGTCTGCGGTCCGAATTTACTCATCGCCGATGAGCCAACAACCGCTCTCGACGTGACGATCGAGGCCCAGATTCTGGAATTGCTCAAGACGTTACAATCCGACCTGGGCATGGCGCTCATGTACATCAGCCATGATTTGGCGGTGGTGGGTGAGATGTCTGATGAGATCATGGTGATGTATCTGGGACAAGTGATGGAGCACGCCAGCACCGATGAGATCTTTGACAATGCGCTACATCCATATACCGAGGCCCTATGGCGGTCGGTTCCTACCATCGAAGGGAAACTGGAACGGTTGGTGCCTATTAGTGGTACTTTGCCCAGCCCATTCGAAACGCAGCCGGGCTGCCGCTTCTTCTCGCGCTGCGTCCGGAGGATCCCCGGTGTATGCAATGCTGCACCGCCGCCCCTGAAAGAAGTTGCGCCGGGGCATGAAGTGCGGTGTTTCCTATACCAATAAATGCAGGGACTGAGATTTGCACCTGCGTCTGTAAGTTATAGACTTCGGTACCCATGCAGGTGCGAGAGTATCGTCTATGTAAATTACTATTTCTCTTATGAAGAGGCAATAAGGCATGACCAATCAAGTACAATTACCTTTGTTGGAAGTCCGGGGTCTAAAGAAATGGTTCCCGATGTCCAAGGGTTTTTTCCAGCAACGCACCGTTTTTGTAAAGGCTGTGGACGGTGTGGATATCGATGTGCAGGCCGGTGAGACGTTGGGAATTGTGGGTGAAAGCGGCTCTGGCAAGACGACCCTGGGCCGTTGTATCAGCCGTTTATATGAGCCAACAGGGGGACAGATCACTATGCGTACAGATGGCGAAACCCTTGACGTTTCGGCGTTGAAGGGGAGAGAACTGTCGGCTTTTCGCAAGCGCGCGCAGATGATCTTTCAGGATCCCTATTCTTCGCTCAACCCGCGTATGACCGTCCTAGAAACGGTGGGAGAACCGCTGTTGGTGAACAACCTTGCCAAGGGCAAGGATCTAGAGGAGCGTGTTACACAAATGATCGTGCAGGTAGGATTGCGGATGGAACATCTGCGACGCTATCCGCACAGCTTTAGCGGCGGCCAACGGCAGCGCATCGGCATTGCCCGAGCGATGGTGGTAAATCCTTGTCTCGTCGTAGCCGATGAACCTGTATCTGCGCTAGACGTCTCAATCCAGGCGCAGATTTTGAATTTGCTAAAGGATTTACAAGAGGAGTATGCTCTCACATATCTCTTTATCTCGCACGCTATGAATGTGGTTCGCTATGTAAGTGATCGCATAGCAGTGATGTATGCCGGCAAGCTGGTGGAACTGGGATCGAAACAGGAGTTATTGAGCCATCCCAGGCATCCGTACACAGAGGCTTTGCTGGCATCGGTCCCCAAACCCTCACAGCGCAAGCGTGGTATGCGGTTGGTTTCCGCTGGGGAGCCGCCCGATCTGATCAACTTGCCAAAGGGATGCGTCTTTGCGTCGCGCTGCAAGTATGCGACCGATCAATGTAAGGAACAGCCACCCGAATTACGGCAGGTCGGTACGACAGAATATGTAAGCTGTCATTTGACCGAATCACTGACGTTACAGGGGATATGAGGAGCGGTAGCCGGGTACGTTTTTATCTGGATCGTCGAGTTCACTGCGTGCGTAGCGTAAACTATGCGGCACGGTATACTACTTAGATTGTAGTACGTTATGATCTGGCGAATGATATTCAAAGCAGCCCGGATGTGCGGTCACGTAAAACTATGAATCAAACAGCAAAAATTTCAGAATATATCGTAGCTTGGAGTTTATGGGCGTTCTCGATTACGCTTGGAGTGATCATTGGATTCTGGGCAGTACGCGATGCGATTAATGTTATCGCTGAAGCTATGACTATGGGAGCTTTGCAAGGCACTCCTTCACAGCAATTTCAGGTCCCTTTTACCCGCAATGCTATTGACCGATTCGATATTCTCATTTTGGGGGTGTTGTCGGTTCTATTAGTGGTCACTGTTGAACACTATTACCGTACCGGGGTTGAGCAGGGCCAACTTATGAGAAGATTTGTGCTGGTCACGGCGCTTGAGTTCGGTGTTCTGTTTTTGTCCCTGGCGACCCAGGCAATCTATCTTGGGGTACTGGGCTTATTTACGATCTGGAGCGTGTTGCTTCCGTGCGGAGTGTTGGCAATAACCGTGATATTGAGTTTGATACTGACGCGGATGCCAAAAAATACTGTCTAGATTTGCGCCTGGCTCTCAGTCTGGGAGTTTCGCATTTTCTATATTTTTTCCCCTCTCCCGCATATCGGGAGAGGGGAAAGTCTTTGTTTAAGGGGTTATTATGAATAGGGTAAGCCGCATCTTCCTGCACAAGATGCTTTTTTACCTTCCGTTTATATTGGGTTTGCTATTATCATTTACTCAGATTAAATCGGCTGCAAACCTATATGACGAGGGGTTGGTACTCACGAACGCCGAGCGTATTCGTGCTGGTGAGATACCGTATCGTGACTTTTGGACGATGTATGGGCCGGGATACTTTTACGCATTAGCCGGGCTTTTTTCGTTGGTAAGCCCCACTATTTTCGTTGCGCGTCTATTTGACACAATACTCAGGTTCCTGTTAACCCTGGAAGTTTACCTGTTAGCGCGCACGATGACATCGCGCTGGGTTGCCTTGATCCCTTATGCATTTGTCACATTCTGGCTCGCCACCATCCGCTTCTACTCCTATCCGGCTTTCCCCGCGACTGGCGCGCTCCTGTTGGCCGCTCTATCTCTCACGGGCTATCTGCGGGATGGGCGTTCCCGGTGGCTGTTCCTGTCAGGAATGGCACTGGGTTTAACCGCACTCCTCCGGCTGGATTTTGGAGGTTACGGGGCTTTCGGCTTCAGTCTGGCATTGGCCTTGTTTGAATTGCGGAAGTCTGCCGCGGCCGGCGATGCCGGGCCTTCCCGGCTGTTACGGCTGCTGAAGGTAGAAATGCTTATGGCTGCGGGAGCGCTGCTTGTTGCGCTCCCGTTGTATGTTTACCTGCTGCTGGCCTCGGGGTTCGCGACGGTTTACTATGACCTCATTGTATTTCCAGCAACTGTGTTCCGGGCTGTCCGGCATTTGCCGGTGCTGCCGCTCCTCCCCGATTTCGGGCGACTCACCGGCGGGCAATGGAATGACTGGTTGCGACTGTACTTTCCGCTAACCATCTACGCGATTGCCATCCTGGTGTCACTGCACTGGCTGGTTTTGCGGCGCGTGTCTCCATCTGACCCTCGCTTTGTCGTGGGGGGTCTTTTCCTGGCTTTGACCGGAACAGGACTCGGGTTAGTTGTAAAAGCACTCTCTCGTTATCACGACCTCCACGTGTTGCCTACGACGATCTGTGCTGTGATCCTGGCCACAGCTTTGGGTTACCGGATCCCAGGGAAATTCTGGCAAAATGCTCCGTTCAAGATAGGCTTTGCTGGTTTGGCATTTCTATTCTTGACGGGTCCCTACGTAGCACATTTCAGCATGCTTGCAACGCGCGGTTCTACTGCACCGGCGGTGTGTTATAGCCAACAGGCCAGGGCCGGCTGTGTCTTGATCAGCCAGGATCAGGAGAGGGTAACCCATTACTTGCGGGCTAACACACGTCCGGATGAGTATGTCTTCATCGGCAATTCGCGGCACGACTTAATCTTCATCAACGATTTGCTGCTCTATTTCCTGATTGATCGTCGCAGTCCCACAAAATACACCGAGCTGCATCCAGGTTTGGCGACAACTCTGCCAGTGCAACAGGTTATCGCGAATGACCTGGCAGAGAAGGATGTGCAGTGGGTCGTGATAATGCAGGGTTGGGAATCGGGTGAGCCGAACGCCAGCTCCATGAGTAGTGGCGTAACATTTCTTGACGACTATATCCGGGAATACTACCGGCCGGAGATAACGTTCGGAAGCTACCAAGTATGGCGTAAACGCCCTTGAGAGTTGTACATACATGCTTCATCGCTCTAGGATTTATTGCGACTCTTTACCTTTAAGGTATACTTGAGACTTGTGGAGGATATAGCGTTGACCTGGGTGGATGTTTTGCCGGAAAGTCTCCCCGGCCCTATGCGTATGCGGGTGCGGGGCCGGAGTATGTGGCCTGTCTTACATTCAGGTGACAAGGTGTTGGTGATACCTGTGACTGTGTCTGGTTTGTTGCCCGGCGATTGGGTGATGCTGCGAAGTGCACAGGGAACTGTGCTTCACCGGTACTTAGGGAAGCAGCGCGGATATGTATTGACCAAGGGGGATAGCCATATTGCGTTTGATCCACCATGGTCGCCGGAGGCTGTGTTAGGTCGTGTGGAGGAAGCTGAGCGTGCGGGACGTTGTTTTTACCGGCGCACTGCGCCCCGTTTGTGTTGGGAACGCATATTAGCTCTGGCCCATTATATTGTAGGATATGGGGGGATAATGTTGCATCGTTCAAAAATAGTACGATCTTTGAAAGCCTGGTTAGGGATATTGCTATTTACGTTGCTCGTAGTACCTTCGTTGCTGGCTGCGCCTTCCGCGCCCACGGCGGTGACGTTGACCGATTTCTATGTGGAGGAGACAGAGACTAAGCTTATTATCCATTGGGAAACGGCCAGTGAGGTTGGCAACCTGGGATTTTCTCTGTTTCGTAGTGAAGAACCAACCGTCACCTATCAGAAGTTGACGTATTTACCCAGTACTGACAAGGGTGCAGGGGCTTTGTACCAGTATGAGGATACTGACATAACACCTGGCATAACATACTATTACAAGTTGCAGGATACGCCTGCGGATAACAGTTCTAAAACTACTTTTGGGCCAATTTCTGCCGGGATTGATGCGGAACCTACGCCGGCAAATACAGTGCCTGCCACGACGACAACATCCCCTACACCTTTACCTACAGCGCAAACATCATCCCCTTCCCCTGAGCCTTACGTGAATTTTTGGTCCGATGTGACTGAGTTGGAGGCTGGCAAGTGTGCGACATTGCAATGGCAGACGGATAGCGTGCGAGCTGTGTACCTTAATGGCGAGGGTGTAGTAGGTACAGGAGCAAAAGCATTCTGTCCCTGTGAGACACAGACGTATATTTTACGTGTTTTGTATCAGGATGAGAGTTATGAGGATTTCGCGGTGACGGTGAGTGTAACCGGAATATGTCAAGACCCCGTTGTTACGTCTACATCACTACCCGTGCCGAGTTTGACTCCAAGTTCCACCATTGTGCCTGTTTTAACTCCAACTGTCACGCCGGCACGTGTCACAACATTGCCGGCGGCAGTAACTCCATCACCTGTACCGACAAAGATACTTGCCACGCGCGCGCTGGCTATACCTTCACCTACGAATCTTCCCCCTCAATTTTTATCTGAAGTTGAGTCTGTATCGCCGGAAGTTGTATTGCCTACGCTGCCTGCTGTGCAAGGAGAACGGGTCAAAGCTGGAACTTTTCCTGTACTGCCTTTGGTGCTTTTGGTGGGTTTGGTGGGCATAATATTTGTAGGTGTAGGCATTTGGATATGGAACCGGCAACGTTAAGCCAAAACCTCGGTCTTCAAGAAAAATCGGGGTTTTAGATATATGAACTCTAAAGCGAAATGTTTTTTGTATGGTGGGTTTATTGCGTTGGGATTATCGTTGGCTATTATTTTCTTAACATACCATCTTTCCCCTAATATTTTCTTTGCAATCCCTTGTACTCGGCCCTCAACTTATCATACAGATACAGGATGGGTACTCACCCTATATGCTGCTGGGCCGTATTGGTTGGGATCTGAGTGGTGGCATGCGCAAGGTATCGATCCAGAGACATTGTCTGCCGATAAGATACAGTTGATGCAGGCGGGCGAGGTTGTGCCTTTTCTGTGGTTGGCTGAGGAATCGGGGCTACTGTTTCTCGGAAAGGTTGCGGAAACCCGATACGGGCCGCGAGGTAGCTATACATTGACACTTGATATACCCGCTTCTATGAATGGGATGCCATTTGATAATAGGGTATCAGGGCAAATAGTGCCTTCTGCTACGTTTTCAGATCTTTCCATATCGGATATACAACAAACAACGTTGGTAACTTCCTGGTTGGAAAGGGATGAAGTGTATCGCTCTACCGCTCCTATGGATAGACCCTGGTTTTGGACTACTATTCACGCGCCCGGGGAATTTGTGCTAACTGTGCCGTTGACGGCTGCCGTGAGTAGTCCTGTGTCACTAACACTACGAATGTGGGGGCAAAGTAGTATGCCTCAAAACCCAGATCATCATATTCGTGTGTGGTGGGATGATAGGCTCATTGATGAACATTGGTGGGATGGGTCGGAGGTGGAAATGTGGACAGTGAGGGTAACTGAGGCCCAATCTGACGTACATACATTAAGATTAGAGTCTCCCGGTAGTACAGAAATCCCGGTAGAGGTGACTTGGTTGGATGCTGTCGGTGTGACGTGGCAGCGTACCTTGCCGCTTCCAGAAACTGGGTGGGCGACGTGGCAGGCTGATGGCTCCGCGCGGGCGTGTTGGTCTGTTTCTGAAACAGACCAACATGAGAAAAATGAAACGGAGAAGGTACGTGTTTTGTGGGAGATAGATGACAATATTTATGATGGAGGTAGTTATACGCTCAATGCCGGGCAAACGTGTATACCACAGATCGGCATTGCGGCGAATCAGACTGGCACGCCACAGGGCTGGATCGGGGTGCCACGACAGGCCCCCCCACCTGATGAAAGTCGCCCCCGTGAGCTGGTAGACATAGTGCAATTGGAAACTGCGCAATATTTGATCATTGCCCCCCGCGTGTTTCACGAGGCATTATCTCCACTGCTGGCAATGCACGAGTCAGAAGGATTAACTACGGCTTTAGTGACGCCGGAACAAGTATATGATACATTTGGTATACGTGGTGAGCGCGCTATTCGAGAATGGCGCGCTATTCAGAATATCGTCAATACATTGCACACGCGGGGCCGGCTGCGCTATTTGTTGTTAGTAGGGGATGCCTCTGCAAATCAATTCAACTCTCAATTCTCCGGCATCCCCACCGCTTGGGTGCGGACGAGTTATGTGGGGGACACCCCTTCAGATTACGCGCTGGTGCTGGATGAGGAGGGCGAACCTTTAATAGCAGTGGGGCGTTTCCCGGCAAATTCCATTGCCGAAGTGCGGGCGATGGTGGACAAAACATTAGCCTGGAAGCCGGCGACTCGGCTGGCCTATCTCGTCGATGATGAGCCGGAATTTGCCGGTCTGGTTGACCTATTGTCTGAGATCATCCCCGGTGAGTTACAATTGGCTGCGGCCAAAGGTGACACGCGTGATGGTGTGTTGCGCTGGCTCCAAGCTGGGCCGGGGACATTAGTCTATAGTGGGCATGGAAGTTTGTTGTTATTGGGGGATGAGAAGATATTGACCGCACAGGATGCCGGGAATTGGAATGGCCCCACTGTTGTAGTGGCCTGGACGTGCTTGTGTGCGATGTTTACTCACCCTCAGTATATCGGGATCGCCGAAGCGTGGCTGCGTAACCCCCGTGGCACAGTGGCCTTTGTCGGGCCTACCGCCGAGACGACGACGACAGAACAACGTGCGATGGCATTGGCATTTCAACATACTCTGCTGGAGGGAGCGACATTGGGGGATGCGTTACTATCTGGTTGGCGTGCCGCTCAGTCGCAAGACGTGAAGGGCAGTTTTTTATTGCTCGGTGATCCGGCATTACGGCCGTTTCCTAGGGATGATTTGTAGTCCCCTCGGTTAAAAAATTTCTGAATAGTATGTTAAGGAATAAACCTATGGTACATTCTAAGCCCCCCAGTTATCGCCCTTCTCAACTCTTGCCCTGGCTTGGGGGTGGAGTGTTGATTTTAGGCTTAATTTTAATCGCGTTGAGCTGGCCACATTGGGGTGTCACATCATCGCTGCAACATACCGTTCTGTCCTGCACTCCAACCACATTTTTAAATGAAGAATCGATTGTACCAACTGCCGCACCGGAGGGAATATCTGTAGGGAATATGATTACAGGTATGGTTCCTGCAGTGTCAGGGGAAAAAACGTTTGTGTTCCCAGAACGTGAGCGTTTCCGTTTAGGAGTCTCCATTCCGCCAGATGTGGCTTTAGGAACCCCCTACTTGTCCAAGTTAGGTGTACGCTGGGTGATGGATTGGCGCAGTCGCGAACCTCCTATTTTGCCGCCGGATGTTGAATATGTCCAGGTAGTCAGGATGATGGGTGGAGTATTGTCACCATCGGCCATAACGTTGACCTTGGTCGCGGGCAAAAATCCTGGTTCCACCTGGTTGATGGGTAATGAGGGTGATGTGCGCTGGCAGGATAATGTGACACCGGAGGTATACGCGCGGTTATATCACGAGGCGTATACTGCGATTAAGGCCGGGGATCCCACTGCTATTGTGGTGGCGGGCGGTATCGCACAGCCAACCCCCTTGCGTTTGCGTTATCTTGATCTGATATTAGCCTCATACCAGGCGCAGTTTGGCAAGGTGCTGCCGGCGCAAGCATGGCATATCCACAACTATATGTTGCGCGAGGAACGAGATTCATGGGGGGTAGACATTCCACCGGGCATTCCAGATGAAACCGGGATTCTGTACCAGGTGGATGATTCGGGCAATCTGGAGGCTTTCCGGGCGCAGATCGTAAATTTTCGCCGCTGGATGATGGAACGAGGATATGGGAATCTGCCATTGATTGTGTCTGAGTTTGGAATTCCTATGCCGCCCCAATATGGCTTCCCTTTAGAACGTGTGACCGGATTCTTACAAGAGACATGGCGTTACTTTTTAACAGCAACCGATCCGGACTTGGGAGATCCCTCTGACGGCGGGCGATTGGTACAGAAGTGGTGTTGGTTTAGTATGGCCGCGCAGGATTATCCGACCGGTGACCTGGTAAATTGGACAACACAAACGTGGACCCCATTGGGGCAAGTATGGATTTCTTATCTTGAAGAATGAATGAAAATCAGCAAATGAGCAAATCAGCAAATGAAGAATTGGTGCATCAGCACATCAGCGAATTCCGCTCCCCTCCCCCCCCATCTCTCCGTTCCTCTGCTTCCTCGCTGCTTCGCTGGTGTCTTGGGTTGGCGGTGGGAGTGTTGTGTGTTTGGCTTTCGTTGCGTGGGTTGGATTTCGCGCAGGTATGGGCCAGTATTCATCAGGTTCACATAGGATGGTTGTTGGCAAGTCTGGGGTCGGTTGTGATGGTGGCTTTGTTGAAAGCAATACGTTGGTGGTTTCTTTTCCCTGATCATTATCGTCCAGCTTCTTGGCGGCGTGCCTTTTCTGTGTTATTGACCGGCCAGATGGTGAACGTATTGATTCCTGTTAGGTTAGGCGAAGTTGTCCGTATTGGGCTAATGGTGCAAGAAAGTGTCCCGCCAGGGGTGACGTTAAGCACGATTGTGGTAGAAAAATCCCTGGAATTGTTGGCTTTAGGGTTGTTATTGTCACTCACATTGCCATCTGCTGTATTGCCTGATTGGTTTCCTATCTCCGGCGGGTTAGGTATGGGACTAAGCGGGTTGGCTTTGCTAGTAGGACTAATAGGGGTTTGGGTATTGCGCCGTTGGTTGCAGCAGATCGCGGCTCGGATTTTGGGGTTCCGAGATTGGCTACCCCAAGTATGGCGTGATCGTCTGTTGCGCCTGATCGATCATGTATTAGGGGGATTGGAGGCGTTGACTCATTACAAGAGCGCGTTGCCGGTCTTAGGTCTAACGGCGTTAGTTTGGTTCTTCTCAATTCTAACGATGCTGTTAATGTTTATATCGTTCCGGCTGGTATTGCCCTGGTATGCCGGTATAGTATTATCACTTGCTCTTACCCTGAGCAATCTGGTTCCGCAGCCACCGGCGATGGTGGGCGTGGTGGGAGCTGTGACTGTGATCACACTGTATGGCTTTGGTGTAGAGCAAACAGTATCGGTAGCTCTAGGATTATTGTTGAACGTAGCGATGGTCAGTCCAATTGTATTGCTTGGTGGTTGGATGACGTGGCTGCGGTTTGCGAGTTTGGGGCATTTGCCCTGGCGGGAGCGTTGGGTTTCTAGCTTCGGGTTGAAAAAACGAGAGAGAAATTAATTGCATACATAAACTTCAAATGTCAGACTCTCAATCCATAGCTTGAGGTGAAAATTGTACAAAATCCTTATTTTTATCTTTTGCCTTTCAGCATTCCTCGTGGCGTGGACGTATCTGGGCTATCCGGTATTTATTACATTATTGGCAAAACTAAGGCCTCGTCCCCACCGGCGGGAGCCTATTTTGCCCACAATAACTTTTATCGTTCCCGCGTATAACGAGGAGGAAGTCATTGCAGCGAAGTTGGAGAATTTGTTTACGCTCGATTACCCGGCGGAATTGTGCCAAATCATTGTTATATCTGACGGTTCTACCGATCGTACTCCAGAAATAGTGGCGGATCATTTCCAAATGGCGCCGTATACGGCACGTAGTACATCATTCAGAAATAGGGCATTATCGCTCTTTCAACCGGAGCGGCGAGGGAAAATTGCCGCGCTGAACCGGGCTGTACCCTATGCGGAGGGCGAGATTTTGATTTTTTCGGATGCCAACGCTATGATGGAGCCGCAGAGTATTGGCGCGCTCGTCGCCAATTTTGCCGATCCCCAGGTCGCCTGTGTAGGTGGCGAGAAACATATCCGGGTCCGGCCTCTTGCGCCGGGATCGGCTTCGTCTACACTAGAGGCAGGCTTCGACCGTGCTACCCCGAATGATGCAGTACAGGCTGAGGGGGAGTCAGCGTATTGGCGTTATGAAGCATTTGTGAAACGCGCTGATTCGCTGGTCAGTACTGCAATTGGAGCCGTTGGGGAATTTTTTGCGATCCGGCGGGAGCTATACCAACCTCAGAGTGAGGATAACATCATTGAGGATTTTATCATTTCGATGCGCCTGGTGATGGATGGTTGGCGCGTTGTGTATGAACCCAACGCAGTGACATGGGAGGATGCATCTCCAGATTTGAGTGGTGAATGGACCAGGCGAACACGGAATGCCACGGGCGGCTTCCAGGCAATAGGTCGTTTGCGTGGCCTATTATCTCCTCGTTATGGATTGGTAGCAGTACAATACATTTCACATAAGGTCTTGCGCTGGCTGGCTGCCTTTTTCATGATTCTGGCATTTCTCACCAATGTAGCATTACTCTTCATCCGGGGAGTTTCAAACATAGAGATATGGTATGTGATTCTCGGATGCCAGATCGCTTTTTATGTGTTAGCTTTGCTGGGGTGGATATTGGATGTCCTGGGGGTGCGTTGGAAACCGGCACGAATTGTGTTCTATTTCTGCTTCACTAATGCAACAGCTCTGGGGGGGTTTGGGAAGTACATCACCGGTTCGCGCTCGGTGTTATGGAAGAAAGTACGATAGGAAAGCCTCGATTCTTAAATATTGGAAAAAATCTCGGTTTTTTCTTCAAAACCGGAATTTTAGAAATGGGCATAACGTTAGGGGTATATTGGGCAACAATGTCTTCTTCCTTGACTTGGTCCCATTGGGGAACCGATGCTGGTGATTTTATTACGGCAGCAGTTACGGGACGATTGCCTCATCCACCGGGATTTCCGCTTTATATGGGGATAGTATGGCTTTTTGTGCGGATCCCCTGGCGCGACCCGGCCTGGTGTCTCAATTTCTTTTCTGCAGTGATGGGGGCTGGAACTGTAGGATTGATCGCCGCAATTCTGCGCCAGCGTGGTGCCCCGTCATGGCGTGCCGCTATTGTTGCTTTGACATTGGCCTTTGCTCCTCTTTTTTGGTCCCAGGCGATCATTACTGAAGTTTATACGTGCGCGGCGTTTTTTATGGTACTGGCATGGTATATGGCAACTGTAGAAGATGCGAGGGAGCAGAGGAGCAGAGAAGCAGTGGCGCAAGGGCGCAGAGGCGCAAGGGGGTATGGGTGGTGTTTATTGATGGGGCTGATGTGGGGATTGGCAATCTCAGTTCACGCGACCTTAATCCTGCTTGCCCCCCTGTGGTCGGCTTACTTATGGAAGTGGGTGGAATGTCGGGAATCACGAATCACGAATCACGAATCACGAATTGTGAATCACCTCTTGCATTTCACGTTTCATGTTTTACCCCTTTTCCTCTTCGGTTTCCTCTTGGGTCTGTTGCCCTACGCGTTGCTGCCGTTTTCCGGTTCCTGGCCTCAACCGTGGGGAGATTTACGTTCATGGGCAGGATGGTGGGAATGGGTAACAGCGCGATTGTATTGGGGCTATGCCTTTGCCTTGCCGTTAGTGCATTGGCCGCGCCGCGCACTGGCATGGGGCATATTGCTCACGCAACAATTCACACCCGTAGGGGCTGCGTTGATATTAGTGGGGATTAGCGTGTTATGGCGGTATGAGCGTGCGTTATTGTTAGGGATATTGGTCTCATTGGGATTAGGGAGCTTGTATGCAATAGGGTATAATACACCTGATTCGCTGGTATACCTGGTTCCTTTACTACCTTTGTGCGTTTTACTCTTAGATGCCGGTCTGGCGTGGTTTGCGGTAAAAGGGGTACCACTATGGTTAAGTGGACTATTGCCCTTAATTCTGTTAATTGGAAATTGGGGTGCAGTTAGCCTGCATCAAGATCGTGTCGCCATCGATTGGTTACGACAAACTTGGCCGCAAGTGCCATCTCGCGCGGTACTGGTCACTGAGCAAGAACGGTACACATTTACATTGTGGTATGGACAGGAAGCTCTGAGTGAACGTGAAGATGTTCTGTTGGTAGATCGTAACCTTTGGGGACAGCCGGCATATCGTGCCTTTTTGATGAAATATACCGGGATGCAGGTGAATGAAATTGAGGAATTTGCTGTGGGGCGACCTTTATGTTACATTGAGAGAGAGGGGGAAGTGCTTTGTCCGTGAAGCGGCAATATATAAAATGGGCAGCGTTAGGGGTACTTTTGCTTGGTATTGTGCTGCTTGGTGTGTGGGGTGTCGGTGTTTACCGGACGTTGCGTTCATTACAAACTCAGATGGAGGTGGCACAGGAATTACTGTCAGGTGACCCCCTAAAAGCCGATCCGGCAAGTCTAAGCACGTTATTGCATACAGTGCGGCGTGATGTCCTCCGATTGAAGCGCGATGTTGGGTGGTTGGCTCCACTGGGTCGCGCGTTTCATTGGTTGCCTAAAGTAGGCCCACTGATTGGAGATGCGCCCGCGCTGCTGTCGCTGGCGGATAATCTGACAGAGGCAGGCGTCATATTTTGGGAAGCGGCGTCTCCCTCACTTGCTGTTTTTCAACAGGGGGGCGAGATAATGACGATGGTGGCCGATGCACTTCCTCAGGTGGTCGAGGTTGCGCCGCAGGCTCAGTCGTCAGTTTCACGCGCGCGTGTTGCTTTTGCTGCGTTGGATATTGCGGCTTATCCCTATCAACTACGTAACCCGTTGATGAAATTAGAGATGGTTTTCCCTTTGTTGGAGGATGTTTTGCCATTGGTTCCTGTTGCTCCTTCCCTATTGGGCTTGGATGTACCGCGCACTTATCTTGTGCTGGCACTCAATGAAGATGAACTACGCCCCGGTGGAGGATTTATTACTGGTGTTGGGGAAGTACATATCTCTGCGGGAAAGTTAGTTTCAATGACGTTTACCGACAGTTATCGAGCTGATGATTTTTCGCAGCCCTATCCCTGGGCGCCTGAACCTTTGCAGCAGCTTATGGCAATCCAGCCCTGGGTGTTTCGTGATAGCAACTGGTCGCCTGACTTTCCTACTGCTGTACGGCAAGCACTAGCGTTGTATCGTCCTGGACATTCTGTAACGGTAGATGGTGTGATCGCGCTGGACCAATACGCAGTTCAACAACTGGTAGCGGCAGTCGGCCCTATTTCGTTGCCCGGTAGTGATGAACCGGTGACGGCAGAAACGTTGATGACCTATATCTATCATGCTTGGGAACCGGAAGATGGCAATTTCAAGGGGGAATGGTGGCTACAACACAAATCGTTTATGCAACCCCTGGCGCAGGCTGTGATCAAGCGCGTGCAGACAGGCAATGTAGATTGGGAAATATTACTAAGAACCTGTTTGCAGTTGGTAGAAGGCAGACACTTGATGGTATATTTGACTGAATCTGAGGCAGCAGACGTATTGGCAGAACGCGGCTGGGATGGCAGTCTACGTACACCCGATGCCGATTTTTTGATGTTAGTGGAAGCCAATGTAGGATATAACAAGGCCAGCACCAAAATACAGCGGGCACTTGCTTATCAGGTGGATTTGACCCAATCTATGCCGCAGGCTACTGTAACCCTGGCCTATACCCATACTAGCGAGGTAGATATTGCGTGTATTATGGCCCCCCGGTATGATGCTGCATATCAACAGATGATGGACCGGTGTTATTGGAACTACTTGCGTCTGTATGTACCACAGGGTGCAGCACTGACATCTTTCAGTCGCCATCCCATTCCGGCGGAGTTTATGGGGAGTGGGCAGGCGTGGGATGGTGAAGCCCGTGTTACTCCCGCACCAGAGGGCGCTTATACGGTCTTCTCACAGGCGATGTTGCTGCCCACCCGCTCGCAGATGCAACTCTCGTTTGCATACACGTTACCCGCGCGCGTTGTACAACAAACAGAGGAAGGTGCGAGTCGTTATCACTTATGGATGCAAAAACAAGCTGGCCTTCGAAGTATTCCTGTCCGTATAGTCTTGCATCTCCCCCAAACTGCGGTATTATTGTCGGTGCAGCCTTCACCAACATCACAAACCGGGGGGCTGCTTTTCTTTGAAAGGGATTTGAGTACAGATCTCGATCTTGAAGTAGTTTATCGATTGCCTTAGTAAGGAGGCTATTAATGAAACGCAATATACGGGTAATGTTTATGGGTGTTTTAAGTGTGATGTTACTTTTGTTATCCACACTGCCAGTAGTTTGGGCTATGCCGGGACAAACTCTGGATAATATGACAGTGCCAACGTTTACATATACGCCAGGGCCAACGGATGAACCGGATGATCCTGACCCAACAGATGACCCGGATGATCCTGACCCCACATCGGTTCCGCAAACGAATATTCCCGTGTCTACTTGGACACCGTGGCCTTCGGGTACAACAAACCCTTCGGCTACACCGCAGCCTACGGCTCTATCCACATCGGCTACACCAACGCCAACAAGTGTGCCGCTAGGAACGGTGCTGGCTACCGGAACTCCTATGGCTACCGGGACAGTGCTTGTCCCTGGAACAGGAGAAGCCACCGGAACTCCTATGGTCACCGGAACGAGCGTGGTCGTGGATGCACCGGCAGCAGGAACACCAGGCGTAGAAGTCTCGGCTCCGGGTGTAGAGATGGCAGCTTCTTCAACATCTAATAATACGGCGGCCATGCCAACGTCTGTTCCTGGTGTAATGGTGGCTGCCGATATTTCTTCAGAAGCTACAGAGCATAACGTACAAAGCAAAGAACCTACAAGTAATTCACAAGCCCCTGCCGTTATAACAGGCCCTGACGCTGAGACGCAGGCAATCCCGATGGCTATACCGAACATTCCTCCATTGTTTATCGGTGGAAGCATCTTGGTCTTGATCGGCGCTGTGATGTTGGTGATATGGACGCGGCGGCGTTAATGGTGTGGTAATTGCAGGGAACTGCATAGTTGACTGGCTCTTCGGGGTCATTGGCTTATGGTAAAAAATAGAATCAAAGTTAATTGTGTCTAAGGGGGTGTATGGGGATTGCCGGAACTTCTGATATCTTTTCTGAATACGATTACACTTTGATCACCCAACGCCTGGAGCGGGTGATTGGTCCATATAATCACCCTATATCTTGTCCTGCTGAGGGAAAAATAGAGCTGGATTCAGCTCTATTTTATCTTTGGAGACTTGCTCAAGTATATCCACTTGAACAAGCCGCCGCTATTTGGAGTGAAATTGTTAAATACCCTCAATGGATGGGAAGGGTTGCCCTGGAAATTTTGGGCCAGGCTGGTATATTGTCTTTCTTTGTTCCCCCCCGTGCAGTGTCTGGTGATGAGTTTCCGTTCTCGGAATTCCCTCTTGTTTCAATTGTTATTGTGAATCGAAATGGGCGTGAGCATCTGACTACTTGTTTACCCTCAATAGCAGCACAACACTACCCTAACTTGGAAATTATAGTGGTGGACAATGGATCTGAAGATGATTCGGTTCGTTGGTTAACGGAAACTTGGCCTCAAGTGAAGATACTTGCATTAGAGGAAGATGTTGGTTTTGCCGGAGCAAATAATCGTGGTATAGCTCAAGCTAGTGGCGAGTACTTTTTCTTATTGAATAATGATACTCGTCTTGATCCACACACTGTTGAATTTTTGATGGCGCGCTTATCGGGAGAAGATCGAGTCGGCGCTGTGGTCCCTATGATTCGTTTGATGTCTCAGCCTGCGTTTGTGAATGCTCTAGGAAATGCTTTCCGTGACCACGGTTGGGGGGGCGATAATTATATTGGATATTTGGATGTTGGTCAGTTGGTTACAATTCGTCAAGTGCCTGCTGCTTGTTTTGCTGCGGTGTTGATTCCCCGGACAACCTACGAAGTAGTTGGTATTATGGATGAGGGCTATGGTTATTATTATGAGGATGCAGATTGGTCCTGGCGGGCGCGTTTACATGGCTTTCATATCCTGGCTGAGCCAAGAGCGTTAGTTTATCATGCTTTTGGGGGAACCAGCGCTACGCGCCCCTGGTCTTATAAACTAAAATTGGTAGCGCGTAATCGGTTACGTTTTATTCTAAAGAATCTGAGTAAACGCCAGGCTCGTCGCTTTATTGTAAATTATTTGCGCGAAGATATAGGTGCGTGGCGTCATGCACGTAAGATAAAGGACATAGATGTAGCTCGAGCCTATACGACAGCCTGGCGTGAAGTAGTACAGATGTTGCCCAATATTTATAAACAGCGCCATCAGATACAAAACAGGCGTTTGATTGCTGATGAAAAAATTCTGTATGAGATGGAACAAATTCCCCCACCACGCACCAAAAGAGGGGTTCCGTTTCTTAGTCTGTCGCATATTGTCGAGGATTATGGCCCTTATGTGTCTGAGACTGGAAGAATGATCCTGTTTAATCAAGCTGAGATCTCCTCTCGTCGCCACATATTGATAATTGCTCCACCTGCAATAGAAACTCATGCAGTTGGGAACGATCTGCGCTATCAGGAATTGGCGGAAATTTTATCCCAGTATGTAGATGTGACTTTGGCTGTACCTAACAAAACTGTGGTGCAGAATGAAAAAATTAATCTGAAAATTTATGATCCTAAGAAACCGGAGATTCTCCACGCATTACAAAAAAATGTTGACATTATTTTGCTTTCTCCTGATGTGTTAGTTTGTTCTGACTTCTTTGAGAAAATCAGAATCCCTATAATTGTCGATTTTCGTACCCCTTTCGTGTTGCAAAATTTGGGAACCTTTCACATAGAATCTGAATCTCAACACAATGAAATTCCCGACGCCTTTTTAAAAACTTTGATTGTACAACTCAAGTGTGGAGATTTTTTTATTTGCACCAGCGAGCGTCAACGTGACTTGTGTTTGGGGGCATTATTAGGGCTTAATCGGATTACTTCGATCACTTGTAATCGAGATCAAACACTGCGTCACTTAGTAGATGTTGTCCCTGCACAATTTTGCTCTGAGGAAGCGGTTAACCCTTTGGTGAATTTTTGTCTTAATCCGCGTTTGGCTACCGACCATGCGGCTACTATGATGTTGCGCGACCTTACCAGGATTCATAATCCCCCGCCAACACCTATTCACCAGTTGCCGGGAAAAGCTATAAAAATGTTATTAGAGAAAGGTCCGGGAGGCCTGTTATCTGAGATCTCACACTATGTGCTATGGCGATTAGAACATTAATGTCAATTGGTGACCCATGTTGATTAAAGGCATAAAAGCAATTATTTATCTTGGGACGGATCAAGTTGCCTTTACACTTTATGCCCTATCGAGCGTAAAAGTGTAAGGGGAAAAGCAAGGGTTCTGAACCTTGCCTTTATCTTTCATTTTGAGTGTGAGGCCTGTGGATATTTTACATGTAGTGCATGGTTATTATCCTGCGCTTGGTGGCAGCGAGCGCATGATACAATGTATATCAGAGAACTTAGTTTCCCGCTATGGGGATGCTGTTACAGTTTATACGATGAATGCTTACAATGCAGAGGGTTTTGTTGACCCTCGGCAGCCGCTACTTCCTGTAGATAACTTTGTACTGAATGATGTAGAGGTGCAGCGTTTCGCGGTGTTCAATCGTTTAGGCCCATTATTATTTCGTTTGCAGGGGTGGGCCTACAATCTGCGCTTACCTTTTAATCAGTACTTGCGCACCTGGTATGTTGGCCCCATTGCGCCAGGGTTGAAGCAGAAAATATCAGCGTATCATAGCGATGTCGTGTGTGCGGCCGCCTTTCCTTTGTTACATATGTATACTACATTAGCGGCTTGTAAGCAATCTGGAAAACCTTGTGTGCTTGTCGGTGCGCTGCATCCCTTAGACCCTTGGGGTTTTCAGCGTCCTATGATATATGAGGCGATTCGACAGGCGGATGCATATATTGCGCTTTCGCAATATGAGAAGCAGTATTTGGTTGATGAGTGGGAAATTCCAGCTTCAAAAATTGCCGTTATTGGTGTGGGAATTGATGCCGAGCTATTTGATGGTGTTGATGGCGCAAATATTCGACAGCGTTATCATATTGATGATCGTCCGTTAATTGCTTTCATAGGTCAACAGGGCGGTCATAAGGGTATTGATACGCTGTTGTTAGCGATGAAGGTAGTGTGGAATGAATTGCCAGAGGCACGCCTTCTTATCTCCGGCGCGCCGACACATTATACTTCCCATTTGAATAAACTTGTTGAAAGATATTTTTCTCCCATTGAACGGGCGCGTATTATTCATTTGGGGAGTTTTTCGGAATCGGAAAAACCCTATCTATTTGCTGCGTGTGATGTTTTTGCGTACCCTTCGCGTTTTGAGTCGTTTGGTATTGCCTTTATCGAAGCCTGGGCCAGCGGCAAGCCGGTTGTAGGGTGCGATTCTGGCGCGATTCCCACAGTGGTAAGTGATGGTGTAGATGGTTTGTTAGTAACTCCTGGCGATTCGATAGCATTGGGTATGGCATTACTAAAGCTGTTGGTTTCGCCTGAGTTGCGACGGCAAATGGGAGAAGCGGGGCGTCAAAAAGTGTTGCAGAATTATACCTGGGAAGTCGTTACGCGCCGTTGGCGTGACGTCTATCAAAAGGTATTGAGTTGAGTAGATTTTGGTAATTGTTGTGTCGACATGTCTTGATCTAACTTATATTAAAAATAGGCGGATTTATGTCTGTTGCCGTAGAATTTAAAAATGTTTCTAAACGATTTATCCTTCAGCACGCGCGCGCAACGTCTTTTCAAGAGACATTGGTTGGCTTGTTTCGACGTCAAAAGAGGTCCAGTGAAAATTTTTGGGTTCTGCAAGACGTTAGCTTTCAATTGGAAGCCGGCAAGTCTATTGGTCTTATTGGAGTGAATGGCACCGGCAAGAGTACGGTTCTAAAGTTAATGTCGCACATTATCCAACCGACAGCGGGTGTAGTGAATGTTTTTGGGCGGGTAGGTGCATTGTTGGAGTTAGGGGCCGGTTTTCACCCAGATTTGACGGGCCGGGAAAATATTTATTTGCATAGTGCTATTTTAGGTGTATCGCGTGAGCACATTCAACGTCAATTAGATGAGATTGTTGCCTTTTCTGAATTAGAACAATTTATTGACGTACCGGTTAAACATTATTCTTCAGGAATGTATGTGCGTCTGGGCTTTGCGGTGGCGGTACACACAGAACCGGAAATTCTGTTGGTAGATGAAGTTTTAGCTGTGGGAGATGCGGCATTCCAACATAAATGTCTGGATCGGATTGCCACTATGCGGCGTAAGGGGGTGACCATTGTTTTAGTTTCTCACAGCCCCGAATTAATTCAGTCATTTTGCGAAGAAGTGATTTGGTTGGATGGTGGAAGAGTCCGTGCCTCTGGTCATGCTACCGATGTCGTTATGGAGTATATACGAGATATCGCGCGCAAAGAGAGAGAAGAGCAACAAACTATATCTCAACAAGAGGTGCTAGAACCTGAGGAATCTGCTGAAAGTTCCCCAATTGAAGAACCTGAGGAAAAGCAGCGGTGGGGGACCGGTAAGGTCAAAATTGTACGGGTTGAGTTGTATGTCAATGGAATGCCTGGGACTACTTTTGAGACTGGTGATCCGGTAGAGATTCGTCTCCATTATCATGCTGAAGATAAGGTAGTCGAGCCGATATTTGGGTTGGCAGTTCACCATCAAAATGGAACACATATTTGTGGCCCTAATACTAAGTTTGGACAATTGACTATTCCCGAAATTAAAGGTGACGGTATCATAACTTATCGAATACCTGCTTTAAATCTATTGGAGGGAAGTTATTTACTTTCAGTTGCTGTTGTGAATCAATACAATAGTGAGACGTATGATTACCATGATCGATTATATCCTTTTCATGTGTATCGTGCTGAGAGCCAGGAGTTGTATGGCATAGTAACGCTTAACGGCAAATGGTCATGGTCATCTCCTTAGTTTGTTGTGTTGTTGCCTTAATGATGGAGAATAGGAAGTGATGGTTGATAACTTATCCAAACTATATGATGCTCATTATTATGCTCATAATTGTGGTGAGATAGCCTATAAACGTGAAGCACCCTGGTTGGACTTTTTTGATCAAGTTGCTGAACGTATTGTCAAGGACATTCAACCCAAAACCGTTTTAGATGCTGGTTGTGCTATAGGACTTTTGGTTGAAGCGCTTCGTCGCCGTGGTGTCGAGGCTTTTGGGATAGATATTTCTGAATATGCTATCCAAAATGTACACCCAGATATTCAGCCTTACTGTAGGGTAGGATCTATAACCGAGCCTTTCTCACAAACCTATGATCTTATCGTATCTATTGAGGTACTGGAACATATGTCACCTCAAGACTCGGAACTGGCGGTGAGAAATTTTTGTGAGTATAGTGATGACGTCTTATTTTCATCCTCGCCATTGGATTACAAGGAAGTAACACATTTCAATGTTAACCCCCCCGATTATTGGACTGCACTTTTTGCGCGCCAGGGTTTTTTCCGCGATGTGGATTTTAATGCTTCATTTATTACAAATTGGGCTGTGCGATTTAGGAAGACATCAGAGCCAATTTATCGCGTTATCTTGCCGTATGAGCGCCGGTTGTGGCATTTACTTCAAGATGCACAGGCGACACGATTGTTAAATCTTGAGCAAAACGCCCAATTGACACATAAAGACAGTGTCATAGTAGAAAAGGATGCCCTGATAGCTCAGAAGGACGAAATGCTTGCCATATTGACAGCAACTTTGCACAAAGAACTTGATGAAGCTGCCGGGCGAGATCGAACTATTCAGGATCTGAATGATAAACTCACTGAACTTCAACATCAATATAATGTAGTTGCACATCGTTGGGATGCTTTAGAGGGCAGTGCGGGCTGGAAAGTTATGCTTGCATTACAGCAATTGCGCACGCGCATTGCGCCCCCACGGAGTATAAGAGATCAGCTCTTTCAAATTTTATTGGACACCATACGATCTCGACAACTCAAAGAATTGAAAAAGGCATTTGATCTAATTGGCGATGATCTCTCACATAAGGTGCACCTTGCAAGATGGCGCTGGCGTTCTGAGCGTTATCAGAGGAAAATGTTTGAGATCGGACTAATTGAAGAGCGACCTCCTGTTCAGCCACACCAGGTGTCTGTGGATATTATCATCTGTATTCATAATGCCCTTAATGATGTGAAGCGCTGTTTGGAATCAGTGGTCACTTTAACTGAGCGGCCCTATACACTGGTTCTCGTTGATGATGGTAGCGACCTAGAAACACAGGAGTACCTACTTCAATTTGTAGTTAATCACGACTACGTCGCTTTGCTCAGAAATGATGTAGCCCAAGGGTATACATTGGCGGCAAATCGCGGATTACGTTATTCCGAGGCTGACTATACGGTATTGTTGAATAGTGATACCATTGTGCCTCGTGGTTGGTTGGATCGTTTTATAGCTTGTGCTGGGTCTGACCCTCATATCGGCATCGTGGGACCGCTTTCTAATACAGCTTCGTGGCAATCTATTCCAGATGCGGAACCGTTGGGAGACAATAACTGGCCGATGAATCCCTTACCTGAGGGGATGACATTGGAAGAGATGGGGCAACTGTTAGCACAATATTCGCCCCGTATGTATCCTCAACTTCCTTTCCTGAACGGATTTTGCATGCTAATCCGTAAGGCCGTTATTGAGCAAATTGGTTATTTCGATGAAGAGAATTTCGGGGCCGGGTATGGCGAAGAAAATGATTACTGTATACGGGCACGTCAAGCCGGATGGCAGCTTGTATTAGCGGATGATACTTATATTTATCACGCGCAGGGGCGCAGTTATCCTAGTGAGCGACGAAAGCAACTGGATGTTCAAGCCAGCGCCGCGCTTTTGAGAAAACACGGTAACGAGATTCTGGAACAAGGGGTTAGGATTTGTCGTTATGGTCTGGTTATGCGAAGTATTCGCTCCCATACGCGCGCTCTGTTTGAATCCTATGGTTGGATTCGCAAAGGATATGATCGGTTTGCGGGGCGAAAAGTGTTGTTCTTGTTGCCCGTTATGGATGTAGGGGGAGGAGCGGGCATTGTTATATTGACGGCCAGGTTGATGCGCCAAATGGGGGTAGAAGCGGAAATTTTTAACCTGGATATTTATCGCGAGGAATTTGAACGTTCTTATCCGGAATTTGAGGTTCCCATGGTTTATGGGAAAGTTGGGGATATTGTAGAGATTGCCAGGCGCTATGATGCGGTGGTTGCTACAGCCTGTCTCACCGTAGACTGGTTGCTGCCTACAATTGAAGAACTTCCTGACCTGGTACGGGGTTATTTTATCCAGGACTTTGAACCTTACTTTTATTCGGCACATACGGAAGCATTTGAACAGGCGTGGAACTCTTACACTATTGTGCCTGATTTGGTGCGCTTTTGTACAACAGAGTGGATCCATCAGCAGCTTATGCAACGTATCGGGGTGGAATGTAGAATCATTGGTTCTCTTTTTGACGCGAATCGATTTTGGAAACGCCCACCTACAGGATCTCAATGGCCTGACCGCCCTTTGCGAGTCGCTGCGCTGATTCGTCCTTATTCTCAGCGCCGTGCGCCGCGATTTACGATGGAAGTACTGCGTCGTGTCTCCAAACAGGTTGGCGCTCAAGTGGATATTTGGCTTTTCGGCACGGATATGAATGACCCTGACTTTGCGCAATTACCACAGGATTTTGCATGGAGGTTGGCAGGTAGACTCAACCGAGCGCAGGTAGCGCGTCTATTGAGTGAAGTGGATATCTTTGTGGACTTTTCAGAATTTCAGGCGATGGGATTGACGGCTTTGGAGGCTATGGCTTCTGGCGCCGCCGTAATTGTTCCTAAAGAGGGGGGGGCTGGTTCTTATGCGCGGCATCGTGAGAATTGTCTGGTCGTAGATACGACCTCTTTAGATGAGTGTTCGCAAGCGTTGCGGTTGTTGATTAAGGATCATAAACTGCGAGTTCATATTCAGGGGAATGCGATTTTGGATGCAGGTGATTTTGCAGCAGCTAAACCGACATTTAATATCTTAGATACTCTTTTTCCATCTGGTGATCTATGAGCCATTATAAGATTCACATTCTCTACGAATATGGTCTTGACCTTCGCCCTTATAGTAGCGCGTATATCCGCCTATTGCGCCCGTTAACCCATCCCGTTTTTCACGACGATTTGGAGATAACATCGGGATTGGTATACGAAGGGCAAAAGGTTGATGCCGTTATTCTCGACCGTTTTTGGCGTCCTGCTTTTCCATTAGCTAAAGTTAAGCAACTCTTAGCGGATGTCAGAAGTACCGGCGCTAAACTGATTTACACTTTAGATGATAATTTTTTTGAACTTGCAAATGAAAAGAACAAGCAGGGTCCAGGTGAAGAACTACTTCAAACGCTTCGTTTTGTAATCCGGCAGGCCAATGGTATCGTGGTGACCACGCCGATGTTGAAAGAAGTGGTTACTGAGAGTAATTCTAATGTCGTCATTATCCCCAATGTATTGGATGATCGTTTATTGGATGGCCGTCGTCTTCCCTGGGGAGCTTATCATTTTTCACTAAGGCAGCAACTACACCGGCTACGGAACGTGGCGTTAAGAAACTCTCATTTTCTGGAGCGAAAAAAGAAAATTATTGGTTATATGGGAACTTTTACCCATGACAATGATTTAATGATGATTTTACCTGCTTTGCAGGAAGTGACTGCCAGGTATGCTGATCAAGTCGAGTTACACATCTTAGGCGTGACCGGTCGGTCAGCAACTTTGGCGGCTCTGCAGGGTATTCCATTGCGGGTTATAAATCTTTCTCCTGAGATGGCAGCTTATCCTAATTTTCTCACGTGGTTTTCAAGATGTATTCAATGGAGTGTGGCGGTTGCGCCGCTATGTGATACCGCTTTTAATCGCAGTAAATCGGATATTAAGTTTTTGGACTATAGTGCTACGGGTACTGCTGGTATTTTCAGCCATGTTCCTGCTTATGCTTCGACGGTACGCCATTTAGAGACAGGCTGGCTGGTCGAAAATACGACAGAGGCTTGGATAGAAGCATTAGACACTTTACTTTCTAATCGTCGTTTGCGATATAAACTCGCTCGAAACGCTGCCCGTTATCTTTACCGGGAACGTATCGTGCCCCGTTACGCCCCCCAGTGGTTGGATGCATTGCGAAAATTTATAGGTTAAGCTAATAATGCTATCAGGATCTCGAACTGTCGCGTTGCTTGCTAATGATGTTATTGGTATAGAGATGGCTGGCCCTGGCATCCGGTATTGGGAATTAGCTCAGGTGCTAGGCCACCACTTTCAAACCAAACTTATTATTCCACCTTTTATTCCCCCTATTCCCCATCAAGTTGTTTTAAACGGGGTGTTTCACTGTCAAAATGTTCAAGAATTGCGTTCATTATTGGAAGACTGTGATGTGATTGTAACTTTGGGTGTTGTACTGGCTTATTATCCCTTTCTGGCTAGGCTTAAAAAACCCCTGGTACTTGATATCTATGATCCTTTTCTGTTGGCCGGATTACAGCGCGATGCTACATTGGAGTTACTACAACAGATAGACGCTAATGAAAAATCTTTATCTGCGCTCCAGATGCAGTTGCGAGCGGGCGATTTTTTTATATGTGCTGGGGAGAAACAACGGGATTATTGGTTAGGGATGCTTTCTGCATTGGGGCGCATCAATCCCTATACGTATCAGGATGATCCAACGCTGCGGCGTTTGATAGATGTTGTTCCCTTTGGACTGCCTGCTACTCCGCCAATCCATACGCGACAGGTCCTAAAAGGTGTATATAAGACGATAGCCCCGACCGACAAAGTGATCTTATGGGGCGGGGGGATCTGGAATTGGTTCGACGCCCAAACCCTAGTGCGTGCGATGGCTATTGTTCGGCAGCAACGTAATGATGTAAAAGTGTTTTTTATGGGCACCAAACGCCCTAACCACGACGCGGCGAAGATGGAGGCGGTTGAAGAAACGATAGCATTAAGCAGGACATTGGGACTTTATGATGTTTGCGTCTTCTTTAACGACTGGATTCCTTATGATGAGCGTCAGAACTATTTATTGGAAGCCGATATTGGCATCAGCCTTCATCGGGATTCAGTAGAAACTCGTTTTGCGTTTCGTACCCGTCTGTTGGATTATATGTGGGCTGCATTGCCAGTTGTAGCTACGGAAGGCGATGTGCTAGGGGAAGGCTTAGCTACTCGCGGTGTGGCCTACTTGGTCGCTCCCGGCGACGTTGAAGGTGTAGCTGCTTTGCTCCTGAAGTTGTTGGATGCCTCAAACTTACGCGCCATACACGCCGAACGTTTTGTTCAAGTGGCTGCCGATTATCATTGGGAGCGTGTCGCGCAACCGCTGGTGGACTTTTGCAGTTCCCCCTATGTTGCGTCTGATAAAACATATTTATCTACAGTGTCTACACCCTCGGAATGGCAACGTTTGTTAGGTCGAACTTGGCGCACACTACGCACCGATGGCGTGTGGGCACTGCTTAAGCAAGTACAAGATTATCTTCGCTGGAAACGTCATTCATAATAAAACTGGAAAATATATCCTCAAATCTTCTTCTTGAATTTGTCAACCAACAGGGTTTTTAACGGAATTTCCCCTAACTCATTGATCAATAGGCTATCCAAGACCGTGTTAGGAAGCTTATTCTTTCTTTGGATTGTCCTTCTCTGTCGCAGAATGTGGGGAAGTGCGATGAGGAACATCAGAGTTCCTTTTAGAGAGTGCCACGGCTTTTTATATGCCAGCAAATAATAGAATTGCCCGTAGAGTAATGTCCCACTGTGTTTGAAGAGTAAGAGGGCGGGAATGTTTTTAAGAAGTATCGCCAACCGGTTGCGTGTTACCAATGTGACATAGCGCGCGCGTGGCAATCCCGATCCGTGGCTTTGATGCAAAATTTTGGCCTGGGGAATATAAAGATAGCGGTAACCGAGAAGTCGTCCTCGTAGCCCTAGGTCAATGTCCTCAAAATAATTAACAAAAGATTCATCGAAATATCCCACATCCTCTAAAAAAGCGCGCCGGTATAGGGCCGCGCCCGCATTTGCGGAAAAAATTTCTTCCGGTTGGGCATAAGTCTCTGCGAGTTCTCCTAGCCCGCGTTTGCGCGCCGATCCATACCAACTGAATGTATCGCCCACATCATCAATGCGAGTGGGATCTGTCAGACTTAACATTTTTGGCGCGACACATCCAACATCTGTGGGATGATGTTCCAGTGCCTCTACCAGGTGATATAGCCAGTCGGGGTGTGGAACAGTATCGGTGTTGAGAAGGGCGACATAGTCTGTATGTGTGTGTTGGATACCCGTATTGACAGCAACGGCGAAGCCCCGGTTTTGGGCGAAACTGATAATCTCGACTTCGGGATAGTGTGCGCGGATAAAGTCTAGCGAGTCATCCGTAGACCCGTTGTCGATCAAAAGGATCTGAAAGTCTTGGAAAGTTTGCGCGCGTAACCCATCAAGACAGCCGGGCAACCAGCGGCGAGTGTTCCAGTTGGGGATGACAATAGTCACGCGCGGATTGGAAATATTATGTATGGACATTATCGAATGATCAGAGGAAGATATACATATTTCAAGTCTCCTATAAAAACGTTAACGAATACAGTTTTGGGGCTACCCTGAATTGGGGTACTGTCCACAGTTGCGGTAATGTTGAAACTTCCTATAGGTAGCCAACCCGTGATAACTTGGTCGCTGAGATCGGCAGTAATATTGACGGTTGTATGATCTGTTAATGTGCCAGACGCGGGTGACAATTGGATGTCAGAGGTTAGGGGAGTGAGTTGCCAATCGAAGTATCCACCTCCTGCATTCCTGATGTGGAAACTGCCTGCGGTGGTATTTCCCGATCCCTCTTGATGTAACAAGTTTATCACGTCAGGTATATCCAGTTCTGGTTGTGGTTCGATGTAGATAGAGACCGTGGCGGACTTGGGACTACCCTTAATGGCTTTTCCATCATAAGTGGCGGTGGCGGTAATTGCACCTAGGACAGAGGTGCCACTGGGTACACCTGCGGTATCCACGGTGAGATTGATAGAGGTTCTATCGCTCAGGGCTGTTCCAGCAGTGGGAGTAAGTTGGAGTAAAGAATTAGAGGTGGTTAGCTGCCAATCAAATTCACCCTCGTCATTTTCATTCCAAATATCAAAGCTGTGAGTAACTTGTGCATTATCTCCGATGAACCAAGATAGGTTAAGATTTGTGGGGAACCCCAGTTCTGGTGACGGACCAAGTGGAAGCAATCCGGTGCGCATAACGTCGCGCCGTGCCATTGGCCAGGGGCGTGCGGAAGCAGTCGCACCGGGCAAATCCCAAATTTCGAGTGCTCCGAATTGTCCAACACTATGATCTTCCCCGGCAGCGATCAATTCAAGTAGCCCATCATTATCAATATCGTCAACTAAGGGTTCTGTATCCAACATACCGGAGAATGAGTAAGTAGTGTAGTCACTGGTTGTGCCATTGGGTTCAACAATCGCGACACCTGGGGATCCCATATGTGTGACCAGAATTTCCACAGTTCCATCGCCATCAATGTCAGCTAAGATCGGCGTTACGGGCATTGGAAAAGAACTACTAAGGCCTAGATTGGGGGAGCGTGGTTTCATAGGGAAACCAGGGACAAGACTGCCATCTACATTCCAGGCGTACAGGTTATTTTCATAAACGCCGTAGGGGTATGTGCCCCCAATGACAATTTCCAATTCACCATCCCCATCAATGTCACCAAGCGATGGTGAGGCAGTTGTTGCATCATTGGTATCCTGTGTCTCTTGTGGCCAGGCGAGGCCGCCAGGTTGCTGAACCGGTGTGCCATCGTGATTCCAGGCGTAGACGATGTTCATTCTGGCTTTGGCGATACCTGTACCTACACCAACGACAATTTCTAATTTATCGTCCCCGTCAATATCACCCAGTGCGGGAGAAGAATAGATGTATTGCTCGGTCTCAATAGGGAACCCAGGAAGGAGGCTGCTATCTCCATTAACCGCCCATAGTGTTCCTTCTTTACCCATATCACCCAGGTCTTTAGCACTCATAGTTCCAAAAACAATTTCTGGTAGCCCGTCATCATCTAAATCCCCTAATGCCGGGGATGAAATACCGCCGCGCCATAGATCATCTCCTTCCCATTGTGAGATCGGCCACCCTTCTACTGTAGTGCCATCATGATGCCAAGCGTGGATGCGACGATCAATACCTTCCACGATAATTTCCAAATCGTTATCTCCGTCAATATCACCAAGGGCGGGGGTGGTTACGATTCCGTCCCAATATCCATCAGGATTGCTGAATCCGGTTCCTTTTCCAATTTGATCAATACAGGGTTGCGGCCAACCTGTTACACAGCCGACGGAAGCAGGCGCAAGCAATGAAAAATCCCATGCACTGTTATAACGGTAAACAAGCACCCCTCCGTTTCTACGCTCAGCGTCGTCAGTTTGATGCGCATCACCGCCCACAGTGACGACAATATCCAAATGCCCGTCATTGTCTAGATCGGCAATGGCAGCAGAGGAACGAATTCTCCCCTCCTCTGTGGGGTTAGGCGGGCTGGCACTGTTAATGTCGTCATTTGTCTGTCGTGACCAAACTGAAACCCACTCACTTCCATTGTACGAGACTACATGTAGTTTGCCTTCTACGGTTCCGACCACCAATTCTTTATACCCATCTCCATTAAAATCTGCCGCAACAGGCGAAGACTCTCTAACACGAGCTGATCCCAATAAAACAGTGATAGGATTTGTTTGTATTGAGGCTGATAGGGGCTGTGTATTCACCCTATGATTTGTAAGCAGCAGGCTCAAAAGTATAGCTATAATTAGGAATCTGTGTGTATGTTTCATCTTAGGTCTTCTCCCTTGAAAATAGACCGCTAAAGCGGTAGGTAAAAGAGAATATTGTTGCGGGCGGTACTCCGCCCGCAACAATACCCCTTTATTATGCCTTTCAGTATACTCTGCAATGTTGATGATGTCTACTCTTTATGGTTTTTAGTTGATAAAATTGCCTGATATGCATTTCGGAATGAGATAACTGTTTTCTCTAATGAAAAGTCCTTTTTGCCTATTTCTTTTGCAATAGCACTTGTCACAGAATAGCATGAAGCGAGTTTTTTAATAGCCGCAATGATATCATTGGGCGTTACGGTATCAATGACCATTCCACATTTCGTCGCGGTGACATAGTCGGCCATTGGAATTGCTTGGCTGACGAGTACAGGCTTTCCCGCCGCCAGGGAGTCTAGTAGTGAATGAGGGTAAGCCTTGACGAGGCTGGGTTTCGCCGCGAGTGTGATGCTGGCATGGACGTTGGCAAGTTCCTGGTTGACGTCCACCTGGCGATTGATGACCTTAACCTGTGCCTCGAGTCCTAATCGTTTGACCCGCGAGAGCATTTCCTGAGCTAATACCCCTCGCCATAGAAAGGTTAATTTGAGATCCTTATACTGTTGCACAGCAGCCAGCAATGCATTAACGCCCTTGGTCTCGAATTGCGCCTTTGTCCAGGGTGCAGAGCCGACCAACAAGTGCACCTCTCCCTCTAAAGGTTGTGGCGTGTGGGTAAATCGTTCTGTATCAATGCCGGGTTGGATACGGTACACATTGCGAACGCCCCAACGTTGCAACCGTTCCTGGCTGCGGGTGTCGTACACGGTGACGGCAGCCAGGCTATTGAAAAATCTTACATCGGGTTTGTTTAAACCGATGCCGCTGTCGATCATATAGACGACCGGTCGCCGCAAATAGCGCAGTACCGGGTAGGGAAAGGGGTCGGCGTTGTAGATGTGATGTAGCGCATAGGTTAGCTCGCGCTGGTGTAATGCTTTGAGTTGGTGAAAGCCAAACAACAGGCGCGGCATGGGCAGCGGCGAACCCTGGTTGGGATTGAGGTAAATCACGTCGCCATAGAAATGCGCGCGCAGTATATTCATCTCTTGTGAGATCGCCTCGCATGCCGGCAGCTTCGGTGGCAACACTGTGAGATGATAAAGAACTCTATCCTGTTGGTGCATCAGATCCTGCCCCCTCGCAGTAGGCCAACACTCGCGCGTTTTGCCCGCCAAACCATCCCCGTATCCCATCGCTGAATCCTAGCCACATAGCTCTAGCGGTTGCAGGATGGCCGCTCAAGTGTTCTTTGAGGGCTAACGCGAGACTGTACGCTCCCCAGACGCCGTTAAGGGGGATTTTGGTCCGGGGATGGAACTTACGGATATAGAGGAAACGGTTGCGGATGATATAGTAAGTGTGCAAAGTATGGCGTAGGTTTGAAGAGCGGGCAAGCATGTGATAAGCACGCGCTTCAGTGTCAATGACCGTCAGATACCCGGCGCGTTTCGCACTCAGGCATAGGTCGGCAACCTCGGTGGCGAAGAAGTAATCCTCGTCCAGCAATCCTACCTGGCGGAAAACATCAGCTTTGATGATAATTACGGTACCTGGAATATAGTCTACTGTGCGTAGAGGCGGGCCAGGTGATAGGGTGAGGATGTGCGTTTGATGATGTAGCGGGCTACGCCCCCCGGCTGAGAGCAATCGCTCAGGTTCCGCCGCATCAAAGAGTAATGGCCCCACAGCCCCAATATCGGGGGCAGCGCGCAGTATTCCCAGTAATCGGATGACATCGGTTTCAGCAATATAGGCATCGTTGTTGAGTAACAGAATGGGCACATTCCCTTTTTGCAGCGCAATGGCGAGGGCGCGGTTGTTGCCCCCGGCGAACCCCAAATTTCTCTCGTTGCGAATTAACACAGTATCAGGATATGTGCGTGCAATGATGTCCGCGCTGCCGTCGGTGGAAGCATTGTCTACCACATACGTTGTGGTCTGAATGTTGCGCCAAGTATTGATAGTATCAAGGCAATGGCGTGTGTCGTCCAGGGCATTCCAATTTAAGAGTATAATATTGAGCTTCATTCTGATTATCTGTTTGACCAGAATGTCATTCTAGCATAAAATGTAACCTTGGTCAAAGGTTTGAAATAACGTGGTAATTGCTGTAAAAATAGAAAAAACGAGGAAAATAGTATGCATTTGGTTATCAATGCTACAGAAGTTGGGCGAGGACGCGGGGGTAATGAGCAATACATTATGGGGCTGATAGAGGGATTGGCGCAGCTTAAGCCGGATATCCAGGTAAGTTTGTTAACCTGTGATTGGGGTGTGCCTTTAAATCTTCCCTCTATTTTTCCACAAGTATGCCTGGGGCCATATCGACGCTTACCCTTTTTTCTATGGCAGCAGACGCGGGTTTTACGTCGCTTAGGTGCGGATTGGTACCTGGCGAATTTTTTTATGCCCCCTATTTTGCCGTGTCAGAGCGCTGTGGCTGTCCACGATATGTCCTTTGCTGCGCATCCTGAGTATTTTCCCCGCACGATTGCGTGGTATATGTATGGGTTGACATGCCGGGCGGTACGGCAAGCGCGTTGGGTTCTGACGGGATCTGAATTTTCGCGGCAAGAAATCCTCCGTTTTTATAAGCTCACGCCGGAGAAGGTTATTTTGATATACGATGGCGTAAGTGCGATATTTCGGCCTTTTACAGAAGCAGAGCAAGAAGCACCGGATGCCTGCGTCCGTGCCGACCGCGCGCGCCTGGCTGAATATGGGGTGGACGGTGACTATATTTTCGCATTGGGTAATATCCATCCTCGCAAGAACCTGGGGCGTTTACTAGATGCTTATGTGAGCTTACAACAACACCGGAATTCAATGCCGCCAATGGTCTGGGGGGGGACACCACGGTGGGAAAGCCACTCTTTGTTAGCCCGCGCGCGAGAAGCTGGTGTATTTTTACCAGGCTTTATTGCGCAGGAAGATTTACCCTGTTTTTATCGCCAGGCCATAATGCTCGTTTATCCTTCATTGTATGAGGGTTTTGGGTTACCCCCTGTAGAGGCGATGGCCTGTGGTACACCTGTAATCACCAGCAAGGTCAGCAGCTTGCCGGAAGTGGTGGGAGAGGCGGCGTTGACGGTGGATCCTTTTAATACTGACGAAATTGCCCACGCGATGGCGCGCTTGTTAGACGATAGTGCATTGCGCGCGCACCTGCGTACAGCCGGTATTGCGCGCGCTGCACAATTTACGTGGCGGCGTACTGCTGAGGGTGTTATAACGCAGCTTATGGCTGCAGGATAAGTGTGTATGGTAACGAGACAAAAGCAAGGGTATTATCTCTATCTCAATTATTACGCGTTAGCATTGCTGCTGGCTTTCCTCTTATTTGCTTCGGGTTTGAACAACTATTTTTGTTCTGATGATTGGCCTGCTCTGTTGCGAAATATAGAATTCATACCGCGTGAGATTCCCGCCTGGTTTACCGAGCCACGTGCCGGTTGGTACCGTCCTGTGCATGATGTTTTTATGGCATTATGTTGGCAGCTTTTTGGTTTGACTGTTTGGCCTTATCGTCTCATGAGTCTTATTGTATATGCATGGGTTGCGGCCAATATGGGAATTTTAGGGTATTTGTTGACGGACGATGCGCGGGTAGGAAAAGTAACTTTACTCCTGTTTTCCGTACTTGCTCCTCACGCCGAACCTGTATTGTGGTTCGCGGCGACGAATGAGTTATTGACTGCACTGTTTATTTCTACCGCTGCTATAACCTATCTCATCTTTCGTAAAACGGGGCACTGGCTCTGGTTTGGCGTCGCTTGTGTAGGATGTGGATTAGCACTGCTGTCAAAGGAGACATCTTTACTTTTACCCTTGGTACTTCCCGGATATGATCTTTTAAATTTGCTGGGACACAAACTACGGGGTGATAGTGCGCGTGACTTTGCAGCACGAGCGTCTTGTTCTTCTCCTGGATTGTTGCTAATTCCTGGGTTAAGTATTGGTGGTTTATGGTTGGCTTTTCTGCTCTTCAGACTCCCAATGGGAAGTGCTTATACATCCGCCGTTAGTTACGCGCTCCCCCGGCTGCTGATGAACGGCGTCTATTATGTGTTAATTGGTATCTTTGCATTACCTAACAACTATGCTTTTTTGACTTCTGCTTCTGTATGGCGCGCGTTCCCTGTGTTACCCCTATTAGCTATGGGATCTTCTGGCCTGATTGTTGTGATGTTCCTCTGGTTGTGGATGAAAACGAAAATTTGGCAGGTATGGGCATATACAAGGACGCTTTTGTTTGCAGTATTATGGAGTGGTTTGGGCCTTGCGCCGGTGATCTTTATTGTTGCTGAGCGTTCCATCTTTTTATCCTCTATGGGGATTGCATTGGCCCTGGCTATGGGGCTGGTGGGAGCCTGGCGCGGTGTTAGAAGGGGGGAACATTTCCAACACACGCTCTGGCGGGGGCTGACAACCCTTATGATTTTGTTGTCTATTGGAATGAACACCTGTGTCCTATTATATCGCAGCGCGTGGTTTGATCACTCGTCGTCGGTGAGCCGGGCGGTATTTACACAATTGGACGATCATCTGACCCGTATACCTCCTGGCGAGCATATCGTTTTGATCAACCTTCCCGACCACATCGCGCATACATTTACATTCCGCAATACATTTCCCGCCGCGACCCAGGTTGTGGGTTATGAGTATGATATTACCGTCATTTTGGATACTGCCTGGACAGATTTTACGCCCCAAGCACAGGTTGCACACATTCAACAATGCCAGGAAGTGGCTTCGTGTTCTGTCTTATGGTATGATACACTATCACTGACTTTACTGAAGTAGTCATGATGCTAAAAAACTTGGATAGCGCGTACAAGTGTTAGGCTGTAGCCGCGCTTTCCCTTTGCCAATTTTAAATTTGCCAGTTTTCGATTTTCAAGGGAGGAAAAATGTTCAAAAAGCATCGTCACTGGACAAGGGTGTGTAGTTTTATAAGTTTGGTATCCCTTCTTGGGCTGTTCTGGGGAAGTTCACAGCCGGGATATACCCAAATGGCTGTTGTGCCAGCAGCGACGACCGAAATGACCACAGATACTTCACCGGTATTTGTATATTTAGCGCGGGAAGCCTTTGACCCACTTCAGACTCCGGCCGAGGTATCCAAATCAGTGAATGTGATGAAGCCAAAGGTCGTGACAGAATCTAATGGCATATATATTGTGCAGTTTACGGGGCCGGTACAGTCTGCATGGAAACAGGCTGTTTTGGACGCCGGCGGTAAATTGGGTGACTATGTGCCCGATTATGCCTTTCTCACGTATCTCGACGCGCGCGCAAAATCTGCTGTAGCATCATTGCCTTTTGTGCGTTGGGTGGGTCCCTATCAACCGGTGTATAAGCTGGCTGCGGATATTGATATAGCCTCGATTGGAGAGGAGGGCACTACCGCCACACGTAGTTATCGTGTTGTGCTTGCCCCGTGGGCAGATAGTGCTGCAACAGGTCGTGTACTGCGTACATTCTCCGTACACACGCGGGCGTATGGAAGTGATTTTGTGGCCGTGTTGGATCAGGAACAGGTAGTACAAATAGCACAACTGGAGGATGTGATCTGGATTGAACCTTATTATTTGCGACAGACGTTGAATGATGTGGGCGGTGCTGATATCATGAATGGTGCGACGGCCTGGGAACATGGATTGAGTGGCGCCGGGGTAACAGTTGCGGTGGCTGATACAGGACTGGATACCGGGAATCCAGAAACCATCCACCCAGATTTCAGCGGGCGTGTGGCTCACATTAGCAGTTGGCCTGTGGTTTACGTTAATTATGGTGGCGGCTGTGAGATTGCCAATGTTGGCGCAGATGATGGAGCAGCGGATGTGAACTCCGGGCACGGAACCCACGTTACTGGCTCAGTGGCTGGAAACGGGGCGCGTTCTGAAGGACAGCTCAAGGGTTTAGGATATGAAGCCACCGTGACTTTTCAAGCTCTTGAACAGTATACAACCTGGACGAATACGCCTTCCACATGTTCGAAGCCGCAGGGATATTATTTGACCGGTATTCCAGACGATGTTGGGGAAGTGTTAGGGGAGGCTTATGATTGGGGGGTGCGTATCCACAATGTTAGTTGGGGTGGGGGTGAACTAGGACAATATGATATAACGGCAGCGCAATTTGACACGTTCTTATATGAACATCCCGATATGTTGTCAGTAGTCTCGGCAGGCAATTCGGGAACCGATACTGATCAGGATGGATTTGTGGATGAGAGTTCGATACTTCCCCCCGGTACGGCCAAGAATGTGCTGAGCATTGGGGCTTCTGACAGCGAACGCAGTTCAGGAGGCTACCGTTACACGTGGGGGCAGGCATGGCCCTCAGATTTTCAAGTTAATCCTACGCGCGATGACCTCCTTTCCGACAATCGGGAGGAATTGGCGGGGTTTAGTAGTCGAGGCCCAACAGCGGACGGACGGATCAAACCCGACGTTGTCGCGCCGGGAACAAACATTGTGTCGGTACGTTCTTCGATGGCTTCGGGCACCGGTTGGGGAATTTACGATGCTGACTATATATTTATGGGCGGAACCTCTATGGCAGCCCCTTTAGTCACAGGGGCTGCGACTGTGGTGCGTGAGTATTACATTCGGGATGAAGGATGGGCCGATCCCAGTGCAGCACTGATCAAAGCGACGTTAATTAACTCGGCGGTAGATATTGCGGGGTATGGTTATTCCGGTCAGGAAGCCGCATTGCCGATCCCTAACCAACACGAAGGGTGGGGACGGGTAAATCTTGCGGCGGCGGTAGCCTCTTCTACATCAGGGCAGCGGCTGTTTGTCGATGAAGTGGATGGCCTGGAAACCGGGGTCACACGTGTGTATACTTACAATGTGCAATCATCAGAGCAGCCATTCAAAATAACATTGGCGTGGACTGACTATCCCGGTTCTGTGGCCGCGGGGCGAGTGTTAGTCAATAACCTCAATCTGCGCGTCACAGCTTCAGATGGCACTGTGTATTGGGGAAATCGTTTCAACAATGGTTGGTCGCAGGCTGGTGGTAGTATGGATCTGCTCAACAATGTGGAAAATGTCTATATTGAGATACCTGAGACTGGAGAATGGCAGGTGGAAGTTATGGGATACAATGTGCCGCAAGGCCCGCAGCCATTTGCATTGATTGTAGATGGCGAGATTGTTCTACCTGGGACATTAAGGATCACTGCTATTCAACCCGCGCGCGCGATGAACAATGCCACGATCACGGCTACGCTTTATGGAGAAAACTTTACCGAGACCACAGGTGCGTTGCTTAGACGCGGCTCCGAGATATTAACCGGTACTCATACACTGGTGGATGTTAGTGGGGCGGTCATGACGACGACATTTGATCTGTCAGGGGCGACGCCTGGTGTGTGGGATGTGATGGTGGCTTCTTCGCCGGCTGTGACGGCTGTGTTATCAGCATCATTCACCGTGTTGGACGCTATGTTGCCAGACCTTACCATTTCAAAAACTACTGACGCCCTGATTGTGATCCCCGGATCGTCGTTGACTTATACGTTGGTGATGGCGAATCAGGCGAATGTCATTGCATCGGGTGTGATCTTTACAGAGACTTTGCCGCCGGGCACGCTCGTGGCGTCTGTTTATCCTACGTGCGCTAATAGCATTGTGGTGATTTCGGATACATTTACTTGTAGTGTTCCTCAAGGGACACTCGCCATAAATATGCCTATCACGTATACGCTTGTTGTATCTGTGCCGGTGAGTATGACGGGCGTGTTGTTGAATCGGGTTGAGGTTGGCAGTGACAAACCCGACGCCTATCCTGATGATAACGCAGCTTATACGCTGACACGTGTCGGATTTGGTGTGTATTTGCCATTGATTTTGAAGCCTCTGCCCCCTGTACCCGCCGCGCCGATGCTGTATCCTATAGATAATGCTGACCAGGATGATAATTACATTGTGAGTTGGTCGCCTGGTACGGGGTCTGCTCCCGACGCGTATGATTTAGAGGAGAATGGTACGATTTTTCTTGCCGAGTATACGGCGACGACGTATGAGATTTCGGATAAAGAGGGGGGCACCTATATATATCGCGTACGCGGCAAAAATATATCAGGCCTGGGGGCGTGGAGTACACCGCAGACGGTGACCGTGCCATTTCCGGACCCCATCCGCAATGGGAATTTTGAGAGTGGCGTGGATGGATCGTGGGCGGAAGAATCTTCTACCGGGTATGACTTGATTGTTAATTACTATCCTGAGGGATTATTGCCTCATAGTGGACAATGGTTAGCATGGTTAGGTGGAAATTTTAATGAAGTTTCTACGATTGGACAGCAAGTGACGATTCCTGAAACACGTAAGACTTTGTCTTTTTGGTATGTTTCGGGAACGAGAGATGCGTGCGGTAAGGATTTTGCCTATGTGATAGTAGGAGATACGGTATTGCATACATTTAATTTATGTTTCTCTGAAAGTACGAAGACGTGGCAATCCTTTAGTGTGGATGTGAGTGCTTATGCCGGGCAGACGGTAGATATTCAATTTCATGTAGAAACTGATGATACTGAAAACAGCAATTTCTTTATTGATGATGTGACGCTGGAGTAGAGAAAGACATGAAATTGATTATTCAAATTCCTTGTTATAATGAGGAGAAAACACTTCCACAAACTGTGCGTGATTTGCCAACCCAGATTGAGGGTGTGGATGAAATTGAGTTGTTGGTTATTGACGATGGCAGCAAGGATCGTACCGTTGAAGTGGCGCGTTCCCTGGGGGTACAGCACATTGTCTGTCACGGTAGGAATAGGAAACTGGCAGCGGCTTTTATAACTGGATTGGAAGCCGCGCTGCGAGCTGGAGCGGATATTATTGTCAATACGGATGCGGATAACCAATATCGTGGAAAGGATATTGTGCAGTTGGTGAAGCCGATTCTCGATGGTCAGGCCGATATTGTTGTGGGAGATCGCGGTGTCACTACGGTTGCCGAGTTTTCTCTTATCAAACGGCGTTTGCAACAGTTGGGGAGTTGGGTAGTAGCATGGGCCGCCGGCGTTTCTATTCCTGATGCGACCAGTGGTTTCCGCGCGCTGAGTCGGGAAGCGGCGTTGCGCACGATTATTTCAGGACAGTATTCTTATACACTGGAGTCATTGATTCAGGCTGGTGCGCGCCGGATGGCGGTGGAATATGTGCCTATTCACATCAATCCTAAAACCCGCTCCTCGCGCTTAATGCGCAATATTCCTGAATATATTTTGTATTCAACCGCGACGATTCTGCGCTCTTATACCATGTATCGTCCGATGCGGATTTTCTTTTTGATTGGCGGTTTAATGCTTGCTACCGGGATAGCTTTGGGAATGCGGTTTTTGTATTTTTATTTTGGAGGTTTCGGAAGTGGTCATGTCCAGTCTTTGATTCTGACCTCGATCTTGTTGATTGCGGGGCTTCAAGTGTGTTTGATCGGGGTGGTAACCGATTTGATTGGTTTTAACCGCAAGATATTGGAAGAAACCCTGTATCGTGTGCGTAAGTTGGAACTGGAAAGGCAGATGACTGGCTCAGATCTTGGGGCAATTCTTATAAACGACGAAAATTCAACGCAAGGGGACAGAGTGTTTCTTGATTCGTAGATTTTGCGATTAGCCTGTTTTAGAAGACCGTACTCTGATCGTGCTAAACTGATAACAAGTCTTTTTTGTATTGATTCTCCGGAAAAATCCAGAGATGTTTGCAGTTCCCCTGTTGCTGAGTGTTCTGTGATATGCTAGGGGCAAGTTGTACGATCGCTGAAAACTCTATCAGGAGGGGAAAAATGATGGGAAAGAAGATATTGAATCGAGTCCTTTTGACCGTGGGGCTTTTTGTGCTGATGATTATGTTGCTTAATAAATTAAGCAAATCTGAAGTTCAGAGCGAATGTTTGGAACAGTCGCCGGGATGTTCACAACATATAAACGATGCTTGTGATTCTATGGAAAAACGTTTGCCGGATCGTGGGGTTATCTCGCCAGGGTATAGCCTAAGGGCTTTGCCGGGCGAAACACTGGCTTATACACATACTCTGAGCAATGAGACAACGGTGACAGATACCTTTATTTTAGAGGCGGCCTCATCGTTGGCATGGCCGCTGACTTTATTGGTTAGTCAGGTTAAGTCTACAGTAGTGTTGCCTGTTACGCTAGGCCCGGGCATGAGTGCCACCGTTGGAGTCAGTATGACTGTCCCAACCTTGGTGATGAGCGGTACGGTTGCTCATACCATCATCACGGCAACATCGATGGTCAGTGCTTCACTGTTTGTGACGGCAACAGATGTGACCCATGTGTACCGTGTGCCGGGAATTAGCCTTTCGCCGTCTCAGCACCGTGAGAGTATCCCCGGAGGACGGGTATATTTCACGCACGTTTTTACGAATACGGGACCTGTCACAGATAGTTTTACGGTAAGTGCGGTATCGGCGCGAGGGTGGGAGGTGATTGTCCGGGATGCTGCACAGCAGACAATACAAGTGCCTCTTATGTTAGGGGAACTAGAAACGGCAGCGTTTTCTGTGCAAGTAGATATTCCGCCAGATACGGTAGTGGGAGATTTAGACTATGTGGGGATGACGGTGACATCGGTAAGCGATGTTGAGATCGCAGTTAAAGTTACCGATACGCTTCTCATCATAACGCCTGTGAAAATATTTCTGCCCTTTGTGTGCCGTGAAGAAATACCTTTGGCCAAATTGGGTGCAGATGTGGGGCACATAATTACGCAATCAGATGTTTTGGCCTATGATTTTCCGGTGATCAAAGAGATGGGGATAACCTGGGCGCGGGTTCCACTTTCTTGGTTGAGTGTAGAAGTCTCGCCAGGAGTGTATAAGTGGGATGATTATGATCCCGTATTTGCACGTCTCCAGGAATTGGGAATGCAGGCGATTGTGATTGTTTTTGCTCCTCCTGACTGGGCGGCGGAAGAAAATTGTGGCCCTATTTCGGATACACTGGCATTGGAAAATTTCCTTGACCTTGTTGTGTCTCGATATGCAGATGTGGCAGGGGCCTGGGAGTTTGTCAATGAACCTGATGGCGCGCGCCCTCACCACTACGGTCCTGTGATTGGATGTTGGGGATACTACCCAGAGGCGTATGCACAGCACTTGGGGATTTTTAACGCTAAAGTAAAGCAGTTGGATCCTACTGCGTTGGTTTTCTTTGGCGGGCTGGCTTACGATGCCTGGGATATTTTCGTCCGAGATTTCTTTGATAAAGCGTTGCAGTATGGGGCCGGACAGTATTTTGATGGGGTGAGTTTGCATTATTATCCTATCAATCAGAACGAGTTCCCAACAATGGCTCATAAAGTGAACGAAATCTATGACACGATGGCGCGTAATGGCGTATATCAGAAGCGTATTTGGGTGACGGAAACGGGTATGTGGGTTAACGATGTTGGTGTTCCTGAAATTGCTGGGAGTGTTGAGAAACAACGGGATTTTATCGCAAAAAACTTTGCCCGTGGTTTTGGAGCTGGGGTTGATAATATTTTCTGGTTTGATATAGCAGAACATCCATTGCCTGATAATGCAGTTCATCGTTGGTTGATTGGAGCAGAGCATCAACCCATCAATGGATATACAACTTATCAGACTTTTGCTCAGCAAATAGGGGGATTGTTTTCAAGGGGGATATATACTGAAGTTCCAGAAGGAATTGAAGCGTATGAATTTGGTGGGGAGAAATATTCAGTTTATGTCTTGTGGTCTAATGTAACAACACAGACTGTAAGTTTGCCAGCAGCGAATGCTGCTGTACTAACCAGTCGTGATGGCGACTTTGTGAGCGAACTTCCCGTTGTATCAGGGACAGTGACTTTTGAAGTCGGCCTTATCCCTCTATTTGTGAAACTTTATTAGAGGAAAATGTTCAAACTTATTAAATTGGGTTTACAACGGCAGAAGTCTCCAAAACAGTATCGAGAATTACAAGAATATGTTGCTCAGGCGTCTGTTGGTGAGTTACAGGCGAGAGGAATCCATTTTGCTGAATCGTGTGTTTTGGAACTTGGTGCGGGGTATGGCGGTTATGCTTTTGTTTTGAACCGGCAAGCGAGACGCTTGATCGCAACTGACTTTCGCTCGGATGAATTTTTTGCTCGGATGAATATCCCTTTTTGTGTTGCGGATCTGTCGCGCCCGTTTCCTTTTGTGAAAAATTGTTTTGATTTGATTTATTGTAGTAGTCTGATAGAGCATCTTGCTGAACCAGATAAGTTGTTAGCTGAAGCCTGGCGTGTTTTAAAACCTGGAGGATATCTTTATCTATCTTTTCCTCCCTTTTATTCCCTGGCAATGATGGGAGGCCATAATTTCAAACCTTTTCATTTCTTAGGTGAACGCTTAGCGATTAGTATTGTCAACTGGCTCTATGGAACACATTTTCGAGATTACGCTACGTGTTATGGTAGTTGGGGACTCTATCCGTTGAAAATTGACGATGTCAAACAGTTGATCCTGGATGGTCATTTTGAGATCTCCAGTATCTATACACGTTTAAGCGGGCTAAATACAACGAAATTGCCAGGAATTTTGAAGGATTTAGCGACGTGGCATGTTTGTTATCTGGCACAAAAATTGCCTTCTTAGTATATGTTCTGCTATTTAAAATGTTATTGTGAGTGTTTATGGAATTTCGTTTGATTGTTGTATTAGCCAGTATGTGCTTGCTGCCTGGATGGGCATTCTTGGCTTTGAGTGGCACTTGGCGCTGTTGGGTGGGATTACAACGTTGGATTGTAGCTGTCAGTTTGAGTATTGCGTTTTATCCTATCTTTTTCTATGGGTTGCGCTTTATTTTACCCTGGTTGACATTAGGCCCATATAAAGTAAGTGCATTGCTTTTAGTTTTCGTTATGATCATCGTTTGGAAGTTACGCGGTGATTGGCGACAGATATTCACTTTGAACTGGATGGAAATTGGCACCATTATTATTTTGGGCCTTACATTGTTTACCCGAATTTGGTTTATCCGTGATCATCCCTATCCAGCGTGGTCGGATTCGTTACATCATGTGTTGCTCACGCATCTTACAGCAGTTAATGGCCAATTACCCTTGGATATGGAGCCATATTTTCCGATTCCATTGGGACAGTATCATCTAGGATTATATGCACTTGCTGCGCCGGTACAGTGGTTAGCGCAAGTTCCGGCGTATACTGCATTATTATGGACGGCACAGGTATTAAATGGATTGTGCGGTCTTGGTGTATATTTTGTCCTAGATCGTAACGTTGGCCGGTGGGCCGGTGTCATTGGGGCACTAACGGTTGGGTTGCTTTCACATCAACCGGCATTTTACGTGAACTGGGGGCGTTTTACTCAGGTATCCAGCCAGACGGTTTTGCTGGTGGCATGTTGGATGACCGTGGATGTGATTGCGATGTGGCAACATTCCGATTCAAATGATACGTCCAAACTTGGTTGGCATATCTTCTTCGTTTCTCTCCTGAATGCGGCTGTATTTACCTTGCATTTCACCGTAGCTTTGTTTTATCTCTGTTTGCTTGGTCTCTTAGTTGCAAAACAACTCTGGATTGCGGCGCGACATAAATGTATAACCCGAGTTAGCATGGGGATAATGCTCATTGCCATTCTCTCTTTAGTGTGGGTGACTCCGGTTTTATGGCCAGCCTTAAAGATTTATGTGGCGAATCGTACTCGCGATATCACCCAATTAGTAGCTTCAAGTGTGATCGAGTCAGCAAACAAAGCCTATTTCACATTTGACTGGCAGTCTTTTTATTATTTGACTGTGTATCCATGGTTACTGATTGTTTTGTTGTTCTGTTTTGTGATCGGTCTAATTCGACGTAATGAGTTAGTGATCGTTGTAGCCTTGTGGGTGGTTTTGTTGTTTCTCATCGGAAATTTATATATATTAGGTATTCGTATTCTGAAGTTGACTAATCTTGGGGCAGTTTTAGTGATGTTATATTTGCCGATAGGTATAGTGATAGGATCTGGTTTGTACGAACTAGGACGTATTTGGCAAACGGCTTCGGATAAATTAAGAACGCGGTTAATGTTGGTCGGGATTGTGGGATTAGGTTGCTTTGCAGCGTATGATTATGTGAGTGATTTACAAGTTTATGATAATGTCGAGCCCTATCGTTTTTTTGTGACCCCTGATGATATGACTGCGATGGCCTGGATTCGAGAAAATACGCCTGAAGATGCATTATTTGCGGTTAATACTTACTTTTGGTTGCCCAATGCTCCGCATGGTACCGATGCTGGCTATTGGATTCCCTACTTTACGGGGCGCAAAACTACAGTCGGAGTCATGCTTAATCATCTTGGTGACTGGAGTTATCAGTCGCATATTGTGGAAATGTCGCGGTATGTAGAGGAAATTTCAAAAGAGCCCCAGAAATTGGAAGTTGCACTTGAGGCTTTGTATGATTTCGGAGTTGATTTTATCTATATAGGTAAACAGGGTAATTTTTCTGGTGCAGGTTTGAATGTGGCACAGTTGGATGCGGCGGCGGATGTAACCTTGGTTTATGAAAGAGATGGGGTTTCCATTTTTCAGGTTTGCCCATAAGATATGCCTGTGATATGAATAAAATTTTGAACAGTGTTAATTTTATGTGGATTATAATAAATACAATATTTAGTTCGTTGGAGCAAGATCGGTGCGCTTCGTTCTGATAGGTCCTGTTTATCCTTACCGTGGTGGTATTGCCCATTATACGACTATGTTATATCGTACTTTACGGGAGATAGGATACGAAGTACTTCTTGTTTCATTTAGGCGACAGTATCCTAAATGGTTTTTCCCTGGTCAGAGTGATCGAGATCCTACTACGCGGCCTATGATAATTGAAGGAGTGCAGTATTGGATTGATTCGTTGAATCCCCTAAGCTGGTTATGGACGTTTATACGTTTAGGTCGGTATCAGCCCGACGGGATTGTCTTACAATGGTGGACGCCTTTTTGGGCATTATTGTGGGTAGTTTTGGGAGTAGGAAATAAACTTTTTTTACATCGTCCCTTAATCTTTATCTGTCATAATGTTTTGCCTCATGAGACTCAATGGTGGCATAGAGGATTAACGAAAATGGTATTGCGTTGGGGGACAGGTTTTATTGTGCAATCAGATGCAGAAAAGCTAAATTTGTTAAATATTTTACCTCAGGCGACTACTGTTGTTATGCCTCATCCGGTCTATGATATGTTTTCTGATGCACGGGTATCAAAAGCTGTCGCAAGGGAGCAATTAGAGCTTGCGTTAGATGCGCCGACTTTGCTTTTTTTTGGAATCGTGCGTGAATACAAGGGATTGTATGATCTTTTAATAGCTTTACCTCAGATTCAAGCACAACTTCCTGCAATCAAGTTGCTTGTCGCTGGTGAATTCTGGGATGATAAGGTAGCGTGTCAAACCACGATCCAAAAATTAGGTATTGAGGGTGTTGTCAGGATTGATGATCGTTACATTCCCAATGATGAAGTCAGTATTTATTTCTCTGCCGCCGACGTGGTGGTGGCACCTTATCGTAGCGTGACGGGAAGTGGTGTGGTGCAGATGGCACGGGGATTTGGGTTACCGGTGATTACGACCCTAGTAGGGGGGTTGGGTGATGTGGTGATAGAAGGAAAGACGGGATTACTTGTTCCCCCTCAAAATCCAAAGGCCCTGACTAAAGCGATTGTGCGTTATTTTCAAGAAAATTTGGCGGAAACCATGACCAGTGCGGTGTTGCAATCGGCTGAGGATTTTTCTTGGAAAAGGTTGGGAAAGTACTTGGGTGATATGGTGAGTGAGTTTACTGATCTGGTGAATAAAGATCGGGATATTGTGCATTAATTTAAATAAACCTGTTAGGGCTTTGGGTGGCAACTTGGAGTATAACGCAAGTTGCCACCTTACGTGAGATTAGATTCAAAAACCCTATCAGAGTTTTTTATCAAGGGGAATGATGAAAATGGAGTTAAAACGACGTGTGTTTATCATCGGTATAGATGGTGCGGATTTTGATTTGATAATGCCGTGGGTACATCAGGGATATCTGCCAAATTTGCATAAATTGCTGGCAGAGGGCAGTTCTGGACGTTTACGTTCCACTATTCAGCCTACTTCTGCACCTGCTTGGGTGACATTTATGACAGGTGTGAACCAGGGTAAACACGGATTGTATGATTTTGTCTGTCGTCGTTCTCAGAGTTATGATCTTCAAATCACAAATGCTTCGCATGTTAAATCTCCAACTATCTTTGATATCCTGAGTCAGGTGGGTGGAAGATCCATTGTCATTAACCTTCCTTATATGGTTCCACCACGTTCTGTGAATGGCATTGTGGTGGGTGGTCCCTTTGCTGCTTCTGTTACGCCTGATATTGTTTATCCACGTTCGTATTTTGAGACGCTGAAACGTATTACACCTGATTATTTTATTTTACCTGACTACGATGCTAGGGCCTCTGATCCTATGATGGATTATGCAGAAAAATTGCTAAAAGGTGTGGCATTACGTGAATCACTGAGCTTGAA